>NZ_AZUI01000001.1:5482691-5783028 GCF_000526995.1 Lacrimispora indolis DSM 755 | reverse complement strand
ACGAAGAGAAGGGGGAAGTGCTTAGAAAACGTTATACAGAATACAAGGATGAGATTATGACGGCAGAGGTTTACCACTCTACCTCTAAATCGGCTTTTGCCAATGGCTTTTCTTACAGGGGCCAGCCGGTGATGATCAGTGAATTCGGAGGCATCGCATTTGACAGTGACAAGGAAGGCTGGGGCTACGGAAATAAGGTCAATACAAAGGAGGACTTTTTAAAGAGGTTTGAGAGCATTACCACAGCCATTAAGGAGATACCCTATGTATGCGGCTATTGCTATACCCAGGTCACGGATGTGCAGCAGGAGGTCAATGGACTGATGGATATCAGGAGAAACTTTAAGGTGGATCCGGAGAAGATAAAAGAAATTAATGAAAAGAGAGTTGCTTTTTGGAGGAATGAACTCCGGTAGTACACGTCTTTTGCCAGAACTGGATCAATCATAATTTTTATTGTGGATAATTGTTAAAAAAACAGTCACTCCCGCAAAAGGATATTTGCCTTTTTGCAGGAGTGGCTGATCTTTTTTATTTTGGTGCGATGATTGTGTGAACATAAGTCAGCATTTCTTCTTTCGACTGTATGGTTTGAGTATGATCGATGATCTGCTGCTGTGCTTGAGCAGGCAAGGAAAAAAAGTAATCCATTGCCTTATATTCTTCAAGTGCCAGGCCTAAGCCTACCGGCAATTCTGCACCGCTGGTATATTTTTCCATCGTTAGCCCTCTTTTTTATTAAGATTTTTATACGGCCTTTTATTTGATTGCAGATGCTGGAAATAATCGTCAGGATTTGTCCATCATCTGTTTTTCCTGCTCTTCAATCATTTTTTTTACCATGTAACCATATTGATAAGACGTCATTTTGCCATAATCATTGCTTGTGATAGGGAAGCCGGTTTCTTCGGCAATTTCATATTTAAACCTGTCAAGTGCCTCCCTTGCTTCGGGAATTACATTGCTTTTTGGCATAGATTCACCTCAATTCGTTTTATAAGATATTATTATGTTTTTTAGGAAAAATATTCAGAAGCTTAAATTTGTGGAAGTATTCTTCAAAACGGGACAAACAGCTGGCAAACAGGTAACGTTTAGGTAAACGGATACGAAGTGAAAAGGGCAATATCATACAAGAATCCTGTTGTGGTTTGTGGTACACTGAATATCAGAGAGTCAGGAAAGGAGGACAAGTTATGAAGAAAGAGATAAGAACGGTAAAATATGATACTGAATTGAATGTGGAAGCTTATCATTTTCAAGGCATTATGCAGAAATTCCCCAATCATTTTCACGAGTATTATGTGATCGGTTTTATTGAAAAAGGCTGCCGGTATTTATCTTGTAAGAACAAGGAGTATACCATAGAGCCGGGAGATTTGGTGCTGTTTAATCCGCGTGATAATCATACCTGCGAGCAAATTGATGGTAAAACCCTGGATTACCGCTGTATCAATATTCAGCCGGATAAAATGAGCAAGGCCGTCTTTGAAATAACAGGAAACGAATATCTGCCTTATTTTACCCCTCAGGTAGTTTTCCATAGTGAATTGGCGGCAGTACTCAGTGAATTGCATCAAATGATTATGGAGGAAGAAAAGGACTTTAGGAAAGAGGAAATTTTCTTTTTCCTTTTGGAACAGTTGATTGAAGAATATACGGATCAGGCACTGCCCGCAGGAAAAACGGAGCAAAGTGCACAGGCAAGGGAAATTTGCCGGTTCTTAGAAACCCACTACATGGAAAACATTTCCCTGGAAGACCTTTGCAGACTGACCGGATTGAGCAAATACTATCTGCTTCGTTCCTTTACCAAACAAAAGGGGATTTCACCTTACAGCTATTTAGAAACCATACGGATTGACAAAGCAAAGAAACTGCTGGAACAGGGCATTTTGCCCATTGATGCAGCGTTACAGACCGGGTTTACGGACCAAAGCCATTTTTCAAACTTTTTCAAAAAATTTATCGGGCTGACGCCAAAACAGTATATGAACATTTTTAAGGATATCTAAAGCTGATTTTTTACATAGAAAGGGATTTCATGGACGGAAAAAAAGAAATTCAAGGACACTTACTTGCATTTGTGACAATTTTTATTTGGGGAACGACTTTCATATCAACCAAAATACTCTTAAAAGCGATTTCACCCATTGAAATATTGTTTATAAGATTTGCCATAGGCTTTGCCCTTTTGCTGCTGATCTGTCCTCACAGGCTCAGGATCAGGGAGAGAAAGCAGGAACTGTATTTTGCAGGGGCTGGTTTATGCGGAGTAACGCTGTATTTTCTGCTTGAGAATATTGCATTGACCTATACCTTTGCCTCCAATGTAGGGGTCATTGTATCCATTGCGCCGTTTTTCACCGCCATTCTTGCTCATTATTTTTTGGATGGAGAGAAATTGAGACTGGGGTTTTTTATGGGGTTTGTCCTTGCTGCTGCCGGAATTTTTATTATCAGCTTTAACGGAAGCAGCCGCTTGGAGCTGAATCCTATGGGAGATATACTAGCTCTTTCAGCAGCCGTGGTATGGGCGGCCTATTCTGTTTTGACAAAGAAAATCAGCGGGTTCCATTACAATACCATTCAGACAACAAGGCGAATTTTCTTTTATGGGCTGCTGTTTATGCTGCCAGCATTGCTGATATTTGGATTTCACCCAAGCATAGATCAACTGATACAGCCGGTTAATCTGTTTAATATCCTGTTTTTAGGCTTTGGAGCATCTGCCCTTTGCTTTGTAACGTGGAATTCTGCTGTGAAACAATTGGGTGCAGTGAAAACCAGTGTTTACATTTACGCGGTTCCCGTAATAACCGTTGTCACTTCCATTCTTGTGCTTCAGGAAAGAATCACAGGAATTGCTGTGCTTGGGATTGTGCTTACACTGGCGGGATTATTGGTTTCCCAGGGCAGGAGACTTTTAAAGACAAGAGGAGTGTTGAAGTATGAGTGATATGAAATGTGTTATAATTATAGATTCAGAATTACCTATTGGCATTATGGCCAACACCTCAGCTATTTTGGGCGTGACGTTGGGAAAACTTATCCCAGAACAAGTCGGTGCAGATGTAAAAGACGCTTCCGGTCAAACTCACTTAGGCATCGTTTCAATTCCTGTTACAATGCTGGGTGGGGATAAAGCCCTTCTGAAGGACTTGCGAAGTCGTCTGTACGGTTCGGAATTTGACGACCTGGTGGTTGCCGATTTTTCTGATGTAGCGCAGGGCTGTAACATATACAGCGAATATGCTGCAAAAGCGGCTGTCACAACGGAACAGGATCATAAGTATTTTGGGATTGCTATTTATGGGAGCAAGAAAAAAGTAAACAAACTGACAGGATCCATGGCGCTTTTAAGATAAAATGCATAACCTTCCTTCGCGGCAATGGATTTCGGGAAGGAAGGCTTGGAAAGAGCTATATAATAAACCACCAGACAAGAATTGTAAGCCCTGCGCCGACAATGCAGCAGATCATATCATTCATGGTATCCACAAGACCGGCAGGCTGGATTGCTTTTTCAGATACATGGTTAATGGAAGCATGGACCTTTTGCCATCGCTGTGCATTTCCATGAAATATACAATCGGTTATATATTCAAGTACCTCCCAAAACACATGAAGTGTTATGGAAAAGGTAAAACCAAAGAGCAGGATTACCAATTTTATAATATCAGAACCTATACCGGCAATTGCAATTCCAAAACCCACAAACCCAACGCCGGACAGGAAGTGTATTGACCGATCCCACCATTTATATTTATCATAAAACTGGAAGGAGCTGCCCAGGTATAATGCCATAAATATGATGATCAGATAAACAAGGATGCTGAAGGCATCAACCTGTATTTGAAATACAGCATGTAATAATTCAGGTAAGAATGACAACGCAAATACCAGGATAACGGATTTCATTAACTTATATTCCCGTTTGTAAATATGATAAATTGCCAACGCAAATAAAACACACCGAAATATAATCTCGCAGAGACTTAAAAGCTTCATATCATCACCTCACGAGTTGAGTATGCACAATGGCTGAAAAAATATGCGTTTATTGAAAATACAGGCCATTTTGTTTATTATCCTGTTCTTACCTTGCTGTTGTCTGAAGATCTAAAATCGGTAGCATTAAAAACGAAATTCCTTCTCAATCAGTTTTTCCGCATATTCTTCTACGTCCTTCTCGATCTTCCTGTAAGTCTCAAGAACTTCTTTGCCTTTCTCAGTTAAACGGGTTCCTCCCCGCTCGTTTCCGCCCTTTTCAGAAATAACAACAGGAAATCCCAATTCTTCTTCCAGGGTCCGGATCATCCGGATGGCCTTTGGATAGGAAATCCCCGTGTATTCCGTTGCTTTTTTTATGGACTTATTCAGTTCAATGGCATCCAGCATTTCTTTTACGCCTTTGCCGATAAAAATTCTTTCTTTGCCGATCCTTATTCTTGTAACTACGCGCATCATTTGCCTCCTAATGAATAAAACGAATATGCTTGCTTATCGCCTTAGATTACTATACAAAGATTTTTAATTTGTGGCAAGGGGAATGTGAAGCAGAAAAAATCTACAAATCAAAATTTTTGTTAGCTTGATTTTTTAAATCCGATATATTAATATATTTATATCGAAAAAAAGAGAAATTCCTCCTGGTTTTTAATTGGTTTGAGCAAAATAATCAATATTTGTTAAAACTTTATCATAAAAAAATTTGTGATTTATAAAAAATCAGGAGAAAAAAAAGAAAGGAATTATTTATCATGCGGAGAATACCAAAGAAGAAACGCATCTATTTGTCCGGATTGCTCTTATGCATCACACTTGCATTGAGCGCCTGCAAAGGAGCTGGAACCAATGCCGGTTCATCAGCACAGGAGACACAGACAGTAACGGAGGGCAGTTCTGCCGGGGCCGGCGAGACGGCAAAAGCAGAGAAGGAATCATCCCTTGCGGCACAAAACGATTCAGCAGTCCAGGAGGTCACGGACCACTCAGGACGTAAGCTGGAACTGCCTGGGGCCATCAGCCGCGTATATTCCACCAGCCCTATAGGCACCATGCTCATGTATACCTTTGATGACAAAATGGTGGCAGGTGTAAATGTGAACATATCTGACGGGGAAAAGGCTTATTTGACGGAATACTATGCATCCCTTCCTAATTTAGGAGGCTGGTACGGCAAAGGAAACCAGGGAAACATCGAAGAAATTATTAAAGCAGCTCCTGATGTGGTTCTTTCCAGCGGAACGGATCAGGGAAGCATTGACCAGGCAGAACAGCTGCAGAAGCAGCTGGGCATACCGGTGATATTGGTGAAAAGTGATTTGACGGATCTGCCGGAAACCTACCGCTTTTTAGGCAAGCTTTTTAACAGGGAAGATCGGGGAGAAGAACTGGCTTCCTATACTCAGAAGGCATTGGATGATGCAAAAGAAATCACAGCTCAAATTCCTGAGGATAAAAAGATACGTGTTTATTATGCAGAAGAGCAGGATGGCCTTCATACCGACCCTTCAGGTTCCTCTCATTCCCAGTTAATTGATTTGTGCGGCGGAATCAATGTAGCGGATTGCGAAATTACCCCTGGATACGGGCGCACTGCTGTTTCCATTGAGCAGGTTATGAAATGGAATCCGGAGCTGATCATCTGCAGCGTTGACAATGGATTTGCGGATTCCAGCAGCTATAACACCATCATGAACGACGGAAAATGGTCGACCATTCCGGCAGTTAAAAACGGTCTTGTGTTTGAGACACCGATGCAGCCTCAGAACTGGTTTGACAGGCCGCCTTCTGTCAATACGATCATCGGAATCAAGTGGGTTCATTCCATTTTGTACCCGGAGTATGTGGACTTTGATATTAAGGAAGAAACAAAAGAATTTTACAAGCTTTTTTATCACGTGGAACTGAGCGGCCAGGATGTGGAAAATATCACAAAGAACGCTCTTCGGAAGTGAATCAAATCATGATAACAAAGGAATTATTAACAAATAACATTGCTATGGTTTTAGAAACCTATCCCTATGCCGGCGACTTTTTTGCAGCCTCCGGCATAGATGGTTTTTCTGAACAGTCTCATTCCAGCGTCCAGCAGTATATTGACTCGGTTCCCGAACATTTGCTGGAGGATATCGGCGCGTCCCCCTCTCAGTTGGCAGATCATTTTATCCTGTTTTTAAACCGGATGGAATCTTTAAAGCAGAAAAAGAAATCCGTGGAAAAGATCACCATTATAGGAGGACAGAACAAATTCGGAGAAAGTGAAAACCTGTCCTTTACCATTGAAAAGGGTGAAATTATTACGGTTATGGGTCCTACGGGATCAGGAAAAAGCTGCTTACTGGCAGATATTGAGTGCCTTGCCCAGGGCGATACACAGACAAAACGGAGGATCCTGATAGATGACCGAATCCCCAGTGAAAGGGAGCGCTTTCAAATCGAAAACAAGCTCATTGCTCAGCTTTCCCAGAACATGAACTTTGTCATGGATCTTCCTGTCATGGATTTTTTGCGCCTTCACGGGGAGAGCCGGATGATCGAGTCCCTTGACAGCGTGACCGGGAAAATCTTTGATGCAGCCAATGACCTGGCAGGAGAACGGTTTTCTAAGGAAACACCTTTAACAGAGTTAAGCGGAGGCCAGTCCCGCGCACTGATGATCGCAGACACTGCCTTTTTAAGCACTTCCCCCATTGTGCTGATCGATGAAATCGAAAATGCGGGAGTGGACCGGAAAAAGGCGCTGCTCCTGCTCGCCCAGGAGCGAAAAATCGTGCTCATGTCCACCCACGACCCGATCCTTGCTCTAATGGGAGATAAGCGCATTATTATTGAAAATGGCGGCATGAAAGCCGTTCTGGAAACAAGTGAAATGGAAAAGAAGAATTTAAAGGAACTGGAAGATATGGACAGAAGAACAACAAAGCTGTTACAGATGCTCCGCAGGGGAGAGCGGGTGGAGATGTCGGTTTCAATGCTTTAGTCAGGAGGTTTTTTGTGATAACAGGAACAATGAAGCTAAAGGAAATCTTAAAACAGTATCCGGAAAGTTTTGAAGTGTTCCGGTCAAATGGCTTTGAATATGAAGAACCGGAGGATTTTTTAGAAGAGGTTGGGCCGGATACCATGTTAAAGACCTTGTTATATGTAAGAGGGGTCAATCAGGAACTTTTTTTATACCATCTGGATCATGCCGTTTTAAAGGCAGAAGCAGAGCGCCAGTATCTGCTGGAAGATTTTTCGCCGGGAGAGAAGCTGGATTTTTATGGAAATACCATATGCCCCCTAAAATTCACCTTCCGTGATGCATTGGAAGATCTGGAGCGGAAACACAAAGAGCACTATGGGATTTCAAGAAAGTGCTACTTGGAATTTGGGAAAATGACAAACGATACCTGCGAAGAATCCTGGGCAGACCCTGATCCAAAGCGTTTTCCCGGACTGCTGTTTTCAAAAGAATTTAATGAATACCTTGGCTTGGATTTTCAAAAGAAAATGGCCGGTATATTTGCAGGAGGCTACATCCAAAACATGAATCCTGCATTAAAGGCGGCAGGCCTGTGGGACCCGGAGGATATTTATACGGTTTACGGCGTAATGGCCGAAATGTTTATGATCGATAAAAAACGGCTGGGCAGCCTTCCGGTTCCCAGGACTCTGGAAGACTTACTTGACCCGGTTTATGAGAACAACATCATTATCTTTGGAAAAGACCGGGAAACCATATCCAATGCCATGTTTTTATACTTATATAAGCTGTATGGCGAGGAAGGGATCCGGAAATTTGCCGGGAACGTGAAACACGCCCTCCATGGAAGTGTGATGTCAAAGACAGCGGGAAGCAGCAGGCAGGAAGGAGGAGCCATTTATCTGGTTTCCTGGTTTTTCGCCCAGACCTGCGTGCGGGATGAGGTGGAGATTATATGGCCTGATGACGGAGCAATTACCTTGCCCATGTATATGCTTGTGAGAAAGGATGAGGCTGAGAATGTAAAGGATATTACGGATTATATCACCGGAAAGGACTTCGCCCAGGCTTGTGTGAAGGCCTATACGCCGCCTATGAACGGAGAGGTGGATGCAAAGCTGCCGCCTGGTGCCGCTTTTCAGTGGCTGGGCTGGGATTTTATCCGTGAACATGATATTCCTGCTTTGGCGGAACACTGCCTGGATGTCTTTTTTCAGGAGTGGCACAGGCTTCATCCCGGGGGTGTATTATGCCCATGAAATTGATTACGGTTTCCGGGCCGCCTTCTGCGGGAAAAACCTCAGTTCTGATCCGGATCATCCAACAGCTGGGAAAAGAAAAGGTGGGAGTGGCAAAGTTTGACTGCTTATCCAGCTCGGATTCAGACCGGTTCGGGGAGCACCAGATCTCTTCTGTTGTGGGGCTTTCGGGTAATTTATGTCCAGACCATTTTTTTGTCAGCAACATTGAAGAGTGTGCGGCCTGGGGCTTTAAAAATGATTTTGAATACCTTGTGATCGAAAGCGCCGGGCTGTGCAACCGCTGTTCTCCTCATTTGCGTGAATTTTTGGCGGTATGTGTCATTGATAATTTATCAGGCATTAATACCCCTCATAAAATCGGGCCCATGCTGCGTTATGCAGACCTGATTATTATTACAAAAGGGGATATTGTATCCCAGGCGGAAAGAGAGGTCTTTGCCTTCAAGGTAAAGATGGCAAATCCTAAAGCTGACATATTATTCCTTAACGGAATTACAGGACAAGGCTCTTTTGATGCCGCGGAATATTTCCGCAGGGGAAAAAACCTTCTTTCGGCGGATATGCAGGATTGCCGCCTCCGGTTTACCATGCCTGCGGCCCTTTGTTCCTATTGCCTGGGAGAGACCCGTATAGGTGAAAACTTTCAAAAAGGAAATATTAAAAAAATGAAGATAGGATGATCGGAAGTGGATCAAACAAAAAATAAAATACCGCCGGCGCAGGTGCTTTGGCTGCTTGCAGTTCTTCTGCTGGTTTCCATATTAGTGTCTTTGCTGGCAGGACGCTTCCCTATATCGCTGGCAGACGTTATGAAGGTGCTGTCAGGTTATTCGGACAATGAGCAGATCTCCCATATCATTTATCAGGTCCGGCTGCCGCGGATATTTGCTGCCATCCAGGTAGGGGGAGCACTGGCGGTCAGCGGCGCGGCGTATCAGGGGATGTTTAAGAATCCCCTTGTGTCACCTGACTTACTGGGAGCGTCTTCGGGCGCTTCTTTTGGTGCTGTGCTGGGCATTGTTTTGTCGGTTGGCATTGTTGGCACCAAGATGATGGCATTTGCATTTGGCCTTCTGGCTGTTATGATGGCCTGGTTTATTGCCGCGCGGATCGGAAAAGGCAATAACATGGTGTTTTTATTGGTCCTTGGGGGAATTTTAGTCAGCGGCCTGTTTCAGTCGTTGATCACCTTGATGAAATACACTGCGGATACGGAAAACAAGCTGCCGGAAATCACCTTTTGGCTGATGGGGAGCTTAAATAAAGCCACTTACCAGGATGCCCTGGGCATGATGGCGCCCTTTTCCATATGCATTGCGGTTTTGGTGTTCTGCAGCAATAAGATCAATATTCTTGCCCTGGGTGAGGAGGAGGCAAAGTCTTTGGGAGTGAATACACGGCTGCTTCAAGTGATCATCACTGTTTCAGCTACCGTTTTAACGGCGTATTCCATATCAGTGACCGGGACAATCGGCTGGATCGGGCTGATCGTTCCTCATCTTGCAAGAATGATGATGGGGCCCAATTTCAAATATGTGATTCCAGGCTCCCTGCTTTTAGGGGCGGTTTACCTTTTGCTGATGGATGACTTGTGCCGCAGCTTAATGACCATTGAAATTCCCCTTGGAATCACAACGTCCCTGGTTGGAATCCCTTTCCTCATATTTCTGATGAGCAGAAGAGAAAGCGGTTGGTGAAGCAAATGAAAATGGAAATGAAAGATCTCAGCTGCGGCTATCATGGCCATGAGGTGATTGAACATATCAATATGACCATCAAGGCAAAGGAAATGTGGTGTGTTCTGGGCTCAAACGGCGTGGGGAAAACCACGTTTTTTAAGACAGTCCTTCGATTGCTGGGGCCCATAAACGGCAGCATCTCATTAAATGACATTCCTCTCGAAAGCTGGAACCGGAAGGAGCTGGCAAAGCAGATCGCCTATGTTCCACAAAACCATGTCCCGCCCTTTGCTTTTACGGTTAAGGAGGTCATTGCCATGGGAAGGAATCCTCATCAGCAGGGCTTGGGCAAGCTTAACGGAGAAGACCGGAGGGCAGTGGAAGAAGCCATGGAACTGCTGGGGATCGAATATCTTTGCAACAAGGATTATACCCGGATCAGCGGAGGAGAGAGGCAGCTTACCCTGATCGCGCGGGCCATTGCCCAGCAAACGCCCATATTGGTTTTGGATGAACCTGTTTCTAATCTGGATTTCGGCAACCAGGCCAGGATCATTTCCCACATCTGCGGTCTTGTTGAAAAGCTTGACAGGACAGTGATCATGACAACCCATTTTCCGGATCACGGGTTTTTGGCGGATGCCAATGTGCTGCTGCTTTACAAAAATAAAAAGCACTGCGTGGGGAAGGGGAAGGATATTATTACGGAACAGGCTGTAAAAGAATTGTACGGTATTGAGAACAGGATCCTGTATCTGGATTCCTGCAAAAAGACGGTCTGCGTCTCACTGTGAGAAAAGGGCGGAGTGACGGCAGGGCTGTTAAGTGGCTGGCTGCGTGTCTGCAATGCAGATGTTAAAAGCTGGTATTGACCCTCAACCGTTTTTTTAGTATTATGGTACAAATAGCTGGAAAAAAGCGGGAAAAAGGAGAATGCCATGAAACATCTGGGAACGGAATATCTGGAAACACAACGGTTGGTACTGCGGCGGTTTACCCTGGAAGATGCTGAAGCAATGTTTCAAAATTGGGCTTCCGATACCGATGTAACAAAATATCTCACATGGCCGGCCCATAAGGATGCCGGCATCAGCAGAATGGTATTGAACGAATGGGTAAACGCTTATTCCAGGGCGGACAAATATCAGTGGGCGATTGCTTTAAAAGAATCACCGGCTGAACCCATTGGTTCCATAAGTGTGGTATACTTAGATGACAGCGTTGCCTCAGCCCAGATCGGATATTGCATTGGCCGCAGGTGGTGGCACAAAGGAATTACTTCTGAGGCGCTTAAACGGGTAATGGATTATTTGTTTGATGAAGTAGGGATGAACCGCATAGAAGCAATACATGACCCTTTAAATGCCAACTCCGGAGCTGTCATGGCTAAATGCGGTATGAGATATGAGGGAACAATGCGCCAGGCCGGACGTAATAATCAGGGGATCTGTGACCACTGTTATTATGCCATGTTGGCCTCTGACAGAAGATGACCTGTTGTAATTCAATGAAATGCCGGGCAATGTTTTAAATTAAGGGGCTGCCGCAAAACGGAGGATCCGGGCCGGATATTGCATATAACACATCAGTGCAGCAATATCTGGCTTTGGTCTTCTTTTTACGGCAGCCCCTTGTCATCATATCAGCAGGTTAGGTTTGATTTTATCCGTATTGTGATTATTTCCAGCGCTTAAGAGTCGGCAATAAAGCTGTCATTTCATTTCTTGCTTCTTCCTTGCCTATGGATTTACCTAAAACAGGTACGATCGTATCGATCATTTCTTCCATAGTCATGTCCGGGTCAATAAATTTTCCGCTTTTATAACAGTTTGTGCAGTAAATGCTTCTGCTTCCGTCAGGTTCTGTTGCAATAAAGTGAGCGTGTTCTCTGTTAAAAGGTAGACCGCAGCTTTGACACATAGATACTTCTGCCATTTCCATCATTCCTTTCTATGGTGACTCAGTCAACGATTTGCTTTATATTGCAAATAAAGGCTGATTTTATTATAAAGGAGATCTGTATGGGTTGTCAACGGCAAACCAGACGGCTTTTATGGGGGCCATATTTACCGGCCTGTTAAGGTTCTGATGACGGGCATTAAAATACTGTTAAGATTTCCCTTTTCCTATTCCTTTTTTTAGTGAATTTCATTAAAATGACAATAGAAAAGGAGGAGTGATTTATGAATGCCGTTATTATTTTGTTGATTGCCGTTTATGCGGTCATAGGCGGGTTGTCCACCCTGTATCTGTTTTTAAGCATGCCTGCAGTTATTGTTTGGAAGATCTACCGGAAGTTTAAATATCACATATCCTTAATGAATTAAATAGTGCATAAAATCCAAATTTTATTAAAGGGTGTCCCTAATTATGATTTTTCATAATAGAAAGGGACACCCTTATGCGTTGGAAAATGTTTCGGCTCTTTACGAGAATGGAAGGACTGACCAGGTCATTAAATATTTGTAAGTCTTCGAAACAGATTATTTACATCAAGCTGGCCATAACCCCATACGTTATTTGGATAAACAGCGGGAACTTCACGCCGTGCACCTCTTATCAGGAGACGGTTAACATCGTATCCAGTCATGGAAGTGTAATTTCCTCTGGGAATGGCCCATTCCATGATCATGGCTATAGCTCCGGCTGTGTGGGCTGCCGCTGCCCCTGTTCCGGTAATGGTTCCATACTGATTCCCCGGGCCCGGGATAGCGCAGGGAAGCTGGTAGCCCGGAGCTGCGATATCTGGTTTGACCAGGCCGTTTCTCGTATAGCCTCTGCTTGATTCAATGAGTATGCTGTCATTAAACTGGTTATAGGCAGTAACCGTCAGCTGATGGAGCCCGTTGCCGGGAGAGGTTATGGTGGTATCAGGGTTTGGATTGAGGAAAAAAGTTTCATTTGAAATAATGTCTCCGGAGGGCAGCCAGGTATGGAAGGATATGGGTTCATTTTCAGTACTTTGAACCCGGATGTTCCAGACCCCTGGCAGGGGATCCCTGAAACGCAGCAATATCAGCTGGTCTCCGGTTTCCTCCTCGAATATAAAGTTATTGACCCAAATCACGCTTGGGGTGAAAATGAAGTTGAACATTCTGCAGGAACCGATGGTGGGATAGATCAGCTGTGTGGATTCCCTGTTTGGGGAAGATACGTCAACAGCCAGCCGTCCAAGAGCGTAAGGCCATATTTCCATGGAGAACAATCGGTCCTGTTCCCCCACTCTTAATTCAAAGTCATTGTAAAAGGGAGCCTGTGTAGTGTTGTTAAAGTAATGCCTCCGGTTGTTTCCTTCATTCCCGGCTGAAACGGAAAGACCGATTCCTGGAAGCCTTCCTAAATAGTTTAAATAATTGCTCAGGGCGCCGTTGCCGTCATGGCCTTCCTGGCTGCTTCCCAGGGCGATGCATATAACCACGGGACGGCTTACACTTTGCGCATAGGCATTTAAGTAGCGTATCCCAAGAATGATATCGGATTCCTGAAAGCACAGGATGTCGTCTGATACGAAAAAGGTTTCTTTAAGGTTTTGCTTTGCATCCTTTAATTTTACAACTAACAGTTCGGACTCCGGGACAATGCCGGAAAAAGTACCTTCTATATTTGGTTTACCGGCAATCACGCTTGCGATGGAGGTACCGTGGCCATTGGTGTCAACGGAAGGCACAATGGATAAGGGATTATCTGATCTCAAGGCAAGATTAATAAGCTCTCTTTTGTATTCGGTGCCAAATGTAAATCCTTCAGGAGGGGAAGTACCCTGTATGGACTGGTCCCAGATCGAGAGGATTCTGGTGGTGTTGTCATTATAAAGGAAGGCCTGGTGCCGGTAATCAATTCCTGTATCTATGACTCCAACGATGACCCCTCTTCCAAACAGGCCTAAAAAAGGATTTCGCTGTACGGTGCCGATTCCTGATTTTTCAATGCTCACAGTGGAAGTTGGTACATAGAGAGTCGGAAAGCTGTGATAAGGATAAATACCTAAGTTGCAGGGATCCGAGTTTGTCTTAGGGATGTGGAGAAGAGAGTGCCTGAAATTCAGCATTGTAATGTTGTCCCCGGAAGCATACATGGGAATTGAAACATTATTAATAATTAGGTCGTAGTAGTTATTGTCCAGAATTTTTTCCAAATTTCAGCCTCCAGGTCTGATTCGAAAGGAGTATTTGTTTTATATTATGCAGCAGGAGTGCTATTATGAGCAGCATAAAGGTTTGTTTTCTTTTGGATTTATGCCTGAGGCTGAGAATATCTGATACTGAGCGGTCACCATGTTAAAAAAATCACCATATATTATCAATAATATATATAAGCGGAGACCAAAGGTGAATTTCGCTGTAAATAAGTGTGCACAGAAGATATACCTTCAACAAGCTCCATTTAGACAGAGAGAACTTGATCCCAATAGAATAAGTGTGCCGGTAGGTTATCAAATAGAAGTCTTTGCTCAAGGATTAAACGCGCCAATCGGTATGGTTTTTACAGATGCCGGTGATATGCTGATTGGAGATGCCGGAATCGGTACATTGAATCCACGGGTTATGCGTATAAGCAATGGAAGAATAGAAGTTGTTGCTGATGGCTTTAATGTCCCGCTGACTGGAATAAACTATAGAAATGGACATATTTATGTATCCCATAAAGGAGTAGTAACTGTCATAAATCCCAATGGTGCAAGACAGGATATTATAAGCGGCCTGCCAAGCAATGGGGACTTCAGCAATAACCGGGTTGAGCTTGGCAATGATGGAAAAATCTATTTTGGACAGGGAACGGCAACAAATTCCGGCGTAGTAGGCCTGGATAACAGCTGGGTTCTTGAGCATCCTCATTTACATGATTATCCAGGTTCCTATATATTTCTTAACCAGATCAATTTTGAAACCAGAAATTTGCTGATACCTGCTATGGAATCAGCCGTTACCGGAGCCTTTTCCCCCTTTGGGGTTCCCACAATTCAACGATATCAGGTGAAAGAGGGGAGACTTTTAGCTTCTGGCAGCGTATTAAGAGCAAATCTGGATGGCTCTGATATTGAACAGGTCGCATGGGGGCTTCGCAATCCATTTTGTATGAAATTTGACAGCTTGAATCGGCTGATCATATCAAACCAGGGAATGGATACCAGAGGAAGCAGACCGATTGCCAATGCATTGGACGAATTACATTTATTTAATGTGGGGGCATGGTATGGCTGGCCGGATTACTCGGGGGGAGCTCCAGTTACAATGCCCAGGTTCACTCCGATCAGAGGCAGAAAGCCAGAATTATTACTTAACACCATTCCGGCGTTTCCGCCAACACCAATTGCAGTTTTTCCGTCTGGTTCCAATGTGATGGGATTCGATTTTAACGGGTCATCAGATTTTGGACTGATTGGAGATATTTACATTGCGTGTTTTGGAGGAGTCCAATACGAAGAATCAAGCGATTATATACGTTCAGGTGTAGGACATAGGGTATTGAGAGTTAATGTTGTTAATGGAGATATATTGACATTTGCTATCAATAAATCAGGGTTTCCGGAAGAAAGGGGGTTAAGCAGACCCACTGACGTTGCTTTTGGACCTGATAATGCGATGTATATATCAGATATGGGGATTGATGATTTGGAGATGCGAAATGTTTATTTACCAAATACAGGAGTAATATGGAGAATTACAAAAGTAATGATATGATATGCTGGGTTTGGCGGTAAGTGACGTTATGACAGCTAAATTTGAGGGTAGCTCATTTCAGCACCAGATCATTAAAATCATTCATGACAAAATTAAAACTGTTTTTATAGAGGAAAGAAAAATCATTCCATAAAACGATCATATCCGGGTATGGTGAGTTGAGTGTGCTAATTAAGAAATCGTTGAATGCAATTGGTATTTCAAATCTCTCCCAATCTGTCAGCACGAAAAAAGTGTAGGTTTTTAGACTAACCATAATCTAGAACCTACACTTTTTTTCTTTGGCTGATGCTTTTTGGAAAAATGGAAAAATCCATAAAGCAAATTTTGCTTTTAAAAATATCTATAAGGTAATTCAACAGAATGCTTCCTGGGAACCCAATTTATATTCATATCAGTATACGGTAACATTCACAGTTTCATTAGGGAATAACAAAGCGAAAAGGACATTAATAATCGCCTCAGAGCCCTAATATCACAATATACTTAATGATTTTACTTAGGTTTTGCTTCATTATCATTTAAAGCCATCTAATTTATCTAAAATCATCTAATTACTTAATTGAACAATCGTTAAAGAGCGATTCATATAACCTAAAACTGGAAAATCTGTAATAATACTTACGCCTACTTCATCTCCTGCTGATAAGGCGGCTTGAACCACAAATGTTGAACTACTTCTATTTGCTATCTTAAAGAAAGTAGTAGTATCGCCAAAAATCGGTACACCGTTGACAGTAATTATAGCATTCAGATATGGTTGATCTGGATCCGGATCAACGGTGGCTTCAGCGTTAATAGATATCGTTATTTGATAAATTCCGCTTTCTCCTACCACTAATTCGTTGCCCGATAGGCTAACTGTGATAGTATTCGATAAAGGTCCAACTATACTAAATGGTACAGGTGTAAATATTGCCCCAGGTGTCTCTACACTACCACCTCTTAAAGATCCGTAAGCCAAAACAACTTCTCCAGTTGGGCCGGTCGGTCCAGTAGGCCCGGCAGCACCGGTGGGTCCAGTAGGTCCGACAGAACCTTCAATCCCTTGTGGTCCCTGCGGCCCCTGAGGTCCGGTGGGCCCAACAGAACCTTCAATTCCTTGCGGCCCCTGAGGTCCCTGAGGTCCGGTGGGTCCAACAGAACCCTCAATTCCCTGCGGCCCCTGAGGTCCCTGAGGTCCGGTGGGTCCAACAGAACCTTCAATTCCCTGCGGCCCCTGAGGTCCCTGAGGTCCGGTGGGTCCAATAGGTCCCTGGGCACCAGTAGCACCGGCAGGTCCGGTGGGTCCGGTGGGTCCAACAGAACCTTCAATTCCCTGCGGTCCCTGAGGTCCCTGAGGCCCGGTAGGCCCAATAGGCCCCTGAGCACCAGTAGCACCGGCAGGCCCGGTGGGTCCGGTAGGTCCGACAGAACCTTCAATTCCTTGCGGTCCTTGAGGTCCCTGAGGTCCGGTAGGCCCAATAGGTCCCTGCGCACCAGTAGCACCGGCGGCACCGGTCGGTCCGGTAGGTCCGACAGAACCTTCAATTCCTTGCGGTCCCTGAGGTCCCTGAGGCCCGGTGGGCCCGGTAGGTCCTTGCGCACCAGTAGCACCGGCGGCACCGGTAGGTCCAGTGGGTCCAACAGGTCCTTCAATTCCTTGCGGTCCCTGAGGCCCGGTGGGGCCGGTAGGTCCTTGAGCGCCAGTAGCACCGGCGGCACCTGTAGGTCCGGTGGGTCCAATAGGTCCTTCAACTCCCTGCGGTCCGGTGGGCCCTGTAGGTCCCTGAGCACCAGCAGGCCCAGTGGGTCCTTGAGAACCGGTAGGTCCTGTAGGCCCTTGAGCACCAGTAGCACCAGCAGGCCCGGTAGGTCCGGTAGGTCCTTGGGCGCCGGTAGCACCAGCAGGCCCGGTAGGTCCTGTAGGCCCTTGAGCGCCGGTAGCGCCAGCAGGTCCGGTAGGTCCTGTAGGCCCTTGGGCGCCGGTCGCGCCAGCAGGTCCGGTAGGTCCGGTAGGCCCTTGGGCGCCGGTCGCGCCAGCAGGTCCGGTAGGTCCGGTAGGTCCTTGGGCTCCGGTAGCGCCAGCAGGTCCGGTAGGTCCTGTAGGCCCTGGGGCACCAGTAGCACCAGTAGGTCCTGTAGGTCCTTGGGCGCCGGTCGCGCCAGTAGCACCGGTAGGCCCGGTAGGTCCTTGGGCGCCGGTAGCGCCAGTAGCACCGGTAGGCCCGGTAGGTCCTTGGGCGCCGGTCGCGCCAGTAGCACCGGTAGGCCCGGTAGGTCCTTGGGCGCCGGTAGCGCCAGTAGCACCGGTAGGGCCAGTAGGTCCTTGGGCGCCGGTAGCGCCAGTAGCACCGGTAGGGCCAGTAGGTCCTTGGGCGCCGGTAGCGCCAGTAGCACCGGTAGGCCCGGTAGGTCCTTGGGCGCCAGTAGCGCCAGTAGCACCGGTAGGGCCAGTAGGTCCTTGAGCGCCGGTCGCGCCAGTAGGTCCAGTGGGTCCGGTAGGCCCTACACAACGACAGCAATTGCATTGGCAGGATTTACACGCTACATTTTGTTGACCGGAGCATTTATCACATGAACATTTATTTGCATTGGCGTAATAACCGCAATTGCATGCATTCATTTCGTCAAATTCTTCAGGATACATAATGCTTCCTCCTATACATTAATAAACAGCGTAATTAGACGCTTAATGTATTATATTCGAGAAATAGTTAGGTTGATATTGGAAGGAGCTTTTGACCCTGGACAGGAAACCGAATTTTTTTTGAAAAAGAAGACGAATTAAATAAAGGGGAACATAACAGATTTGTGAATCCTATATGGAGAGAGCCGTATGTGTTGTTGGTTGCCCAGTAGAAAAACTGCTGGCTGAAAACAAGAGATTAAAAATGAAGTGTTTTAAATGGTTGGTCCGATAACTTTAGAAGCGCGATAGCTAGGCAGATGAGGACTAAAAAGGGAAATACTTGAATTGGAAGGTTTGCAAAACTCCGGTAAACGTAAAGATTTTGCCAGCGATTCATTATTATAGGAAAGAAATCAGATTGTTTGAGTCTGGCTGATTTATATGATTTGTAAGTAAATTGAACTGATATTTTAGGTTGAGCCAGCAAGGAATACAGAATAAACCTTGCTGACTTAGCTGTAATGATTAAACATTGCTCTGACTTTTTAATATACAGATTGTTGGTACATATTCATTTTATCAATGTGGTGTTTTGAAGAAAATGGATAAGCTAGATGTGATATTAATACGGTTAAGGATTAAGCGACGGATACGTTTACTGCCTGTAAACCACGAGCACCGTTAGTTGTCTCAAAAACGACTGACTGGCCATCTTCTAAAGATTTGAAGCCATCCATAGCAAGACCGGAGAAATGAACGAATATATCGTTACCTTCCTCATCGCAGATAAAACCAAACCCCTTTTGTGCATTAAACCATTTTACTGTACCTTTTTTCATGAAAGATACCTCCTTAAAATTATATTGTATTTGTCTAAAATCAAAAATCGCATATATGTGTAAATCATCAATAGAATAATGACTTACAAATATATGCGAAATCAAAACTTTATCTAAAATACTGATTTAGTGTAGCACGGTATCTCTAAGAAGTCAACCCCCAAATCATCCATTATTTTTCGATACTAAAACGACACTTATCCACAATAATGTGGAAATAATTGTGGATTACTTGTTAATGTCTGAAAATACGACACAAAAATGCAAATAGTTACAAGCTTCGCAAAGGAATGAATTTGCAAAGTTCTTACAGCAGTACATTAGAAAAACAAAAACACCGGAAAACCTCGTGTTTACGAAGAACTCCGGTGTTTCTACCGTTTATGGGAAACTGGAAGTAATGGGGCTCGAACCCATGACCTTTCGCGTGTGAGGCGAACGCTCGTCCCAGCTGAGCTATACTTCCCTATCATGGAGATAGCGAGACTCGAACTCGTGACCTATGCGTTGCGAACGCATCGCTCTCCCAGCTGAGCTATATCCCCATGAATAAATTATAGCACGATGATTCTGAATTACAAGCATTATTTGTGCAAATAATACATGAAATTTTCCAATTTTCATTCTGATTTTGTTCTACAGAATGATGTTTGACTGGCAGCCTTCCATCCAGTTTGTGATGTTGTCAAATACAATTTTTGCCCGGGCCTCCATGGATTGCTCTGAAGCAAAGGCCACGTGAGGGGTAACGATCGTATTTTTGCTTCTAAGAAGTGGATGGGCCGGATCCAGGGGAGGTTCTGTTTCAAAGACATCAATACCTGCACCGGAAAGGTAACCGGTGTCTAAGGCTTCAGCCAAAGCATTGGAATCCACCACAGGACCTCTGGCGGCATTGATTAAATAAGCGCCTTTTTTCATTTTCCCAATGGTTTCCCTGTTTATTAAATGGCGGGAGTCGTCGTTTAATGGACAATGAAGGCTTACAATATCCGCGCGGGACAGGAGTTCCTCAAGGGATACGAATTCAATGAAGGAAGGTTCGTTTCCGGTCAGGCGCCGTTTGTATGCCAGAACCTTACATCCAAAAGCGGAACAAAGCTCCGCGGCCCTGATGCCGATGGCTCCGGCACCTATGATGCCCACAGTCTTTCCCATCAGCTCACATCCCACCAGGCCATCTTTTGTTTTTCCTTCTCTGCAGCGGGCTTCCACTTGGGGCACATTGCGAAGGAGGGAGAGGATCAGGCATATGGTAAGCTCTGCCACGGCTTCCGTGGAATATCCGGCCGCATTGCTGACCTTTATTCCCCTTGATCTGGCTGCTTCCAGGTCCACATGATCGACCCCTGTAAATGCAACATCTATAAACTTTAAATGTTCGCAGGCAGATATTACCTGTCCGGACAGAGGCATATTGGCTATCATGATAATATCTGCCTGTCCGGCCCGCTGGATCTGAACTTCGGGATCAGTATCCTTCTGATAGGCGGCAAAATGGTGACCGGCCTTGATCAGCGGTTTTGCGTATTCATTTAAAAGGCTGTCCGGAATGCCCAGGGATTCTAGTAGCACGATGTTCATAAGTATCACTCCAATCATTGTAAGAATTACAGGGCCGCAGTAAATGCGGCCCTGCAGATTCTATTATAGCACTGATGGAAGGATTAAAAAAGTAAAGATTAACAGTCTTAAATATTTGCATTTAACCTGCTATCTCAGCCAGTCTTTCTATGATGGGCAGATGCTGTGTGCAAAGCTTCTCGCATTTACCGCATTTGATGCAGGTTCCGGCGGAGTCTTTTGATATCTGCCAGTGACCTTTCAGCCGTTCAAACATATCATTTCCCAGCAGCTTCATGTTGTAGGCATCCATGAATTTGGGGATATCAATATCTTTGGGACAGTGCTTGCAGTATGCACAGCCTGTGCAGAGATCGTTGCTGATCATGCCTTTATTCTCATATTCCTCATAGATTTCAGCTGCGGGACGTTCTGATAAGTTTTCTACGGCTTTCACGGCATCATCTACATGAGCTTTCGTGGTGCAGCCCGCCAGGGTGATTGTGATCTCTTTGTGGGAGGCCACGAAATTTAAGGCAGCCTGTGCTACGGTTAGGTCTGTTCCTTCAGTCAGATAGCGGAATGTATTCGGGTTTCCAGGTATCAGGCCGCCTCCCAATGGGTTCATGACTACAACACCCATACCACTGTCATAGGCGGCTTTGATGCCTGTCTGGCGGAAGCGGTAGTTGAGGGCATTGTAACCAATGAGCATTCCTTTAAATAGATTGGAAGCGACTGCGTTCTCCAGCTCATTGCCCTGCATATGGGATGAAAATACGATATTGCGGATCAGTCCTTCTGATTTTGCTTTCTCAAAGAATGAGTAAAGAATATCCACCTGTTTGGAAAAGGAATCCAGATTTAATATGCACCACAGGTGATAAAAGTCCAGATAATCCACCTTCAGCCGGCTTAGTGTCGTTTCCAGCCTTCTGCGAAAGTCTGATTCTGTATAACTGCCGCCTACTGTGCCCAGATTGGTTTTTGAGGAAATATAGTAACTGTCTCTGGGAAGCTGGGAAAGGGCCATGCCTGTGATGATCTCGCTTTTATCATCGCAGTAATAAGGAGCAGTATCAAAATAGTTGATGCCTTTTTCATGGGCGTACAGCGCAACTTCAGCGCATTTTTCGAAATTGCCTGATTTTACATCGTCTGCGTCATATCTCATACAACCCATGCCGATGGCGGAGACCTTCATATCGGTGTTCCCATATTGTTTGTAATACATGTTATACCTCCAGGATTTATTTGTGGGTTTAAAACGTTTTTAAAGATACCCCAGTGATTTTAAGTGTATTTTTAACCCTGTTTCAAGGGGGGTATCCGGCAGGCGGACACCGGCCTCCATCAACGCAGACAGATCATAGATCCGGTGACATAAGTGGCCGCTGTACTCCGGGTGTTTTTCAAGGTAACCTGTCAGCGGAATCTCTTTTATGTTCACATCTCTGTCAAGCAGCTGCCCGATGATCTCATAGTATCTTCGGTTTTCCACCGCCTTCGGTCCTCCAATACAGAAAATGCGGTTATAAGCGCCTGGTTTGTCTGCGCAGTCCAGCATGGAATTTGCTAAATCGTCCACAAATACGGGCTGGGTGAGATAGATCCCGCCGCCTACAAGAGATATTGGCTCCCGGTCCAGGATGAGCTGGGGAAGTTCCTTCTGCCTGCTGTGCTCCGGGTAGCATCCCATAAGAAAACCGGGTCCGTAGATATGACCGGGGCGAAATAGTGTGATTGCCATGGAGGTGCTTTTGAAGTTGTTCATAAAGACATGTTCCATACGGCGTTTATTGCCTGCATAGGTGAGTGCTTCAGGCTCCCCTTCTTCCTCGACGAAATATCCGTCTTCTTTCTGCGGAGTGCCTTTCCTGCGGGGATCATATACAGAATCCGTGGAAATCACTACCAGGCGCTTGGTTACTCCGGGAAATACATTTAAATCCTGCATGGCATGTCTTTCATTCATACATATGCAGTCAAAAACAATGTCCCAGACCGTATCCGCATCTAAAATCGTTTTCCGGAAATTTTCAGCATCGTTTCTGTCGGCTTTCAGAAGATGGATCTTGTCACCTAAGGGGCGCTGCCCTCTGGTAACTGCCCAAACTTCATATTCTTCTTTTGCCAGGGCAGCCAGACGGCCGCTCAGTCCTCCGCTTCCTCCGATGATGAGCGCTTTCTTCTTCATATCGATCCTCCTCTTTATTTGAATGCCTCCACATTTTTCTTCCTCTCCGGCGGGAGCAGCTTTGAAGGGGGGATTCCTTTTTTTTCTTTAAATAATTTTGAAAAATAGTATATATCGGAGAATCCGCTTTGGAGAGCTGCATCTCCCACGTTGCCCTCGCCGCTCCTCAGCATATTTTCCGCATGATTCAGGCGCAGTGATATGAGATACTGTTTGAATGTCATGCCTATGGCCTTTTTAAACAGATTTCCATAGTATACCGGATGGATATGGAACAGATCAGCCATGGTATCAATGCTTACATCTTCTGCAAAATGAGTGCTCATGTAGCGGATGCTGTTGATGATACGGATATCTTTACTGCTGATCCGGTTCTCATTGAAAAGGAGATCCAGTATATGGTAGAGGATCAGGCACATACTGGCCCTCACCTTTAGTTTGTAACCGAACTCACGCTTCAGCCACTCTTCGTGGATCTCATGGAAGCATGAAATGAGCTGGGGAACGCTGCCAATATGGCTGATTAATTCAAGGGGCAGGGAGATATCATCGCCTTTCTGATCTCTGAGGAAAAGGTTTGTGGAGTAACATTCCATCAGATCCTCAGGGACGCTGACCGCCGCTCTGTGAGTGCCTCTGGGGATGCAGATTAAATCGCCTTTCCGGACGATATATTCTGTACCGTCTATAAAGTATCTGGCTTTTCCCGCAATGACATATGTGATGTCAATGAAAGGTATGTAATCCGGGTCTATCTTCCAACTGGCAGTACATTTTCTGTGGATGTAGTAGTGCAGTTCGGGAATCATGTTATCAAAATTTACTTCCATAAGCTGCGCCTCCCATTATTTTTTTGTCATTTTTTTAGAAAAATACGGTGACTGTCTCTGATATACGTTTTTTATTGTATATTTAGTATATCTTGTTCAGTAAAGTTGTGCAATAGAGAATGCAAAGTAAAAAATATATTTAAAAATTACAAATAGTATTTTAATAATACATTCACAATATTGGAGGATTTGGCTAAAATATAAAGCATAATAAACGTTTATTTAATCAAAATGCTGACACACCCAGGAGAACTGTTTAGAGAAAGGAAGTATTATGGTAGGTATCATCGGAACGGGCGTTATTGCAGAGGCACATCTTAGGGCATACCTTACACTTTCGGACAGATGCCGGGTAGTTGCGCTGTGTGATATCTTTCCCGAGAAAGCACAGCGGCTGAAAGAGAAGTATGGCCTGGAGGCAGCGGAAGTTTATGGGGATTATAACGAGATGCTTAAAAGACAGGATATTGATCTTGTAAGTGTGTGTACCCCGCCTTTCACCCATTTGCCTGCTTCCATAGCATGTATGAGGGCAGGAAAGCATGTGCTGGTGGAAAAACCCATGGCTTTATCTCTGGAGGAATGTGACGAAATGATAGCAGTCCAAAAGGAGACCGACACTTATTTAGGAGTCGTCTGCCAGAACCGTTTTACGAAAGAAAATCAGATTCTTAAGGCACTTATAGACAGCAAACCCGTTGGCAGAGTGCTCTTTGGCCAGGTGGAGTCATTCTGGTACCGGGGCCACAGCTATTATGATCTTTGGTGGAGAGGCACCTGGGAGAAGGAAGGCGGAGGCTGTACCATCAATCATGGTGTACACCAGATCGATCTGCTCAACTGGATTATGGGTCCCCCTGAGACTGTAACGGCTGTTCTGGCAAATATTGCACATGATAACGCCGAGACAGAAGATTTGTCAGCGGCAATACTTACCTATAAAAGCGGGGCAGTCGTGACCCTTGCGGTGAATCTGGTGACCCATGGCCAGTATCAAAGGCTTGCTTTCCAGTGTGAAAAGGCGGGCATCTCCTCTCCTTATGAGGTCAGGAGCAGCAGCTCTACAGATACAGGATTTCCGGTAGACGACCCGGATACTGTGGCAGAGATAGAGAAGGTGCGGGAATCGTTCCCGGAACCAACGAAAGAAAATCATGAGGCGCAGATTGAACGTGTGATCAGCTTTATTGAAAAGGGAGAAATACATCCGGAGGACAGTGCCGATGGCCGCCTGGCTCTTGAAGTTATTACGGCTATCTATCAATCCGGATTTACGAGATCAACAGTCCGCCTGCCTTTGGGAAAGGACAGCCTGTTGTATGATAAAGACGGTATAAATGAAAACGGAAAAAATTTCCATGGGGCGAATCAAAACGCCGTCAGAGGAAATCAGGAGGAACTTAAGTGATGTCAAAAACAAGGGATCTGTGCTGGCTGAAAAAGAGAGTACATCAGCCGGATATATCCAGTTATTATATTAAAAATAGAAGAGACAGTGTTGTAATGAAAACCATAGAGAGAGAGCTGTCCCTTCTGTTTGAAGACGCAGAGCCGTCGGATGATGCAAAATCCCCGTTGGTATTATCACTGACAGGTGACGGAACAGGCGACGGATATGAGATAGAAAAGACAGAGGCAGGCTATGCAGTAACAGCCTCATCTGAGAAAGGTCTTCTCTATGGAGTATTCGGTCTGCACCGTATTCTGATCACCAAAGGACGGCTCCCCTTTAAGAGCCAACCGGACCAGAGCATCCGCATGATAAACCATTGGGATAATTTCGACGGCTCCATTGAACGCGGTTACGCGGGAGAGTCGATCTACTATGATAGAAACCACTTTAGAGGAGATATGGAGATCGTCCGCTCCTATGCCAGACTGCTTGCGAGTACAGGTATCAATGCCGTATCGGTCAACAATGTAAATGTGCATAAAAAAGAGACGTTCTTTATAAAGAGTGAGAATTTAAAAGAAATCAGAAAGATAGCCGATGTATTCAGCGAATACGGAATCAGGACATATCTCTCTATCAACTTTGCCGCTCCCATAGTGGTAGGCGGGCTTGACACGGCGGATCCCCTTTTGCCGGAAGTGGCCGCATGGTGGGAGCAAGTGACTGCTGATATATACAAAGAGATCCCGCAGTTCGGCGGTTTCATCGTGAAAGCGGACTCCGAGGGAGAGCCGGGCCCGTTTACATATGACAGGACACATGAAGATGGTGCAAATATGCTGGCGCGGACGATCAAACCTTTTGGAGGCATCATTATCTGGAGATGCTTTGTATATAACTGCGGACAGGACTGGAGAGACAGATCTCTTGACCGTGCCAGGGCTGCTTATGATATATTTATGGCTCACGACGGCAAATTTGAAGGCAATGTCATCCTTCAGATCAAAAATGGTCCCATTGATTTTCAGATCAGAGAACCTAATTCTCCGCTTTTCGGGGCACTTAGAAAGACAAATCAGATACTGGAATTTCAGATTACCCAGGAGTATACAGGGCATCAGGTGGATATTTGCTATCTGGTTCCCATGTGGAAAGAGACTTTGGATTTTGATACCTGTTATGGAAAGGATGCTTTCATAAAGAATGAGATCAAAAAGAACTCACCGGATCCCAAACGATCAGGAATAGCGGCGGTGGGAAGTGTAGGCATGGACGCAAACTGGACAGGCAACAAACTGGCTCAGGCAAATCTATACGGATATGGCAGGCTTGTATGGGACAACTCCCTCAGTTCAGAGGAGATAGCCAGGGAATGGGTGAATCTGACCTTTGAACTTCCCGAAGACCAGGCGTCGAAAATTGTGGATATTCTTACTACTTCCAGAGGCGTTTATGAAGATTATACATGTCCCCTGGCAGTGGGATTTATGTGCAGGCCCAATGTTCACTACGGGGCAGACATAGACGGATACGAATACGACAGATGGGGCACCTATCATTATGCGGACCGCAACGGAGTAGGCAGAGAACGTTCGGTTGCAAGGGGCACCGGATATACGAGACAGTATTCAGATGCCAGATTCAGAGAATATGAAGACTTATCCACCTGTCCTGATGAGCTTTTGCTGTTTTTCCATCATGTACCCTATACCCACGTCCTGCGTTCAGGAAAGACTGTCATTCAGCATATATATGACACACATTTTGCAGGAGCGGAGAAGGTTGAGCAGTACGAGAGGACCTGGGAGAGCCTGGAGCCTTTCCTGGATGAAGAAAGCTACACCAATGTGAGGGACCGTATTAAGAAACAAAAAGAAAATGCAATCAATTGGCGGGATCAAATCAATACATACTTTTACCGCAAGTCGGGAATTTCCGATGCTCATGGCAGAAAGATCTATGATTAAAAAATGTCAGTTGTGAATGGCATAAATGACCGCACATAATAAAATCAGGCGGCACGGGGGGTCACAAACCCTGCAAATATAATAAGAAAAAGAAAAGGAAGGAAAAGGTATTATGAAAAAGTGGAAGAGAAGTTCAGCTGTACTTGCAGCAGTTTTAGCGGCAACAGTCAGTTTCA
This sequence comes from Lacrimispora indolis DSM 755, assembly GCF_000526995.1. Taxonomy (NCBI): domain Bacteria; kingdom Bacillati; phylum Bacillota; class Clostridia; order Lachnospirales; family Lachnospiraceae; genus Lacrimispora; species Lacrimispora indolis. The sequence continues at coordinate 5,755,857 of NZ_AZUI01000001.1, read as the reverse complement.
CCGGCTGCGGAGGCAATGGAGGAGGTTCGGCACAGACGAATGCGGTAACGTCGGGGAATGCCGGTGAGGCAAAGACAGATGCCGCCGGCTCCGGTGAGCTTGCACAAATCAGTTTTTCCTGGTGGGGGAATGACGACCGCCATCAGGCGACACAGGAAGCTATTGACGCATTTAATGCGGCTCATGCGGGCGCCATCGAAGTGACAGGAGAGCCTTCCGGCTTCGGGAACCTGGAAGAGACCTTTGCCACTCGTTACGCAGGCGGTACGGAAGCAGATATCATGACTGTCAATTATCCGTGGCTCATCAAATACAGTCCGGATGGAACTGGCTTCTATGATTTGGATCAGTTATCCGATATCATTGACTTTTCACAGTATGATGGGGGATTTTTAGAGACAGGAAAGACGGGCGGTGTGATGCAGGCTATTCCTTACGGACAGAACACTCTGGGCGTTTATTTGAACAAATCCGCATTTGAGAGAGCGGGCATTAATGAAATCCCGTCTACATTTGAGGAGTATAAGGAAGCGGCCAAAGCTATTACAGCACAGAATCCAAATGCTTATTTAATCGTAAGCCCCACGTTCCGTTTTGCTGCCGTTTATTATCTGCAGCAGAAGACCGGTAAAGGCGAATTCGATGAAAACTTAAATATGAATTATACGGTAGAAGACTACAAGGAAGCTATGACCTGGTACAAGGAACTGGCAGATCTTCATGTGTTCTGTTCCAGACAGGATTACCTGGAAAATGTAGGAAATGACCCCGTATCCATCGCCCAGAATGCAAAATATATTGACGGCGGATATTTGGGAGTCCTTGAATGGACAGGCGGTATCGCTTCCAATGCACAGACACTTGCAGATAAAGGAGATGAGCTCATCGTAGCCCCCCTTCCGACCATAGACGGAGCAGTATTTAAAGGAACCATGGCAAAACCGTCCCTGACATTTGCCATTTCAAAAAATTCCAAGCACCCCAGAGAAGCAGCAGAATTTTTACAGTATATTTTAAATGATCCGGAAGGCACAAAGCTCATGGGCTCCAAAAGAGGTATGGTGGCATCAAAGTCTGCAAAAGCTGCTCTTGAAGCAGACGGGCAGATTACGGGAGCCGTAAAGCAGGCTTATGATTTCACGGATCAGGCAGAAGTTATCAACAACTCCCCTATCTTTGAGGATGCCGTATTTACAAGCTCTTTTGAGAGCAATTATGAGAAATACGAATTGGGAGCAAGTACCGCAGACGAAGCTGCACAGGCATTCTTTGACGAGGCAGCCGCTCAGGTTGCAAAGCTGAAAGCTGAATATGGAAAATAAACAGAAATAATAACTGCCGGTTGGGAAATCAGTCCCTGTCTCATTGGTCATTGCGGGTCTGCCTGTGCAGCCCGCAATGACAAACCGGAAAGTTATAAGGTGCTTTATCTGATGTAAGAAGAACTATTTCTTCTGTTATCTGATTTGGAAACTTATTAACCATATAGCTCTTAGAGGCTATATCATTCTTAACTAGGAGGAATTTCTTTGAAAAACAGCAAGATCGGGCTTTTGTATATTCTCCCCTGGATAATCGGAATGGTTTTTCTTACATTGTATCCGTTTATTAACGCGCTTTTTATCAGCTTTACGGATTACAACCTGGTCAGGGAACCAAATTTCATAGGATTTGCCAACTATGCGAAGCTATTGAAAGATAAAGACTTTTTAGGCACATTGAGACAGACGCTTAAATATACGGTAATCACAGTGCCTTTGCAGCTTGCATTTGCACTTTTTATTGCATTTATCCTGAATTTTAAACTAAAGGCTATCAATTTCTACCGGACGGCATATTATGTACCTTCCCTTTTGGGAGGAAATGTGGCGGTTGCCGTATTATGGCGTTTTTTATTCCAGCAGGATGGGTTTATTAACCATTTTCTCGGCATATTCGGCGTGGGACCTGTAAAATGGCTATCTTCCGGACCTGGAGCCATGGCTGTTATCGTGCTTTTAAAAGTATGGCAGTTCGGTTCTGCCATGCTGATATTCCTGGCAGCCCTTAAGGACGTGCCTCAGGATCTTTATGAAGCTGCAAGCGTGGACGGAGCGACGAAGCCTTATTCGTTTTTCAAGATCACGATCCCTTTGATCACACCGACGATTTTCTTCAATTTGGTCATGCAGCTGGTCAATGCTTTCCAGGAATTCAACGGACCTTACCTGATCACAAAGAAAGGCCCTTTAAATTCCACTTACCTTACCTCTATGTTCATTTATGACAATGCCTTCCAGCTTTTTAATATGGGTTATGCAAGCGCCGCAAGCTGGGTACTGTTTCTCATTATTGTATCTGTTACGGTAGTATTATTTGCTACCCAGGACCGCTGGGTATTTTATTCGGATAAGGGGGAATAACATGGCACGGACAATGTTGATCAGCCAAGTGGAAAGACGCAGAAGAAGAAAATTCATTATAAATGCTGTTTTCAGATATACCATACTTACGGTAGTTGCTCTGGTTATGATTTACCCCATTATCTGGCTTGTGGGAGCTACTTTTAAGACGAACAATGAGATTATTTACATCAATAAATTTCATGCCCAGCAGAATCGATTTTACGCCGTATATCAATGGCTGGAAAACCAGAACGAAATTTACCTTTACCACGTTTTTTTTAAACACATTCAGTTTCGTTATACCTAAGATCCTGTTTTGTCTGATAACCAGCACACTGGTGGCCTATGGATTTGCCAGATTCAATTTTCCGCTCAAAAAGGTATTTTTCTCCATACTTATGGCGACTATGTTTTTACCGTCGGTAGTAACAAGGATACCTCTGTACATTTTATGGAAAAATCTGGGACTTTTAAATACTTATGTACCTTTGGTGGCTCCAACCTTATTTGCAAACGAGCCATTTTTCGTATTTATGCTGATCCAGTTTATGCGTTCCATACCCACATATTTAGATGAGGCGGCGACCATAGACGGCTGTAATTCGTTTGGAATTTTAACAATGATCCTGCTCCCTGCATTAAAACCGGCACTGATCAGCTGCACGATCTTTCAGTTCGTGTGGAGTTTTAATGATTTTTTAGGCCCTTTGATCTACGTGACCAGCCTTGGGAAATATCCTGTGTCACTGGCTCTTAAAATGTCCATCGACCAAAGCAGCGGTATTGTGGAATGGAATCAGATCTTGGCCATGTCATTCTTAGCTCTGCTCCCTGCCCTGATCCTGTTTTTCTGCTGCCAGAGGTATTTTGTAGAGGGAGTGACCAGTTCGGGAGTAAAGGGATGAGCGGTTTTTGTGTCACACCGTATATATCAGATCATGCAGTTCTTCAGAGAAATGAATTCATACCCATAAGAGGTACGGCTGGTGCAGGAGAGCGGGTAGAGGCCATACTTTTTAAAGAAGATGGGGGAGTGGAATTCAGAGAGGAGACCTTGACAGAAGAAGACGGAAAATGGAAACTTGTGTTTATGCCCATGGAGGCAGGGGGTCCCTATTCCATTTCCATTACATGGACAGGCGGGAGAAAAGTATTTTCCGATATTTATATAGGAGATGTCTGGCTCATGTCCGGTCAGTCCAATATGCAGCTGCCCATGCACAGGGTAAGATATCGTTTTCCTGAGGAGTATGGTAAAGTCGGGGATCCCCTGATCCGCCAGTTTACCGTGCCGGCCAAGTGGGATTTTAAGGCACCTGCAGACGAATTGCCGGACGGAAAATGGGAAAGTTATTCTTTGGAGTGCGCTGCTTACTTTTCCGCTGCAGGATATTTCTTTGGGGTGAAATTGCGGGAACGATATCATATACCCATAGGCCTCATACTCACTGCAGTGGGGGGAACGCCGATCGAGGCATGGATGAGCAGAAAAGCGCTTACGGTTTTTTCAGGAAAAACAAAGGCAGACGACCAGTGCAAATCAGATGACTATGTCAGGCATATACAAAAGGAAGACGAAGAGAGGGTTTTGTCGTGGTATAAGAACCTGGATGAGTCGGATCAGGGGATTCAGAAGGATTGGCTGAATACCGGTATACAGAATACATGGAATACAGTCAATCTTACCGATGATTTTAATGAAAATGAAGATTTTATAAAGCCAGGTTCTGTCTGGTTTAAAAAGACTGTGACCATCCCGCTTAAGCTTTCGGGCAAGCCGCTTCGTCTCTCACTGGGGACCATTAAAGATGCGGATTACACTTACGTAGACGGGCGGTGCATCGGAAATACCACTTATAAATATCCGCCCAGGGAATATCACTTAGATGGCCTGTCTCCAGGGGATCATGAGATCACCATACGGGTGATATCTGTATCCGGGCAGCTCAGCTTTACCAGGGGGAAATCTCATCAAATGATTTTTGGAACAGGAGAGGTGCTCCCTGTCTCGGAAGGCTGGAAGTATAAAAGAGGGGCATCTATGGAAGCTCTTATTCCTCCGGTCTTTTTTGAGAGAAAACCCATGGGTATGTACCAGTCTATGATAGCGCCTCTTCATGATTTTCCTATCTGTGGTATGTGCTGGTATCAGGGAGAGAGCAACGCAGACGATGATCTTTCCTATCCTCAGTATTTCAAGCGTATGATAGAGGATTACAGACGAAAATGGCATATGGGGAAGTTTCCTGTTATTTACGTCCAGTTGCCTAATTATGATCTGGAAGATGGGGGAAACTGGATTCAATTCCGAAATATGCAGCAAAGCCTTGCAAAGCTGCCAAACTGTGCCATGGTGGTCACTATAGACTGCGGCGAATACAATGACTTACATCCAACGGATAAAAAGACGGTAGGAGAGAGAATGGCCATGGCGGCCTATGAGATTGCATATCATGAGCCGGGGGAGTGGCTGTCCCCAATATTCTCCTGTGCTGAAAGGAAAGATGATGAGATAATACTTCACTTTGATCATGGGGATAGTGGATTTACTGTATCAGGCGGCCCGCCTGGCGGCTTTGAGGTCTGCATATCTGGAAAATGGACCTCAGATTGCATAGATGTCCGGACCCAAGGCGGTACGGTGATTTTGCATGTCCAAAAAGGAGAGGCAATTACCGGAATACGTTATGCCTGGTCAAACAATCCTGTGAATGGAAATCTGCGCGGGGGATCGGGGCTGCCGGTATCCCCATTTGAGACAGTGATTGTATGAATGATGGGAAAAGAAGGATAATGGCATAAAATATACAGGACCGCAGTGGACGCGGCCCTGTATATTTTATTTGTAAGATTTAAACGATGTGATTTACTTTGCTGCTTTTTCTGAATAAGTGGTAGTTACAAGGTCCTCATAGGGAACACGTTCCTTTAATTCTCCGGATTCTTCCAGAATGTTTTCCAGAAGTTCAAAACTGTCTTTTTCAAAAATGGTATCTTTTTTCCAGGTATCCTGCGCTTTATACCGTTCAATGATAGTTGCAATAGTAGCTACGTCGGTTTCTTTGAACTGGGGCTGAATCACCTTTGCGATCTCTTCTGAGGAATGGGAATTCACGTATTCCATACCTTTTTGAATGGCATTGGTGAATTTCTGGATGATTTCCGGATTCTTTTCCATATAGCTTTTCTTTGCGCTGTAGGCGGTATAAGGGATATAACCGGAATCAACGCCCAGGGAGGCTACCACGTGGCCGCTGCCTTCTTTTTCAAGGCCTGTGGCAAATGGTTCAAACTCCACGGTATAGTCTGCGTCATTGCTGGTAAAGGCCGCAGCAGTCAGTCCAAAGTTTATGCTCTGGTCAATGGTTAAGTCCGTGGCTGGATCAATGCCGTTTTTCTTCAGGATGTACTCAAATACCATTTGCGGCATTCCGCCGGCTCTCCCGCCGAGTACCTTTTTTCCTTTCAGATCCGTCCACTTAAAGTCAGGCTGAGGTTCTCTTCCTACAAGAAAGTTTCCGGCTCTCTGGGTCAGCTGGGCAAAGTTAACGGCATAGTCCTTGGAGCCATTTGCGTAAGTATAGATGCTGGCCTCTGAGCCCATAAATCCGATATCAGCATCGCCTGATATCAAGGCAGTCATGACCTTGTCGGCGCCGGCCCCGTTGACTAAGGTCAGATTAATGCCCTCATCTTCAAAATATCCCAGTTCAATGGCTGAATACTGGGGGGCATAGAAGATGGAATGGGCAACTTCATTTAGTGTGACCGGAGTTAATTCGGACGCTTTTGCTTTTGAGCCGCAGGCAGTCAGGCTAAGTATAGAAGCTCCGGTGAGTATGGCCGCCAGAAAAAAGTGATAGGCTTTTCTCATAAAATCCTCCTTTGGGAAATCTTAATACTACATTTTATTATGAGAATATGGGAAAGTACTTTGTCTCAGAAAATATTTATATTCTTCTGTCTGCGGCGGATACATAATAAAAAAGCGGCCTTATATGCTTTCTGGCCGTTGTTCTGCAGCTTGTCAGTGAGACAGCCAGCGTAAATGCCGCCAGTAGTAAGGCGATTGTCCTTTTCATATCGTGCACCCTTTCTCAGTATCTCCTAGTGACATTGTATGAAAGCGGCCAGGCTGCGGTTCCCTTTTTTCTTTCAATCTTATATTTCTGTATTTTGAGATGGAATAAGAAGAGAAACTGTGTTATACTGCTATAGTAAAATTTACATAACAGGAGAAATACAATGGACTATCGGATGATCGTGCTGGATTTGGATGGGACGCTGACGAACCGGAATAAGGAGATCACGCCCAAAACCAAGGAAGCGCTTTTTGAATTAAAACGACAGGGCGGAATTATTGTACTGGCTTCTGGAAGGCCTACTTACGGGGTGATGCCTCTTGCGAAGGAACTGGAGCTTCATGAGTCAGGAGGTTATATTCTGTCCTTTAACGGAGGGCGCATCATTGACTGCAAAACCGGGGAAACTGTTTTTGCAAAGGAATTGCCTGTGTCTTCCAATTCCAGAATTATCCGCATGGCAAAGGATCATGGAGTGAACATTCTGACCTATGAGAATGATCTCATTGTCACTCCCAATGCCGGAGATGAATATGTGGAAAAGGAATCAGCCATTAACAAGCTGGAAGTAAAAGAAGTCGGTGATATGGAGGCTTATGTACAGTTTCCGGTTGTGAAGTTCCTGATGCTGGAAGAGGGCGATTACCTTGCCATGGTGGAACCCAGGGTAAAAGCAGCTTTAGGGCGGGATTACAGCGTTTACCGCTCAGAGCCTTATTTTTTGGAGATTCTTCCCAAGGGAATAGACAAGGCGGCAAGTCTGGAGCGCCTGCTTTCAAGGCTTGGCATGAGCCGGGAAGAGATGATTGCCTGCGGGGATGGCTATAATGATCTGTCCATGATCCGGTATGCAGGGCTTGGAGTTGCTATGGAAAATGCAGTTCTTCCTGTAAAGACGGCAGCCGATTATATAACCTGCTCCAATAATCATGACGGAATAGCCTGCGTTGTAGAAAAATTTATGCTTTCCTGATGTCCGCGGAGGGTGGACTTTACAACTTTAATATGTTAAAATGCAGCTGAGAGCAAAAACAAGAAAAAGGGGATTGATCAATACTATGAATAAAAAAATTAAGACAGATGCGGTAGATCATCTGTTTGAGGCCATTTTGACCTTAAGATCATCGGAAGAGTGCTATACTTTTTTTGAGGACGTATGTACCGTCAATGAGCTGCTAAGCTTATCCCAGAGGTACGAGGTGGCGAAAATGCTGCGGGAGGGCCGTACTTATCTGGAAATCGCGGAAAAGACGGGGGCATCCACTGCAACCATCAGCCGTGTAAACCGCTCCTTAAATTACGGGAACGATGGGTATGATATGGTGTTTAAGCGTTTGGAAGAAGAGAAGAGAGAAGGTTGATGAAAACAGGGACAAGCCTGGAGTTGGTACTTGCCCCTGTTTTTATTATACCATGAAGGCAATGAGCCAAGCGCCGCAAAGCGGCATTGGCCTTATTTTTTCTTTTTCATGTTAACAGGCTCGGTTTCCCTTAAATCATCAATGATCTGTTCAATGATCTGCTTTTTTAAATACACATCAAAGGAAAGCTCACAGATCCAGGAAAAAAGGCGGAGATATTCCAGATCATCTTCCGGAAGCCCTTTGTCTTCAAAGGTTTTGCCGGCATGCTGATGTTTTTGGATAATGTCTTCTTTGATGCGGTCTATGCCCCCTTCTACCTGAGAGAAGATCTCCCTGTAGATGTCCTCTAAAGGAATCCCTTCCGGAGAATTGAAATGTTTTTCCGTAATAGGCCGGAAGAGCTGTTCAATATCATGGAAGGAAAGCAGATTTTTAAAATAATATATAAATATTAGAAGAAAAATGTGTTCTCTGGAGTATTTCTTTTTATTAGGAGCCGGAAGGAGATTGTTCTTTGCATAATTATTGATCATGGTTTTTGTCAGAACCTTGTCTTCCGGATGGCGTTTGGTATCCTTTAAATGCTCATCCATAAAAGTGGTGACCTGATCCATGTACAGATCAATATTAGGAATGGTTTCCGGTCTGATATGATCTAAGGATTCCAGATACTTTAGGATGTCCTGCATTCTTTCGTCGTTGGTTTTCATGTGTTTTCCTCTTTCCTGCCCATGCCTTTTGAGCTAAAGGTTTGCCCGCAGGGCGCCGACCTTCTGCGCGGCCGCTGCCGCACACGAGGGATGATCCCCTTTATTATATCATATTATATAGTATTCAATACCAGATGACAAGGGGGAAAAAGATATAATAAACTAAATTTTTTTAAGAATACCTTAAAAAGTTTCTTGACTTTTGCAGAATGTGTGCTAATCTAGAATTATCAGAGAGATGAACGAAAGGAGTCACATTATTATGAAAAAAGTATTAGCAACAGAAAAAGCGCCGGCAGCAATCGGCCCATATTCTCAGGGCGTTCGTGGAGGCGATTACGTATTTATATCAGGACAGCTTCCTATTGACCCTGCTACCGGCGAGTTTGCAGGTGATGATATCGTATCCCAGACAAGACAGTCGTTGACAAACATCAAGTCCATTCTGGAAAGCGAAGGCTTATCCATGGATAATGTGGTTAAGACAACCGTTTTATTAAAGAATATCAGTGAGTTTGGTGCGATGAACGAAGTTTATGCATCTTTCTTTGCAGGAGAGTGTCCGGCAAGAGCTGCATATGAAGTGGCAGCACTTCCAAAGAACGCTCTTGTTGAAATCGAAGCAATCGCTTACTGCGGCAAGTAATGAGCCGGATCAGTTTCTGAGAATTTGTTTTAAGGGAACGAATGCAGGGAGTACAGCACTTTGAGATGCTTTACAGCGTTTCAGAGGGCTTGCTCTCTTTTTGTATTTCTGTAAATATGAGGCACATTTCAAGGGCAGTTGTAGAAATAAAGGGCTTTTTGCGAAAGAAATGGGTTGCATATTGACGGACATATATTATAATAAACTAGATAGTCCGATTTTTTTTACCCGTCGGACGGCTGGTTTTCCGGATCAGGCCCCATTGGGGCGGTGTTCAGGAGGAAAATCAGGCTTGAAATTGAGATGGAAGCTGGTACACTAACGATGAAGATTGACGAAACGGCAGAAGAATATCTGGGTCGGATTCCCATGTGGACCAGAAAGAAAAACTCTCTGGAAGATATCCGGAAATTCCTTTGTGAAATGGGGGAACCGGATGAAGGGATGAAAATTTTTCATGTGGCAGGTACCAATGGAAAAGGGTCGGTATGTGCATTTTTACAGTCTGTTTTAAGACAAGCAGGCTATAAGGTAGGTACCTTTACCTCTCCTCATCTGGTGGAAATCAGAGAGCGTTTCTGCATAAACGGAGAAATGGCTGCAGAAAAGTTTTTTGAAGAAAGTTACCGGGCGGTCAGAATCGTTTCCCAGAATATGATGGAAAAGGGCTATTGCCATCCGTCTTACTTTGAGTTTCTGTTTTATATGGCAATGGACATGTTCCGTAAGTTGGAAGTGGATATTGTAATTCTGGAAACCGGCCTTGGAGGAAGGCTTGATACCACCAATGTCATAAGGCATCCCCTGGTGTCGGTGATCACCTCCATCAGTCTGGATCATACGGAATATTTAGGAGATACCATTGAAAAGATCGCATGGGAAAAGGCCGGGATCATAAAAAAAGGGATTCCTGTAGTCTTTGACGGAAACGACAATCGTGCTTCCCAGGTTATCCGCACCAGGGCAGAGGAGCTTGGTTCTCCTTTCCAAGAGGCGGACATGCAGGGGTATGAGATAACCGGATGCAAAGATAAGGGCTATGAAGTGAGATTTTTTAGAGCCGGGGGAGATTTTATTGAGGTTACCGTTCCGACTGTGGCGGAATATCAGGTGATGAATGCTTTTCTTTCCTTTAAAGCCCTTGAGGCAGCGGGGCTTGAGAAGGCCGATGGCCTTCCTATAACCCAGTTGCAGATAAAAGAGGGGATCGCCCGAATGTACTGGCCGGGAAGGATGGAAGAGGTGCTGCCGGGAGTATTCCTTGACGGAGCACATAATCCGGGCGGTATTCAGGCTTTTGCCAAGGCTGCGGCCGGTTTATGCCAAGGGAGAAAGAAACGGGCTGATCTTTTGTTTTCGTCAGTATCCGATAAGGATCATGGTAAAATGATAAGGGAAATTGCGGAGGCGCTGCCTCTTGACCAGGCGGCAGTGGCTCATATTAATTCCGAGAGAGGACTGGAAACAGGGGTCCTGCTGAAAGAGTTTCAAGATGCCTGCGGCTGCGGTGTGGAAGGATTTCAGACAGTAGAAGAGGCTGTTTTATACATGCTTCATAAAAAGGATGAAGGGCATCTGCTGTTTTGTGTGGGTTCTCTTTACCTTATGGGGGAGATAAAAGCAGTTTTAAGGAGGAACGGATATGATTGATTTTGAAGCCGAGATTAACAGCTACAGGCCAAGCCTGGAGGTTGATGCCATTGAAGATGCCATTGTAAGAAGTGATCTGACAGATATGAATGACTTAATGATGGATCTGATAAAAGAAGTCAACAAGGAATAGGCGGTTAAGATATGGATTATGAAAGAAAAACCAGGGTAATCGCAAACAGTTATTATAACATAGGGCTGGAACGGGCAAAACTCAGGGATTTGTCAGGCGCATCCGAATGCTTGAAAAAAAGCCTTCATTTTAACAAGTATATGACAGATGCAAGAAATCTTTTAGGGCTGATCTATTATGAGGTCGGTGAGGTCGGAGAAGCTCTTGTGCAATGGGTGATCAGCATGAACCTACAGCCTGAGGAAAACCGTGCGGATCACTACCTGGGCGAGATACGGAGAAAATCAGGCACAATGGAGGCTGAGCGGCGCGCGGTAAGACGGTTTAATCAGGCCTTGATCTATGCCCAGAACGGAAGCGAAGATCTGGCTATCCTGCAGCTTAACAAGGTTGTGGAAAGTAAGTCTAATTATGTGAAGGCCCAGCTATTGCTGGCACTCTTATGCATTGCCAGAGAGGATTACCAGAAGGCCGGGAAAGCAGTTTACAAGGTATTGCAGATTGACCGCAATCATCCCAAAGCGCTTTATTACAAATCCCTGGTACAGGATGGCGGGGGGAGCGTAAAAAATGAACGGGAGCCGGAAAAACGGAAGCTGAAAAATGTGCTTTCTCACAGGCAGATGGAAGATGATGATGTGATCATCCCTCCAAGCTACCGGGAAAACACCAAGGATCAGGCGGTTTGGAACATTCTTGCCGGTCTTTTGCTGGGGGCTGCGGTGGTCTTTTTTCTGGTAATGCCGGCCAATACCAAGTCTATTAATGAAGGCCATAATAATGAAATGTTAAAATACAGCGAAGCGTTGAGCCAGGCCAACCAGAAAGTCGACAGCCTGACAGCACAGCTGGAATCCCTGGATGCAGATAAGAAGACTGCAGAGGCTACCTTAGCCTCCCTCACCAGTGATTCAGACAGCGTTCTGGCCCAGTATCAGGCTGTGATCGGAATTCTTCAGGCATATAAGAAAGATGATTTTCCGTCTGCGGTACGTATTTACGCCGGGTTGAACCCGGATCTCATCGCTTCCCCTGATGTTCAGGCGGTAATCGGTGAGATAAGAAAGGATATGACGCAGAACGGCTGCCCGATTTTGGAAGGTCTTGGGGACAAGGCAATGGAGGCAGGAGATGCTCCGACTGCCCTTGCTTACTATTTAAAATGCATTGATTTAAAACCGGACAGCTGGCAGGCAAAATTCAAGGCAGCGGTCATTTATAAAGGAATGGATCAGAAGGAACAGGCCAACGGGCTGTTCTCCGACATCATAAATAACAGTAAAGATGAAGAGCTATCTGCAAAGGCAAAATCAGAACGTGGTTTTTAAGGTGCAGAAAGCAGGAAAAGACACTACAGAAGAGATTTTTTTGTGGTGCCTTTTTTGTTCTACGGTTCTTTTCCAGAGAACAAAGGCGTTCTTTTCTGGTATTACGGACAGACAATAAAGAATGGAGGAGTATTGCATATGAATCAACCATACTTTACATATGAGGCAGATGGACAAGCCTTAATCGTTCATCTGCCGGAGGAGTTGGATCATCATAACTGTTCAGGGCTTAAATACGAAACTGATTTAATCCTTTCTGAAAACTATATTAAGCGTATTGTTTTTGATTTTTCAAAAACCAGGTTCATGGATTCTTCGGGGATTGGTATTTTACTGAACAGGTATAAGCAGATGGCTTTAAGCGGGGGTACCGTTAGTCTCTACGGTGCAGGTCCCCAGGCTCTCCGCATTCTTAAAATAGGGGGCATTTTAAAATTAATGAAATTATATGACTCTAAGGAAGCTGCAGTCACAGGTTGAGGAGGAACGTATGTCAGAACAGAATAAACCAGAAATTCTGAAAATGGAATTGGAGGCCCTGTCAAAAAATGAAGAGTTTGCCAGAGTGGCAGTGGCTGTTTTTATGGCAAGGTTAAACCCCACTCTGGAAGAGGTGGATGATGTGAAAACAGCCGTGTCGGAGGCTGTCACCAATGCGGTCATCCATGGATATCAGGGGCAGGGAGGGATCATTTATTTGGAAGTGAGGGTAGACGGACAAGAGATTACCGTAACCGTTGGGGATACGGGTATCGGTATCCCTGATATCAAGCTGGCCATGGAACCTATGTATACCACAGACCCTGACGGTGAACGGTCAGGCATGGGATTTTCCTTTATGGAAGCGTTTATGGATCAGGTGGAAGTGAAGTCGGCGATCGGAGAGGGAACTGCCGTGACCATGAAAAAGAAGATTAGCAGGTGAGCCTTATGGATGAGACCATGAGATTGATACAAATGGCTCACGAAGGAGATAAAGCGGCAAGGGATCAGCTTGTGACCGACAATTTCGGGCTGGTTTGGAGTATTGTACGCAGATTTACAGGGCGTGGTTATGAACCTGAGGATTTATTTCAAATCGGCAGCATCGGCTTAATGAAAGCCATCGATAAATTTGATTTATCCTATGAGGTGAAATTTTCCACTTACGCAGTGCCCATGATAACAGGAGAGATCAAGCGTTTTTTAAGAGATGACGGAATGATCAAGGTCAGCCGCTCCATTAAGGAAATGGGGCTTAAGGTGAAAAACGTCAGGGAGGAATTGATATATCGTCTGGGAAGAGAGCCCACGGTGGAAGAAATCGCCGGAGAAATAGGGGCCAGCAAGGAAGAAGTGGCGGCTTCCATTGAGGCAGGAGCGGAAGTAGAATCCTTATACCGGTCTGTCAACAAAAATGACGAAAACAGTATTTTACTCATAGATAAAATTGAAGAAGAAAGCTCCGCACAGGAAGAGCTTTTAAACCGCATGGTACTAAGGGAGCTTTTAACGGCACTTTCTGACAAGGACAGGGAAATTATTATCAGGCGCTATTATTACAATGAGACTCAAAGCCAGATTGCGGCAAAGCTTGGAATATCCCAGGTCCAGGTTTCCAGGCTGGAAAAAAAGATTTTAAAACAGATGCGGGAAAAATTGTAGAATAAAATAATTTTATACGGCTCATACTAGCTTTGAAAAACCAGAGAAAAGGATGTGAGCACGTATGGAATCCGTAAAACATAAGCTTGTCATGGCGCTTCTTGTGTTATGCCTGATTGCAGTGGCCGCTGCTATCTGGTATATGATCGCTGTTATGCCGGATGGGGCGGAAAAAGAAGGGACGCTTGTAGAAGCCATTCCGGGATTGGAGATGATGGTTTCGTGAGCAAGACCGTTTATTTAAATATCAGCCAGATTACAGAGGTCAGGCACAAGGAGATCCAGTTAAAGGATGTGGCAGATGTTTATTGCGATGATTCGGCTATTATGAACAAGTGCAAAGCACTCCGTATCAAAACCATCCATCTGGACCGAAACAAGCGGTATATAGAAAGTACTCTGGATGTCATCAAGAAACTGACGGAAATGGATTCTACTCTTCAGATCAATAATGTGGGAGAGGTAAACTTTATCATAGACTACCATAAGCCCAAGCCTCCCAGCTGGGTCTGGGAGTGGGCCAAAACCATTTTTGTCTGCATCGTATGTTTCTGCGGCGCATCCTTTGCCATCATGACCTTTAATAATGATGCCAGTGTTTCGGACGTTTTCAAGGAAATTTACCGGATCATCATGAAGCAGGAGTCCAGCGGATTCACGATTTTGGAGGTCAGTTATTCCGTTGGACTGGCTTTGGGAATCGTGGGATTTTTCAATCATTTCGCAAAATACAAGATCAATACCGATCCAACGCCGCTGGAAGTGGAAATGCGGCTTTACGAAGACAATATCAGTAAGACCCTGATTCAGAATGATGGAAGAAAGGAGTCGGATATTGATGTTTCTTAAAGAAGTATTCCTTGTTTTTATTGGGCTCAGCGCTGGCGGCATTATAGCAGCCGGCGTTTTTGCTTTTCTGGCAATTATTGGCATATTTCCCAGGCTGATTGGAATCACCCATACAAAAAAGCATATTATGCTTTATGAATCGCTGATCATTCTTGGTGGAGTCCTTGGGAATGTATGGGATATTTATGAATTTCCCATAGGATTTGGCGGAAATCTGGTTCTTGGAATATACGGGCTGTCGTCAGGAATCTTTGTAGGCATCCTTGTCATGTCCCTTGCGGAAACATTGAAGGCCCTACCCGTAATCAGCCGAAGGATTCATCTGGCCGTTGGACTGCAGTATTTGATCCTTTCCCTCGGACTTGGCAAATTGATCGGTTCTCTGCTTTATTTTACAGGGAATCTTGGGAAGTGACAGGAGTCAAAGGATTTACAGAATGGAGGAAAAACATGGAAATAAACAAAAAAGCATACGAGGCTTATGTAAAAGAGGTGACTCCGGTCCATAAAAGATGGCCGGGGCTAATAAAGGCTTTTCTGGTAGGCGGAGCCATTTGCCTCTTTGGCCAGTTCGTTACCACCTTATTCATGAATTGGGGCCTGGAAAAGGAAGCGGCTTCTGCCTGGACCACTCTGGTTCTGATTGCAGCCAGTGTCATCCTTACCGGATTTAACATTTATCCTAAGATTGTAAAGTTTGGCGGAGCAGGTGCCCTGGTGCCGATCACGGGATTTGCCAATTCCGTTGTAGCCCCGGCGGTGGAATTCAAGGCAGAGGGCCAGATATTTGGAATTGGCTGCAAGATTTTTACCATTGCAGGCCCTGTCATACTATACGGGATATTAAGCTCCTGGATCCTTGGAATCATCGCCTATGTATTAAAGGCCTTCCGCATGCTGTAGGAATGAACCGGTCAGAGAAATGGAGAGAGAAAATGCAGATAGGAAAAGCGAGTATTAAATTTGAAGAACCTCCGATTATTGAAAGCATGGCTTCCATAGTCGGTAAAAAAGAAGGGGAAGGTCCTCTGGGAAAACTGTTCGACGTGGTGGAGCAGGATGACATGTTCGGAGCTGATACCTGGGAAAAAGCGGAAAGCGCCCTTCAGAAGCAGACAGCTGATCTGGCTATTGAAAAAGGAGATATCCGGAAAAAGGACATTCGCTATTTATTTGCGGGAGATTTACTGGGCCAGCTGATCGCCACGTCCTTTGGAACGGTGGATTTGGAAATTCCTTTATTCGGCCTCTTCGGAGCATGCTCCACCATGGGAGAGGCGCTTAATCTGGGCGCAATGACTGTTGCAGGGGGCTATGCGGACAAGGTCATGGCAATGGCTTCCAGCCACTTTGCAACGGCTGAAAAGCAGTTCCGTTTTCCTCTGGGATATGGAAACCAAAGGCCGTTTTCCGCTTCATGGACCGTTACAGGCTGCGGCGCGGTGGTGCTCACCAAGAACAGGAAAGAAGGGATCGCAGCCATAACCGGGATCACAACCGGGCGCATGGTGGATATGGGAATCAAAGACTCCATGAATATGGGAGCAGCCATGGCTCCGGCCGCCTTTCATACTATTCAACAGAATTTTGATGATTTTCAGGTGGATGAATCCTATTATGACAAAATCATCACAGGAGATTTAGGCCAGGTCGGCCGGACGATCCTCCTTGATTTCATGAAAAATAAGGGACATGACTTGGAATCGGTGCATACGGATTGCGGAATCGAAATATTTAACAGCGAGGAGCAGGATACCCATGCGGGAGGAAGCGGCTGCGGATGTGCGGCTTCCACTCTTTGTGCTTATATACTCCCTAAAGTACAAGACGGTACCTGGAAACGGGTTCTGTATGTTCCTACAGGCGCTCTCCTTTCCACAGTGAGCTTTAACGAAGGTGAGACGATCCCAGGCATCGCCCATGGGGTTGTGATTGAGAATGTAGGAAACCTATAGCCCGCATTCATAATTTGGCGGTGTATTTCCGTCAAATTATGAATGGCATGGCGTCGTATGTTTACTAAATTAAAAATGGCATTACCAACACACAGCCAGTATAAAAGAAAGGAGACAGCCATGGATTACGTGAAAGCGTTTTTAGTGGGAGGAGTGATCTGCGCTCTGGTGCAGATATTAATGGACAATACGAAATTGATGCCAGGGCGCATCATGGTCCTTCTGGTGGTGACCGGAAGCATTCTGGGAGCAATTGGAATCTACCAGCCCTTTGCCGACTGGGCCGGAGCCGGGGCAACAGTTCCCCTTCTGGGCTTTGGAAACACCTTATGGAAGGGTGTATGGAAGAGCATGGGAGAGGATGGATTCTTAGGGATTTTTAAAGGAGGGTTTACTTCCAGCGCCGTAGGAATCTCGGGAGCATTGATTTTCGGATATTTAGGATCCGTTATATTTAAACCCAAGATGAAAAGCTGATAAAGTTGTGATAAAAAAAGAAGAGCAGTTATAGAAAGGGTGCCGGAAAAGTTAATTTAACTTTTCCGGCACCCTCGTGTTTTTTTCTTAATAACCTCCCCAAGGAGGAATCTGCGTTACGCCTCCGGGATTCTGGGGCGTATATCCAGGTCCGAACTGCTGGGGAATTCCGCCGGACGAGTCTGAATCATCTCCCGGAGGAAGGATGATGGAGTTGGCGGAATGGATGGTGCAGTAGCCTGGCATAGCGTATTTGGAATCATCTGTTGCCCCTTCTTCTCCCGCAGGAATTGCCATGAATATGGCTGTAGTCCGCTCCGGACAATAAGGAGTAGGCAGACGGTGGGATACGGAGCAAACCGTAGCCCGTACGTGGTTGTTGCATACGTCCGTGGGAACAGTACCCTTTGCAAAAAATTCCGTGTATACCGCATTGCCTCTGGGGTCATTATTACAGATTCCGGAGACTGCCAGCTTGCCGGATTTTCGGCAGATCTGGGCGGTTTCTATGCTGTCAGGAACCGTAAATCCGGGATCAGACATTCCTTCATGGACCCTGGTCATGATTTTCCTCCAGATAGCTTTGTGGAAGGAAGTGCCTCCGTTTTGTTTTGTCAGCTTCTGGTTGTCATCGCAGCCTGCCCAGATACCGGCAGTGTAATAGGGGGTAAAGCCTACGAACCAGATATCATTGTTTGCGGTGGTTGTACCGCTTTTTCCTGCTGCCGACATGCCTGGAATATGAGCGGCGGCGCTGGTGGAGCTTGGCCCCGCGCTTGAAAACTTCCTGCTGCTTTCCATGGAGTCTGACATGGCATCGGTCAGAAGGAATGCGGTGGAATCCTTTAATACCCGGTGAGTTTCCGGCGTATTATCAATTAACACCTTGCCGTCGTGATCCAGAATCTTGGTAAAGAATATGGGTTTTTTATAAACCCCTCCGTTGGCTATGGTGGCAAAGGCGCCGGTCAGTTCTAAGTTGGAGACACCGGTGGTGATTCCGCCAAGGGCAAGGGCCGGGTTATAATCCGTGTCAGTTAAAGAGGTGATGCCGAAATTCTTGGCATATTCCACCCCAAGCTGAGGTGTTACGGTCTCCATCAGGCAGCGGACGGCAACGATGTTCATGGAATAGATGATTCCGTCCCGTATGCTGGAGTAACCCTGATAGCCGGAACTGTACCAGTTGGAAAACGTTTTATTGCCTACCGTGTAAACGGAATCGTAATAAACCGTTCCAAGGGTGGCCCCGCAGGTGTCAATGGCAGGTGCAAAGGCTGTTAAGATCTTAAAGGTGGAGCCTGGCTGCCGGTATGTGTTGCTGGCCCGGTTTAAGGTCAGGCTGGCAGTTTTCTGCCCCCGTCCGCCGCTAATGGCCTTTACTTCTCCTGTTGTCTGGTCCATGAGAACAAAGGAAGCCTGGGGCTGCAGCGTCTTATGAAGGCTTTCTCCCAGAATGGTATCCCCTTCTTTTAAAAGATAAGCCTTGTATCCGTCCACATCGGCCTGAACCGCTTCTTCGGAATTATATAGGCCGTCATACCCGGAATCTCCGTTTTCCCTGTGGTAATGCTTTATATTCTCCTGGGAGTAATGGGTGGTGGTTCCATCCTTGTGAGTAACTGACAGTCTGTATTCTATGGAATATCTGGCTGCGGAATAGTTTTCAGGATTGTTGATCTCCTCGTCTACAATGGTCTGGAGCTTGGGATCCTGGGTGGTATAAATGGACAGGCCGCCGCTGTACAGTAAGTTGTGGGCCTGGGTGTCCGTATACCCCAACTGATCCTTCATGGCCCGTTTGACCTGTTCCACCAGCTCATCCGTAAAATAGCTGTATGGGGAGGAAGTTTCTTTTGTGGCGGTGTCAACATTCTGGATTCTGGAATACACATCGTCGGACAGGGCATTATCCTCTTCTTCCTTTGTAATATATCCCTGGTCAAGCATGTATTGGAGAATTACTTTTTGCTTGTCCGAATTGGCCTTTTGTCCTGTGATTGGGTTAAACTTTGACGGGTTCTGGGTGATTCCTGCGAGGACAGCGCATTCTGACAGGGTTAAATCCGATACATTCTTATTGAAATATCTCCTGGCTGCTACCTTGACTCCCAGGGAATTGTTGCCCAGGTTGATGGTATTTAAGTAGTTGGTTATGATCTGCTCCTTGGACATGGCTCCGTCCAGCTTGACGGCTAAAAACCATTCCTGCAGCTTTCTTTCCAGCCGCTCCCCAAAGCTCTTTTCCATCCCCCCGCCGAATACGCTGTTTTTAATCAGCTGCTGGGTGATGGTGCTTCCTCCGCCTGCCGTGGAATCGCCTGTCAGCACGCCTTTTACAGCGCGCATAATGGAACGCAAATCAATTCCGTTGTGCTCCCAGAACCTGGAATCCTCATAAGAAACAAATGCATTGATAAGATTCTTGGGCAGTTCCTCATAGGTGGCCTCCTCCCGGTTGGAACCTGCGGTTACCAGGGTTTCAGTGACGTTGCCGGCACTGTCATAGACCGTTGTTGCATATTCATTTGGAACAATGGTTGCAATATCCACTTCAGGAGCATTGTCTATGATACCTTTTGCCATGCCAAAGCAGACGCTGGCGACAACGATGCCGCCAAATAAGCACAGCACAAATAAACTCTTTAAAAAGGCAAGAAAGACCTTGGTGGTGTATTTCCTTGCTTTTGAATTGGCAGATCTGATTTTTTTCTCTGTTGATTGTTTGCCGTAATTCATAGGAAACCTCCTTTACCGGTTCATTATACCAAAAATTGTCGTACAATTCAACACTTACCATTTTTGGAGATAATCGGACAAAATATACATGAAAGCTTGCCTGGACCAGGACTTTTGGATATAATGAAAGGAATCGGTTAAAAGAAGGAATGAGGAAGTTTATGAGAAAGGCTTACAGGATTTTGTATCAGGGAGGCACAGGGGAAATAACGGAAAAAAAGTCCCGGTTCATTGCCGGTTTAAAGCCTGTGGAAACAGAAGAAGAGGCGCTGGCTTTTATTGAGGAAACGAGAAAGCGGTATTGGGATGCAAGGCATAACTGCTACGCCTGGATCATAGGAAGGGGCGGGGAGGAAAAGCGCTTAAGCGATGACGGAGAGCCAAGCCAGACCGCCGGAAAACCCATGATGGATGTGCTGGAAGGCGAGAAGCTTGTAAACCTCTGCGCGGTGGTTACCCGGTATTTTGGAGGCACGCTTCTTGGTACGGGAGGCCTGGTAAGAGCTTATTCCAAGGCAGTTCAGGAAGGGCTTAAGAATTGTACGGCTTTGACCGTGGAACCGGCAGTAAAGCTTTCTGTGACTACGGATTACAATGGCATTGGAAAGATCCAGTATCTTCTGGGGCAGCAGGAGATCACGACCCTTGGCGTTGAGTATACGGACCGGGTGGAGCTTACGGCCCTGGTTCCTGATGGAGCTCTGGACAAGGTTCGGGCTGATATTACAGAAGCGACCAGCGGAAGAGCAGGGCTGCATATGTCAGGAGAAGTTTATTACGGCATTTTTAATAAAGAGGTGATTTTGTTTCCTGGATGAGAATTGGAAGGCTTTAAAAAAGTGTCGAAAAAACAGAAAAAATCTTGCAATATAGAATTTAGGATGTTATACTGAATAATTGTGATAATGTAAATGAAACTAAGGGCGGATACGGTCCTTAGTTTTTTATGATATGGGAACATGATTGCCTGTATTATAAAAATGTACTTTGTCCGGTATACCTTATGACGGACAAAGTACATTCTTTGTTTAAAGAAAAGAAAGAAGAGTACATTTTATGAAGATGAAAAGAGAAGACGTAAGAAATGTGGCAATCATTGCCCACGTCGATCATGGTAAAACAACGCTGGTGGACGCCCTGCTTAAGCAGAGCGGTATTTTCCGTGAGAACCAGGAAGTCATGGAGCGTGTCATGGATTCCAATGATATTGAGAGAGAGCGGGGAATCACCATTTTATCCAAGAATACGGCCGTTCATTATAACGGGACCAAGATCAATATCATTGATACTCCTGGCCATGCTGACTTCGGCGGCGAGGTGGAACGCGTTTTAAAGATGGTAAACGGCGTAATTCTGGTTGTAGATGCTTATGAAGGCGTTATGCCTCAGACGAAGTTCGTGCTTCGGAAAGCCTTGGAGCTTGGCTTATCCGTAGTGACCTGTATTAATAAGATTGACCGCCCGGAGGCAAGACCTGAGGAGGTGGAGGAAGAGGTATTGGAGCTTCTCATGGACTTAGATGCCAGCGAAGAACAGCTGGACTGTCCCTTTATCTATGCTTCTGCAAAAGCCGGCTTTGCCAAAAAAGAGCTTGAAGATGAGGAAGTTGACATGGGGCCGCTGTTTCGGACCGTAATCGATCATATACCGGCGCCGGAAGGGGACCCGGATGCATCCACCCAGCTGCTCATCAGCACCATTGACTACAATGAGTACGTCGGACGGATCGGCGTAGGCAAGGTGGACAACGGAAAGGTAAGGGTAAATCAGGAGTGTGTGATCGTTAACCACCATGATCCGGATAAATTCCGCAAGGTAAAAGTGGGAAAACTGTACGAATATGAAGGACTTAACAAGGTAGAAGTCCAGGAAGCCACCATCGGCGCCATTGTCGCCATTTCCGGAATTGCAGATATTCACATCGGCGATACCCTCTGTTCTCCGGAAAACGCGGAAGCTATCCCGTTCCAGAAGATATCAGAGCCTACGATTGCAATGAATTTTATGGTAAATGACAGCCCTCTTGCGGGACAGGAAGGAAAATTCATTACATCCCGCCATATCAGGGAGCGCCTATTCCGGGAATTGAATACGGATGTCAGCCTTCGGGTGGAGGAAACCGATTCTCCTGATTGCTTTAAGGTTTCCGGACGCGGGGAGCTTCATCTGTCTGTTCTGATTGAGAACATGAGAAGAGAAGGCTTTGAGTTCGCTGTCAGCAAGGCGGAGGTTTTATACCGCTTTGATGAGAGAAACCACAAGCTGGAGCCAATGGAGATCGCTTATGTTGACGTACCGGAGGAATTTACAGGAGCCGTTATCCAGAAGCTTACAAGCCGTAAGGGAGAGCTTCAGGGTATGAGCCCGGCCAACGGGGGCTATACAAGACTGGAATTTGCCATTCCATCAAGAGGCCTCATCGGATACCGGGGAGAGTTTATGACGGATACAAAAGGAAACGGAATCATGAATACGGCATTTGACGGCTATGCGCCATTTAAAGGAGAATTATCCTACCGCAAGACAGGATCCCTCATCGCGTATGAATCAGGGGAATCCATTACCTATGGTTTGTTTGGCGCCCAGGAAAGAGGAAGCCTGTTTATCGGGCCTGGAGTAAAGGTTTATTCCGGTATGGTTATAGGGCAGAATCCAAAGGCAGAAGACATTGAAATCAATGTTTGCAAGACGAAAAAGCTGACCAACACCCGTTCTTCCAGCGCTGATGAAGCTCTTAAGCTGACCACGCCAAGGGAAATGAGCTTGGAGCAGTGCCTTGACTTTATTGATACCGATGAGCTGCTGGAGATCACTCCTTCAAACCTTCGGATCAGAAAGAAAATATTGGATCCTACCTTGAGAAAAAGGTCATCTCTTAACAAAAAATCATTGACGTAAATTGTAATATTAAGGGGAATGCTGCCTTCATTAGCCGAAAATTCGGCAATGCGGCGGCATTCCCCTTTATTTTCTTGGGAATTCTGCCTTGTTGTGTCGATATTTTTGGATTGTTTTCTATCATTTTAGGGGATCTTATGACATAAATTTAATATTAGCTGTGAAGCATATTAGCAAATAAGTGAAAGAAGAGGGGAAATACAATGTCAGAAAAAATGATTGAAAACAACAAAGTGAGCGTTATCGGAGAGATCATCTCCGGCTTCACCTTCAGCCATGAAGTATTTGGAGAAGGATTCTATATGGTGGATGTTGCTGTAAACCGTCTCAGTGAACAGGCAGATGTTATACCGCTCATGATTTCAGAACGCCTTATTGACATAGAAGGGGATTACAACGGCTTAACAGTGGAAGCTGTCGGCCAGTTTCGTTCCTATAACCGTCATGAAGGAACAAAAAACCGGCTGGTGCTTTCTGTTTTTGTGAGAGAAATCCATTTTATAGAAGAATTTACAGACTATACAAAGACCAATCAAATTTTTCTGGATGGATATATCTGCAAAGCTCCCATTTACAGAAAAACACCTTTAGGCAGGGAAATTGCGGACCTGCTCCTTGCGGTTAACCGCCCATATGGAAAATCAGATTACATACCCTGCATCGCATGGGGGAGAAATGCCAGATATGCTTCCGGATTTTCGGTAGGAACAAGAGTAAAGGTTTGGGGTAGAGTCCAGAGCAGGGAATACACCAAAAAATTAAGTGAAACAGAATGTGAAAAAAGAGTGGCCTATGAAGTATCGGTCAGCAAGCTGGAATGTGCGGAATAGGAACTGTCATTTATAAATAAGGAATGCCTTACGGTATATCTCTGCACCCATAAAACGGTGCGGCCTTACTAAAAAAAGCATGGAAATAATAAGGAAATGTTAAGAAAACTTGCAAAAAAATTAAAATTATGATACGATAAGCGGGTTCTAACATAATATGTAAATAATTGCTTTTTAGCTGTTATGAGGTGCTGAAGGATGAATAGAGGTGCAATACAGGTTATTTGCGGGGAAGGAAAAGGAAAGACTGCAGCCGCGCTGGGTATGGGAATCGGAGCTCTGACCAGGAACAGAACTGTTATCATGATACAGTTCTTAAAAGGCTGCCCCGGCCGGGATTCATTTGATGTAATGAAATGTCTGGAGCCTGAGATGAAAATATTCCGGTTTGAAAAGTCCGATGGTTTTTTTGAAAGCCTATCCAAAGAACAGCAGGAAGAGGAACGGAGAAATATCCGCAACGGCTTAAATTTTGCAAAAAAGGTCTTATCAACAGGGGAATGCGATATGCTGATCCTGGATGAAATTCTTGGACTGCTGGACCAGAAGATCATAGAGGCAGAGGAGCTGATAAAGCTGCTTCAGTCTAAAGTTGATGAGATGGAAGTTATATTAACCGGTAAAGTATTTCAAAAGGAAATAGAACCTTATGTAGACAGTATTCTGGAAATCAACCATGTTAAAGTTGACAACACAAAATAATAATGATAGTATGGTAACATACATAATAGAGTAGAGGTTGCGTTGCTTATAAGTACTCTGTCCGATGTATCAGGTACAGATGAGGGCAGGGGGAAGGAAGAAACGCCGAAGAACGGTATGGCCTGAGCGTACCTGTTCTGGGCATATGGTTAAGAGCCATATGACTGTCATCCAATCGGATGGGGAGCTACTTAAAGAAAGATGAGATTACCAGATTCTGAACTTTAAGAGCTGACCCTGTGTCAGCTCTGTTTTTTTTCACAGGAGATTACGCTCTGTGAATCAAAATACGCTCCGCCATGGAAGCCCAGGATACACAAATGCACCATGGCCGCTAAGGTGCTCCTTTTTGGAGCGGAATCTGGTTCGCAGACTCCTTGCTCCGCAGATTATGGACCGGATGAAAGTTTACTGTGTATGACGAAAAAGAATCAGGAGGATAATATTATGGCAATTTTTGAAGGCGCAGGTGTAGCTCTTGTCACACCATTTAAAGAAAGCGGTGAGGTAAACTATGAGAAGCTGGAGGAGCTGGTAGAAGAGCAGATCGCTTCGGGAACTGACTCCATCATTGTCTGCGGCACAACAGGCGAGGCTTCGACCATGACCCATGAGGAGCATTTAGACACGATCAAATACGTATGTGAAGTGACGAAGAAGCGGATCCCTGTTATCGCAGGAACCGGCTCCAACTGCACGGATACGGCGGTTTATCTGTCTAAGGAGGCGGAAAGCCAAGGTGCGGACGGGCTTCTTCTCGTGTCTCCCTACTATAACAAGGCAACTCAGAACGGATTGAAGGCTCACTTTAAAGCCGTTGCCAATGAAGTGAAGATTCCCATTATCCTGTATAATATTCCGGCAAGAACCGGGATAAACATTGCGGCCGAGACCATAGCTGATCTTTGCTTAAATGTTGAAAACATTGTGGGCGTTAAGGAGGCGAGCGGCAATTTTACAGCCATCGCGGATTTAATGAGCTTAACAGACGGCAATGTGGATCTTTATTCAGGCAATGATGACCAGATTGTTCCCATGATGTCCCTGGGAGGAAAAGGTGTTATTTCTGTTCTTTCCAACATTGCGCCTGCCCAGACTCACGAAATCTGTGAAGCTTATTTTAAGGGAGATGTGAAACGCAGCGCCGCTTTGCAGCTGGCAGCCATTCCTCTCATCAATGCCTTATTCTGTGAGGTCAACCCCATTCCTGTTAAGGCTGCCTTAAATCTTATGGGAAAGGCCGCAGGCCCCATGCGTCTGCCCCTTACCGAGATGGAACCTAAGAATCAGGAACGCTTAAAACTAGCCATGAAAGAGTATGGAATTCTGTAATCGGTTAACGATATATGATACATGGAGGAAATACCCTGGGGATTCCTTTGCGCCCGGAAAGCGTGGGCACAGTGTGACCCAGGGAAGACGCCACAGAAGTGTCTGACCGTGGGCAGGAAAGAGGAAACACCCTGCGGGTATACCTTTATGCCCAGAAAGCGTGGGCAGGAAAGAGGAAACATGATTAGGATGATAATGCACGGCTGTAACGGGGCCATGGGCCAGGTGGTGACCGGGATTGCGGCAGAGGAAAAAAATTTAACCATTGTTGCGGGTATTGATCCCAATGATGCCGGCCAGAATCCGTATCCGGTATTTCCGTCTCTTGAGGCCTGTGACGCGGAGGCGGATGTGATCGTGGATTTTACCTCTGCCAAAGCGGTGGAGGGTCTTCTTGAATACAGCGTAAGGAAGAAAATACCTGTGGTAGTTTGTACCACCGGCCTTTCAGAAGAACAGATGAAAAAGCTGGAAGAGGCTGCAAATCATGTTGCTGTCCTTAAGTCTGCCAATATGTCTCTTGGAGTGAACCTGCTTATGAAGCTGGTAAAAGATGCGGCCCAGGTCCTTGCTGCTGCAGGATTTGACATTGAAATACTGGAAAAACATCACAATAAAAAGCTGGATGCCCCCAGCGGAACAGCCCTTGCCCTGGCAGATTCCATCAATGAGGCCATGGATCAGGAATATCATTATGTTTATGACAGAAGCCAGGTAAGGAAGGCCAGAGACAAAAAAGAGATGGGGATTCAGTCTGTCCGCGGAGGAACCATTGTTGGAGAACATGATGTGATTTTTGCGGGAAAGGATGAGATTGTCACCTTTCATCACACCGCTTATTCCAAGGCTATTTTTGCAAAAGGAGCCGTTTCTGCGGCAAAGTTTCTGGCAGGAAAAGCTCCGGGATTATATTCCATGAAAGATGTAATAGATTCATAAATTTTCCAATATCTTCCACCATAATTCGTTCATCCTTTACACATACTAATCGTAGAAAATGAAAGGAGAATGTATTATGAAGAGAATAAAACCATATGCAATTACACTTATTGTCATCATGGCAGTAATGTGTATGACTGCCTGCGGCACCACGAAGGGAAATGATGGAACTTCAGCAGGTACTACAGCGGCAACAACCCAGACAACAGCAGCAACGACGACAAAAGAAACTACTGCTGCAGGAGCTACAACAGGTGCTGATGAGAGCACTGGTGTGGTTAACGGAGTCGTTGATGATGTAGAAAAAGGGGTTGACAAAATCACAGGGGAAAGCAATGGCCAGCCAACCACTGATGCTACAAAGGCTCAATAATAAGAAGGTTGAAAAAAAGCTTCAGGCATGGAATCAATGCTTGAAGCTTTTTTTAATATAAGTTATAATGGAAACAAGACATATCTTGCCGTATTTTAAGGCATTTCTTTTGATTTTTGTTTAAACGCCCATATTCCGGACAGTTATCCAATAAAAATGTTAAAAAAATAACATGGCCTGCTTGGCAGAGAGGCAGAAGATATATGAAAGGGAAATTTGATTATTTTAAATATCAGAGGTATAATAAAAAGAGGAAAAAGCCCTGGAGAAGTCTTAAACGGTTTATTCCCAACGGAGAGGCCAGAAACATGCGCATAAGAAAGAGTCTGATTCTTTTCCTCGTTGTGGAAGGAGCAGTGATTTCCCTGTTCCATGAAGAAATTGCGGGGAGCAATGTTCCCGCCTTTCTCCTTGCCGGACAGGAAATGGCTGAGGAGAAGGAAGTGACGTCGGAAGACTTCTGGGGCCGGAAAACCGGGGAAACAAGGGAACAGGGAGTTTCTTTTGACTGGAAGGAAGGCACGGTTAAGCTGTGGCAGAAGGTGGAGCGTGTGATCCTTCAGGGGCCTGATTGAGAAACAAAATCCCATGGTGGTCATAAGTATTTATAATAATAAAACCAGTTGCAATCCCATTTTTACTGTATTATAATTTCTACTGAAACACCGTAGTTTTATTTGAAAAACTTATAAATTAATTCAGAAAAGGACAGGTGGCTATTGTGGAGAAAAAAGAATTGCTGTATGAGGGAAAAGCGAAGAAGGTTTATACAACGGAAGATCCGGATATATTGATTGTTTCATACAAAGACGATGCCACAGCATTTAATGGCCTTAAAAAAGGCACCATTGTAGGAAAGGGCGCGGTCAACAACCGGATGACCAACTTTATCTTCAAGAAGCTGGAAGCAAAAGGCGTTCCCACCCATCTGGTGAAAGAGTTAAACGACCGTGAGACCGTTGTAAAGAAAGTGGAGATCGTGCCTCTTGAAGTAATCATCAGAAACTACTCCGCAGGAAGCTTTGCCAAGAAGATGGGTATGGAAGAAGGCATAAAATTTGCCTGCCCGACTCTTGAATTCAGTTATAAAAATGACGACTTAGGTGACCCGTTCATCAACGACTATTATGCTTTGGCCTTAGAGCTGGCAACTCAGGAAGAGATTGATAAAATCACGGAATATGCCTTTAAGGTAAACGAAGTACTGAAAGAATATTTTGACGGTTTAAACATTGATTTGATCGATTTTAAGATTGAATTCGGCCGTTATCACGGGCAGGTCATTCTGGCTGATGAGATCTCTCCTGACACATGCAGGCTGTGGGATAAGGATACCCATGAGAAGCTGGATAAGGACCGTTTCCGCAGGGATTTGGGAGGCGTGGAGGACGCATACGAGGAAGTATTCCGCCGTCTTGGCATCAGGTAAACAGCACAGGGAGGAAACACCCTGGGGGTATGCCTTTACGCCCGATGCCCCATAAAGCGGGGCAGACTCTCAAGGGGGCGGGCTTTGCCCAAAAACCATGGACAGGAAAGAGGAAAGACATCTGATGAATAACGAATGGGATTTTAATTTTGAGGAAGAGTTACATGAGGAGTGCGGCGTATTCGGAATGTACGATTTTGACGGAGGCGACGTTGCTTCTACCATTTATTATGGATTGTTTGCGTTACAGCACAGAGGCCAGGAAAGCTGCGGAATTGCGGTCAGCGATACAGAAGGCCCCATGGGAAAGGTAAGCGCCCATAAGGGGATGGGGTTATGCAACGAGGTCTTTACACCGGAAATTTTAGAAAACCTCCACGGCAACATTGGCGTAGGCCATGTTCGTTATTCGACTGCGGGCAGCAGTACGAGGGAAAATGCCCAGCCGCTTGTACTCAATTACTTAAAAGGGACCCTGGCCATGGCTCATAACGGCAATCTGGTCAATGCACCGGAGCTGAGACGTGAGCTTGAATATAACGGAGCCATATTTCAGACGACCATTGATACAGAGGTGATCGCTTATCACATTGCCCGGGAAAGGGTAAATGCTGCCACAGTCGAAGCTGCAGTGGCAAATGCCATGAAAAAGATCAAGGGGGCTTATTCCCTTGTTATTATGAGCCCGCGTAAAATGATTGGAGCCAGGGATCCTTTTGGATTTAAGCCGCTGTGCATTGGAAAACGTGATAATGCTTATATTCTGGTATCGGAAAGCTGTGCCCTTGATACCATTGGCGCAGAATTTATACGGGATGTCCGCCCGGGAGAGATCGTGACCATAACAAAGGCGGGAATTGTTTCTGATACAAGCCTCTGTCCTGAGGACAAATCAAAGGAAGCCAGGTGTATTTTTGAATATATATATTTTGCAAGGCCGGACAGTGTCTTTGACGGTGTCAGCGTCTATCACTCCAGGATGTGTGCCGGACGCGCTTTGGCAATGGATTCTCCGGTGGAAGCGGATCTTGTGGTTGGAGTACCGGAATCAGGAAATGCAGCAGCACTGGGGTATTCCCTTCAGTCCGGGATTCCTTATGGGACTGCCTTTGTAAAGAATTCCTATGTTGGCAGGACATTCATTAAACCAAAGCAGAGCAACCGGGAATCATCGGTCAGGATTAAGCTCAATGTGCTGAAAGAAGCTGTGATGGGAAAGCGTGTCATTATGATCGACGATTCCATTGTCAGAGGAACCACCAGCGCCCTTATTGTCAACATGCTTCGGGAAGCAGGGGCAAAGGAGGTTCATGTGAGGATCAGTTCCCCTCCGTTTCTCCATCCCTGCTATTTTGGGACCGACATACCCAACGAGGAACAGCTGATCGCACATAACAGGACCATTGAGGAAATCCGGATTATTCTGGGAGCGGATTCTTTATCTTACTTAAGGACTGACCGGCTGGAAGAAATGGCAGAAGGGCTTCCCATCTGCAACGCCTGTTTCAGCGGAAATTATCCCATAGAACCGCCAAAAGAGGATATCCGGGGAGAGTACAGCGAGTAAAAAGTTTATTATCAGAGCCGGGACCGCCGGGCTGGCCACAGTTGAACAGGCCCGCAGGCGGTTCCTGCTTTCTCTTTTCATGACACAAAAAATATGCTATTATGAAGATAAATAAAAACCCTAAGGAGGAATATTGAGAACATGACAGATAGATACCAAAGCCCGCTGTCTGAGCGCTATGCCAGTAAGGAGATGCAGTACATCTTTTCTCCGGACAGAAAATTTAAGACATGGAGAAAGCTGTGGGTCGCCCTGGCGGAAGTGGAAAAGGAACTGGGACTTCCTATTACAGAGGAGCAGATAGAGGAATTAAAAGCCTATCAGGATGAGATCAATTACGATGTGGCGGTACAGAGGGAAAAAGAGGTCCGCCATGATGTCATGTCTCATGTATATGCATACGGCGTCCAGTGTCCGAAGGCCAAGGGAATTATCCATCTAGGAGCAACCTCCTGTTATGTGGGAGATAATACGGATCTTATTATCATGAGGTCAGCACTGAAACTGGTTCGAAGAAAACTCATCAATGTGATCGATGAACTGGCTAAGTTTGCTGACGCATATAAGGACTTACCCACCCTGGCTTTCACCCATTTCCAGCCTGCCCAGCCTACAACTGTGGGAAAAAGAGCCACCCTATGGCTTCACGATCTGACCATGGATTTAGAAGACTTAGACTATATGATCGGTTCCATTCAGCTTCTTGGCTCCAAGGGCACCACAGGGACGCAGGCCAGCTTCCTGGAACTGTTTGACGGAGATATGGACAAGGTGAGAAGGGCGGATGCCATGATCGCGGAGAAACTGGGTTTTTCCGGCTGCTATCCGGTTTCCGGCCAGACCTATTCCAGAAAGGTGGACAGCCGAGTGGTCAATGTGCTGGCAGGCATTGCTCAGAGCGCTCATAAATTTTCCAATGATATCCGCCTTCTTCAGCACTTAAAAGAAGTGGAAGAGCCCTTTGAAAAAAGTCAGATCGGTTCTTCTGCCATGGCTTACAAACGCAATCCCATGAGAAGCGAACGGATGGCTTCCCTTTCCAATTATGTTATGGCAGATGTGATGAACCCCATGCTGGTTTCTTCCACCCAGTGGTTTGAGAGAACTCTGGATGATTCTGCCAATAAGCGCTTAAGTATTCCGGAAGGTTTTCTGGCAATCGACGGAATTCTGGACCTTTATTTAAATGTCGTGGATGGGCTTGTAGTATATCCCAAGGTCATTGAGAAGCACATGATGGCTGAGCTGCCTTTCATGGCTACGGAAAACATCATGATGGATGCGGTAAAGGCAGGCGGAGACAGGCAGGAGCTTCATGAACGGATCAGGGAACTGTCCATGGAAGCAGGCCGGAATGTGAAGGTCAATGGCCTTGACAACAATTTACTGGAGCTTATCGCAGCCGACCCATCCTTTAATCTTTCCCTGGAGGACTTAAAAAAGAGCATGGATCCCAAACGATATGTTGGCTGTGCCCCTGCCCAGGTGACAGCTTATTTAGATGAGGTGGTAACCCCCCTTCTTGATGAAAACAGGGAGCTTCTTGGGCTGAAGGCAGAGATTCACGTATAAAAAGCTTACAGGCAGACATCAGGGATTTTATGAAGTCTGCCTGTGTTTTTCTCGATTTTTCATATCAGGAGGGATCCATGAGCAGCAATTTGGAATATTACAAGGTATTTTATTATGTCGCCCAGCTTGAAAGCATTACCCTTGCGGCAGAGAAGCTGTGTATTTCCCAGCCGGCAGTGAGCCAGGCGGTAAGACAGCTGGAAAAATCCATGGACAGTCAGCTTTTTTTGCGGACTTCCAAAGGGGTCCGTCTGACACGGGAGGGAGAATTTTTCTACAAATATGTAAAATCCGGTTTAGAAAATATCTGGCGTGGGGAAAGTATGTTAAACAGGCTGAAGGATTTGGATACAGGCGAGGTGTGCATCGGGGCCAGTGATATGACCCTTCAGTTTTATCTTCTGCCGTATCTGGAGAAATTCCATGAGCTGTATCCTGGTATCAAGGTGAGAGTTTCCAACGGGCCGACACCTGAAACGCTGCGGTATTTATACGACGGCAAAATCGATTTCGGGGTAGTCAGCACTCCTTTTGAAGCAAAGAGCGAGGTCAAGCGGACCGATGTAAAGGAAATCAGGAACGTCTTTGTGGCAGGGGATAAGTTCCGCTATTTAAAGGATCAGGAACTGGATTATGAGATTTTAAAGGATCTGCCCTGCATTTTTCTCGAAAAAAACACCAGCACCAGGACATTCATGGATGAGTATCTGGCAGGCCACGGTATAGCGGTGGAACCGGAGTTTGAGCTTTCCACCAGTGATATGATCGTCCAGTTTGCCATGCGGAATCTGGGAATAGGCTGCGTGATGTCAGGGTTTGCACAGATGGAGCTGGAAAAGGGAAATCTTGTGGAGTTGAAGTTCCGGGACGAAATGCCGAAACGCCATTTTACCATTGTCACTGACAGCAAAACGCCCGTATCCCCGGCCGGGAAGCGCCTGTTGCAGCTGATGACAAGTAATATAATTTGAGATTATGCCAAACATAAATAATATTGATTTTACTTATGGACGATCTTGCGCTATCATAAGTAAGTAAATGGTATTTTTCACTCGAAGGAGGAACATTCAAATGGTAAGAGCAATCGTAGGCGCCAACTGGGGCGACGAAGGAAAAGGCAAGATCACGGATATGCTGGCAAAGGAATCGGATATTATCATCCGTTACCAGGGAGGCAGCAATGCCGGGCATACCATCATTAACAACTATGGCAAATTCGCCCTTCATCTTCTGCCCTCCGGTGTATTCTATAATCATACAACCAGCATCATCGGCAATGGTGTGGCATTAAATATCCCGTTTCTGGTAAAGGAAATTGAGGATCTCGTAAGCAAGGGCGTTCCAAAGCCTGATGTTCTGGTTTCAGACCGTGCCCAGATCCTGATGCCGTACCACATTCTGTTTGACCAGTATGAGGAAGAGCGCCTGGGCAAAAAGTCCTTTGGTTCCACAAAATCAGGGATTGCTCCATTTTATTCAGATAAATATGCAAAGATCGGATTTCAGGTCAGCGAGCTTTTTGATGAAGAATCTTTAAAAGAGAAGGTGGAACGGGTTTGTGAAACAAAGAATGTTTTGATGGAACACCTTTATCACAAGCCGTCCATTGACCCGGCAGAGCTATTTAAGACTCTGCAGGAATACCGTGAAATGGTGAAGCCTTATGTATGCGATGTATCCAAATACCTTCATGAGGCCATAAAAGCAGGCAAGAACATTCTTTTGGAAGGCCAGCTGGGCTCTTTAAAGGATCCTGACCACGGTATTTATCCCATGGTTACCTCTTCCTCTACTCTGGCGGCATACGGTGCCATCGGCGCAGGAATTCCGCCCTATGAGATCAGGAATATTACCACCGTTGTAAAAGCTTATTCCAGTGCAGTAGGGGCTGGTGCGTTTGTCAGTGAAATATTCGGAGATGAAGCGGACGAGTTAAGACGGCGCGGAGGCGACGGCGGCGAATACGGCGCAACCACCGGAAGGCCAAGACGTATGGGCTGGTTTGATGCGGTTGCATCCAGGTATGGCTGCCGTATCCAGGGTTCTACGGAGGTTGCCCTCACCGTTCTTGACGTGCTGGGATACCTTGATGAGCTTCATATATGTGTAGGCTATGAGATCGACGGAAAGGTTACAAAGGACTTCCCTACGACCATAGAGCTTAACAGGGCAAAACCGGTATACACCACCCTTCCTGGCTGGAAATGTGAGATCCGGGGAATTAAGACCTATGAAGATCTTCCGGAAAACTGCAGGAATTATATAGAATTCATTGAAAAAGAAATGGAAACACCGATTACCATGGTTTCCAACGGACCGGGAAGAGACGAAATCATTTACCGCAGATAATCTGACGGGGAACTATAAAAATGGAGAACAAGGAAAAGAGCGCCTGCTTTTTTTCTGTTCTCCGTTTTTTATTATGAGCCGCGGCCCTGCTGAGCAAGAAAAGTGTGGAACCATGTGGTTTTAAATCGTCCCGATCAAACCGCTTTTGATGAAAATATAAACACCTAGTCCAATGAAAATGATTGGCACGGCAGCATGCTTATGCTTTTGTATTGCGGCCGTTATTCTGGGAAAATCAGTAATGGTACTGCCCAATAAGCACCATAATGCCATCATAAGAAAAAATACGGTCATAGTCACAACGATCTGCATGATGGAGTATCCGGTGAAGAGAGGGATATATACGCCTATGTTATCCGCTCCATTTGAAACAGCAACAACCACAACGCTAAATATCTCAGGATTAACTGCATGGAATATCGCGCACTTTGCTTTTATTAATACATATTGCAGTCTGCTATATTCCTTACCGGGTGATAATGAAATATTCTTTATCTGCTCCTCATTGATTGTTTCTGCTTTCCTGTCAATCCCGTGGCATTGAGCTGCAGGGAGGCGTTTTTTGATTTTATAATTGATCCATTCCCTGACTCCTAAAGCTATGGGGAGCAGTCCAAGAAAGCCGATATATTCTTGCGGAACAAAGTTCAAGCCGAAAGCACCTAATATACTGATCAAAACCAAAACAGCAAGTCCCAGATATTGTCCAATGACAATATGCTTCTTTTTTAGTTTTTCATCTACCTGAGCATAAAGCAGCATCATTACAAAGATATTATCTATATTCGTGCTGACAAAAGAGATGACAGATGCTGCAACTGTACCGGTCATGATTGCTTATTGCTTCCTGAAGGATCCGGGTCAGTTTTGTCCGGCTTAAGCACACGGGCGACCAGCTGAACAGCATAAAGAAGAATAGGAATAACCGCAGATGAAATAATAGCGGCCATAAGCCAGTTTTTTGATTCCGGGCTATGGGAAAAGGCTGATATAAGGGCAATGGCGTACATGGCGAGAATGAGCAACAGTCCGGCCATGGCCAGGAAACGTTTCCATTTCACGGGAATTACCTCGCTTTCTGAACATGTTTATTTTTTACTATTATAGCCTATAAAAAGAAAAATAGGAAGAAGAGCTTTTTGTTCATAAAAACTTTAAATTTGAAACCTGTACTTTTCCTTGGAAATATAGTAATATTTTAAATATAAAAAACGGAAGGCCTGGAAGGAGTGCAAAACTCTTGAGGAAACGATGGATAGCGGCAGCAGGTATTATTCTCACCCTGGGAAGCATGATGACTTCTATGGCAGCAGAAGAGATGATACAGGAAGAAAGCGAAAGCCAGCAGGCGGCATTATCGGACTGGCAGTGGCAGGAGGAGCCCGACGGCTGGAGATACGTCAATGCCGCGGGAGAACTTAAAAAAAACTGCTGGGAAGAAATCAACGGATATTGGTATTACTTTAACCATGAAGGATATATGGCTTCTGATTGGACAAGGATCAGCGGGATGAATTACTGCTTTTCCGAGACAGGGGAGCTGATACTTGGCTGGTGTTATAACGACGAGGAAGAGAAATGGCATTATTATAAGGAAGATGGCACAGCCCAGAGGGGGTGGTACCAGGAGACAGACGGAAGCTGGTACTGGTTTTCCATAAAAGGAGAGATGGCGGCTTCCGGCTATAAGACTATATCAGGGAAACGGTATTATTTCTTTGATAATGGACAGATGGCGGCCAATCAGTACGTTGGCCTTTTCTATATGGACGAAAGCGGCCAGAGAAACAAAGAATTCGATATCACCATTGACGGAAAGAAAACTTCCTCTTCTTTGTCTTCTGAGGTGAGGGATGTCTTTACGGAGGCAACCAAGAACATCCCAAGAGATTGGATAAAGAAGTTTATTGATCAGGGGTGGGAGATCATCTATTATCCCGGAAAACGGTATTTTTCTGCTCCAATGACAGAAAGCGGTATTTATTATGTGTGCCATAAACTGGATACCAATTATAAAAAAATAAAAATATGCCTGCCGGAAGATTTAACAGCAGCTTTTGGAGAATATATCGGTTATGCCTCCGGCTGCTACGGCAGTTCCAGCCAGGATGCCACGGATCTGCTCATGAGCAGGGTTTCGGTGGAGGATTTCGTGGATATACCGGATTATTTTTCAGATGACATGATGTTTTATTTTGGAAAGCTGGTGTCAGCTTATGTGGAGAGTTCTTCTACCAGAGAAGAGATGGAAGAGGAGGCGCCCCAGGTAACGGAGATTTTAAAGAGAATATTGTATGCCGGGTAAGGCAGATTAAAAAATGGAAGGCTGTCCCAAGACAGCTTTCCATTTTTTGACCCTTTATTCCGCCAGCTCTTCCCACAGCTCATAAAGTTCTTCCAGCCGCAGCCTGATGGTTTCTTTCTCTTTATTAAGTTCCATCAGCTTTGAGACATCGGTAAAAATCTCTTCTTTTCCCAGAGCTTCATCGATTTCTCCATCCCTTGTTTCTAATTGGTGGATTTCATCCTCTGTTTTCTTTAGATCATTCTGGCGCTTGCGAAGGCGGGCCTGTTCTTCCTTTTGCGTTTTCCAGTCCAGCTTTGTCTCGGAAGTCTCTTCCTGGGAAACGGCCTTTACGGAAGAAGGAGGAGCAGCATACAAATTCGTCATGATCTCTTTCTTTTCCAGATAGTAGTCGTAATTTCCGATATAATTGACCAGGGTCTGGTTGGTTAAATCCAGGATTCTGGTAGCAGTTTTGTTGATGAAATAACGGTCATGGGACACGTACAGAATGGTCCCGGTATAATTGACCAGGGCATCCTCTAAAATTTCCTTTGAAGTAATATCCAAATGGTTGGTTGGTTCGTCCAGAATGAGGAAGTTGGCTTCGGAAAGCATCAGCTTTGCTAAGGATACCCTGCCCCGTTCCCCGCCGCTTAAATCCTTTACCCGCTTAAATACATCGTCTCTGGTGAATAGAAAGGCTGCCAGGATGTTACGGATCTGTGTGTTGTTCATGGAAGGATACGTATCCTGCAATTCGTCAAACAGTGTTTTTTCCATGTGAAGCACCTGGTGCTCCTGGTCATAATAGCCGATATGTACCTTGGAGCCTAAGGCGATTTCTCCTTCATCCGGTTCTAAAATACCGTTCAATATTTTTAGTATGGTGGTCTTTCCGGTTCCGTTGCCACCAATGATAGCTATCCGTTCCCCGCGTTTTACCTCAAAATTAATGTCATCAAAAAGCAGGTTCTGTTCAAATGCTTTTTTCAGCCCACGGACGGTGAGAACATCGTTCCCACTGATGATATTGGGCTCCAGTCGGATCCGCATTTCATCGTTTATTTCCGATGGTTTTTCCAGCATTTCAATTTTATCCAGCATCTTTTCCCGGCTTTCCGCCCTCCGGATGGATTTTTCCCTGTTAAAGGACTTTAATTTGGCAATGACCTCTTCCTGATGCCTGATTTCCTGCTGCTGGTTTATATATGCTTTCATCTGGGCTTCCCGTATCATAGCCCGCTTTCCGCTGTAATCGGTGTAATTTCCCTGATATACGGTCATAAGGCCGTTATCCAGTTCAATGATCTTTGTGACCACCCGGTTCAGAAAATAACGGTCATGGGCAACGATGATAACGCTGCCGTCATAATTGAGCAGATATCCTTCCAGCCAGGCAATGGACTCCATATCCAGGTGGTTGGTTGGCTCGTCCAGGAGGATAATATCCGGTTTGGTGAGGAGAAGGCGGCCCAAGGACACCCGAGTCTTCTGGCCCCCGGATAGTGCTGTGACAGGTTTATGAAATTCCTCTTCCGTAAATCCCAGGCCTTTTAACACTCCTGTTACTTCACTTTCATAGGCATAGCCGTTTAACAGCTCAAATTCATGGTTTAACCGGCTGTAGGCGGCGAGCATGGACTCAAGCTCATCTCCGGCTGCATGCTTCATATCTACCTCAAGCCGGCGGATCCGCGCCTCCATATCCATAATAGGCCGTTTGGTTTCCAGAACCTCCTCATAAACGGTCCGCTCTCCGGACAGGTCCTGGTGCTGCGCCAAATAACCGATGGATTTTCCCTTGGAAACCACCACATCTCCTTCATCTGCGGGAAGCTCTCCGATGATGATCTTTAAAAGAGTGGATTTTCCGGCGCCGTTGATCCCGACAATTGCCGCTTTTTCATGGTCTTCTATATGAAAGGAAGCGTGCTTGATCACCTCATTGCTTCCAAATGCTTTGCTTATATTACTGCATGACAAAATCATGTCTCGTTTCCTCTTTCCTGCCTGTTTTTCAGGGCATAAAGGTATACCCGAAGGGTACAAAGGTATACCGAAAGGCGTTCTCTCCCTGTATAAATGTAAGGCAACAGAACTAGTATAATATAGGTCCTTGCTTTTTTCAAGGATACAATCACAAAACCCGTTTGACATTATTTTGTCATGCAGTTATAATGATCTTAGTTTAATTATAAGTTAAAGAAGGTGAAGAAGTGTCAGAGAGAGAAATTTCCAAAGCAGTGATTACCAGGCTTCCGAGATATTACCGGTATCTGGGCGAGTTAATGGAAGATGGAGTGGAACGTATTTCCTCCAATGAGTTAAGCAACAGAATGAAAGTGACCGCTTCCCAAATCCGCCAGGATTTGAATAATTTCGGCGGGTTCGGCCAGCAGGGTTATGGCTATAATGTAAAATATTTATATGCAGAGATCGGGAAGATACTGGGAATTGACAGGCAGCATAATATCGTTATCATAGGCGCTGGAAATTTAGGTCAGGCAATTGCCAATTATGCAAATTTTGAAAAACGTGGCTTCCTCATTAAAGGAATGTTTGATATCAATCCACGGCTGATCGGCCTTGTGGTCCGTGGAATTGAGATCCGCAGCGTAGATGATCTGGAGCAGTTTGTAAAGGACAATGATGTTCAGATTGCTGCTCTGACCATTCCAAAGACAAAGGCACCGGAGATTGCGGACCGCCTTGTAAAGGCAGGGATCAAGGCGATCTGGAATTTTGCTCATACGGATCTTAGCGTGCCCGATGATGTGGTGGTGGAAAATGTCCACTTATCGGAAAGCCTGATGCGGCTGTCTTACCGGGTCTGTAACATGCAGGATCAGAACGAGGAAGAAAAAAACAAGCAAGCTGAAAAAAAGGGGTAACATGCCTGCCGGCAGGTGAAGGGGAGACTTTTCGCTGCCGGTAGTTTTTCTATGACAAGGTTTAAGGAAACACCCTACGGGTATACCTTTACACCCGATGGAGCGGGGTGGACCCTGCCCAGAAAGCATGGGCTATAATAAGGAAAGGCGGGAGAAATATGAGATATCTGGTAACAGGAGGACAGATGAAGGAGGTGGACCGCTATACCATAGAGAAGGTGGGGATCCCCTCTCTGGTGCTTATGGAACGGGCAGCCCTGGCGGTTACAGAAGAAGTAGTAAAATACGGGAAAAAGACGGACCGGATATGGGTCTTATGCGGAAACGGCAATAACGGGGCGGACGGAGTCGCAGCTGCCAGAATGCTGCATTTAAAAGGATATGCAGTGTCAGCCTTGCTTGCAGGAGGAAGGGAAAAGGGAAGCGGTGAATATCTTACTCAGGTTTCCATTGCAGAGCATACGGGCGTCCATCTGGTGGAATTCCCTGATTTTAAACCCGGCTCCATCCATATTCTCATTGACGCGCTTTTTGGCGTGGGGCTGGACCGGGAGATCCTTGGTAAATACCGGGAAATCATTGAGGCAGTTTTTTTCTACAGGCCGGAATTTACGGTGGCAGTGGATATTCCCTCAGGCATTCATTCCGATACGGGACAGGTCATGGGCATTGCCTTAAAGGCGGATGTGACCGTCACCTTTGGCTATGAAAAGCTGGGGACCATGCTGTATCCCGGAAAAGAATACGGCGGAAAGGTTCTTGTGGCTGACATCGGTTTTCCGGGCAAAAGCCTGGAACGCCTTAAACCGGAATTTTTTACTCTGGATCCAGGGGATGAGGAACAGCTCCCTAAACGCCCGGCTTATTCCAATAAAGGGACCTTTGGAAAGGTCCTTGTTGTGGCTGGATCGAAAAACATGAGCGGAGCCGCTTATTTAAGCGCCCTTGCCGCTTACCGGACAGGGGCAGGGCTGGTGAAGATTTTTACTGTAGAGGAAAACAGGACCATCCTCCAGACAGGGCTTCCGGAAGCCATCATCACCACCTACGACGCAAAAGAGGCAGAGGCATGTACGGCAGGATTTAAAGAGCTGCTGGTAAAGCAGTGTGAGTGGGCCACCGCAATTGTTCTGGGGCCTGGGCTTGGGCAGGAAGTCTATGTGAGGAATTTGGTGGAGGAAGTCCTTGCAAATGCATATGTTCCCATTATTCTGGATGCAGATGGCCTGGGAGCCATCGCTTCAAACCCGGAACTAACCAGCTATTTCACGGAAAACATCATTGTGACGCCTCACTTAGGAGAGATGGCAAGGCTAACCGGCAGTTCTGTGGGAACCATAAGGAAAAACTTGGTGGCAACTGCCAGGGAATATGCGGACCGGTTCGGCATCACCTGTGTGCTGAAGGATGCGGCGACCATTGGAGCGTTAAAGGATCAGAGGACCTATATCAATGGAAGCGGCAACAGCGCCATGGCAAAAGCCGGTTCAGGAGATGTGCTGACAGGGATTATAGCCGGGCTTCTGGCCCTTGGCTTAGAAGAGTCGGATGCAGCGGCTTTTGGCATATGGCTTCATGGCCGTACAGGAGACATGGTAAGAGAGAAACAGGGAGATCACAGTCTTCTTGCCAGGGAGCTGGCAGAAGAGATACATTCAATATGGCAGGGACAAACGAGGTAACAGAGAGATGAAATTATACAGCAGAGTTTATGAGACAGTGGATTTGGATGCCATTGGGCACAACATGGAAGCCATGAAGGCAAATTTAAAGGAAGGGACCAGGATGATCGGTGTTGTGAAATCCGACGGATACGGCCACGGAGCGGTTCCCATAGCCTGGGCCATAGATCCTTATGTGTGGGGATATGCGGTGGCGACCGTGGAGGAAGGCGTGATCTTAAGAAAACACGGGATCAAAAAGCCCATTCTGGTCCTGGGCGTAGTGCCCTTGGATGGATACGGCCTTTTGGTGGAAAATGAAATCAGCTCTGCGGTATTTCAGCTGAAACGGGCGGAACGCCTTTCCTGTCTGGCAGAAAAGGAAGGAAAAAAAGCAGTCGTCCATCTGGTAGTGGATACGGGCATGAGCCGGATCGGATATCCGGTAACAGAGGCAGCGGCGGATGAGGCTGCAAAAATCTGCAGCCTTCCGGGAATTGCAGTGGAAGGGCTGTTCACTCATTTCGCAAAGGCGGATGAAAGGAATAAGGAAGCCACAGATAAACAGATTGAAAAGTACGAAAAGTTCGTGACAATGCTCACTGAGAGAGGGATCACCATTCCTATCCTTCACTGCTCCAACAGCGCCGGGATCCTGGATGTGCAGAAGGCCAACTTTCATGCGGTACGGGCAGGAATATCCCTTTACGGCATTTATCCCTCGGAGGAAGTTGACAGGAACACGGTAAAGCTGGAGCCTGCTATGGAATTAAAAAGCTTTATCTCCTATGTGAAAACCATTGAGCCGGGAACTTCCGTAAGCTATGGAGGAACCTTTACTGCTGACCGGGAAATGACGGTCGCTACTATTCCCGTTGGATACGGTGACGGCTATCCAAGAAACCTTTCCGGAAAAGGGGAAGTGCTTATCAGGGGACAGCGGGCTAAGATCCTGGGGAGGGTCTGTATGGATCAGTTTATGGTGGATGTGACCGGAATTCATGGAGCAGAGGAAGAGGATGAGGTGGTTTTAATCGGCAGGCAGGGAAATGAAGAGATTACGGTAGAAGAGCTGGCCAGGGTAGGCGGCGGCTTCCACTATGAGATCGTCTGCGATATCGGCAAGCGGGTGCCCCGCATTTACATAGAAAAGGGCCGGGTCATTGGCACGAAAGATTATTTCAATGATTCTTATGAAGGGTTTTGCAGGGTCT
The DNA here is from genome assembly GCF_000526995.1 of Lacrimispora indolis DSM 755. Classification (NCBI taxonomy): domain Bacteria; kingdom Bacillati; phylum Bacillota; class Clostridia; order Lachnospirales; family Lachnospiraceae; genus Lacrimispora; species Lacrimispora indolis. The sequence continues at coordinate 5,713,852 of NZ_AZUI01000001.1, read as the reverse complement.
GATAACAAACTCCATGTCCAAAACATATGATAAGGTATGCGGCGGAAAAACTTAAGTGAATACACGAGTCAAAGAAGGTCAATACTAGACTTAGGCGTGATTTGTTAATTGAAGCAAGGGTTGTACAGCCAAAATTCAGCAAATCAGCCGTTCGGTGAGCTTTAAGGCGAATCGAGCTTCCTAAATAATTGACGGAGTGTGAGAGTGTGATAATCAGACGTGGAGACATTTATTATGCCGATCTAAGGCCGGTGGTAGGCTCTGAACAGGGTGGTATCCGTCCGGTTCTTATTATACAAAACGATATAGGTAATAAGCACAGCCCTACCGTAATCTGTGCGGCAATTACCTCAAGAATGAACAAGGCAAAGCTTCCTACCCATGTGGAGCTGGATACAAAAAAATGCGATATGATCAAGGATTCGGTGATTCTTTTAGAGCAGCTTCGCACCATTGATAAGCAGAGGCTGAAGGAAAAGATCTGTCATATTGATGACGAGCTTCAACAGGAAGTGGACTGTGCATTAAGGGTGAGCCTGGAACTGGATACATAGTTCACCAAATCGAACTTTCTTGACGGATTACTGAGAAGATGGTATATTTCTAAATAGTTACGAGAAAAAAATACGAATGATAATGGACAAAAGGAGTAGATTTTTAGAATGGACGATGGCAATCCGCTTTTACGCGTGATTATTTTTATTGCTTTTATCGTGCTGGACGCAATATTCTATGGGTTTGGAGCGGCGATCCAAAACGTGAATACAAGCGAACTGGAGCATCAGATGGAGGAGGGTAGTAAAAAAGCCGGTCAGCTGTTACATATTGTAAACAGGCCTACCAGGTTTGTAAATACTATCCAGATCACCACTAATTTAATAGGCATGGTAACAGGAGCTTTTGTTTTGGAACAGCTGGGAGCAAGGCTGGAGACGGTTCTCTCCAGAGGCAGGGTTTATCCCAGCCAGTGGGTATCCTTAATCAGTCTTCTGCTGGTTTCCGCGCTGCTGATTGTGCTTTTGATCAGTTTTGGCATCATTATTCCAAAACGATGTGCGGCGGAAAATCCTGAAAAATGGGGCTATCGGATGCTGCCTGCAGTATCCCTCATCATGATTCCCCTCCTCCCATTTACCTGGCTGGCAAATATGGTGGCATACTTCGTTTTAAAGCTTATGGGAATCGATATGGCATCAGATAATGAGAACGTTACAGAAGAGGACATCATGTCCATGGTGAACGAAGGCCATGAACAGGGCGTTTTAGAGGCCAGGGAAGCGGAGATGATCACAAATATCTTTGAGTTGAATGATAAGGAAGCCGGAGATATTATGACTCACCGGAAGAACCTGGTGGCTTTGGACGGAGAGATCACTCTCCGGGAGGCAGTGAATTTTATACTGAAAGAGGGATTTAATTCCCGCTACCCGGTTTTTAAAAAGGATGTAGATGACATTATTGGGATCCTTCATATGAAGGATGCTTTGATTGCTGTGGAAAATAAACGGAATGCATCCCGCCAGCTGTGTGAAATCGAAGGGTTGTTAAGAGAGGCTCATTTCATTCCGGAAACCAGGAACATTGATACCCTGTTTAAGGAAATGCAATCCAGAAAGATTCATATGGTGATCGTGGTAGATGAATACGGCCAGACGGCGGGCATTGTGACGATGGAAGATATTTTGGAAGAAATCGTGGGCAATATCATGGATGAATATGATGTGGATGAAGAATACATTGTCCCTTCTGAGGATGGCTCCTATGTGGTAAGCGGCATGACCCCCCTGGAAGAAGTGGAAAAGACCTTAAACATTGAGTTTGATGAGGAGGATTATGACTCCTATGATACGGTCAATGGTTTATTGATTTCAAGGCTGGACCGGATTCCCCAGGAAGGGGAGGAAACGGAGGTGTCCATTCTGGGATACCGTTTCAAAATCCTTCGTGTGGAGAATAAGATCATTCACACCATCCGGGTCTGGAAGGAAGAACCGGAAGAGAAGCAGGAGGAAGATCCGGAGCTTAGGAAAATGGAGGCCAATGAGGAATCCTTAGTAGAAAAAGTGTAAAATCAGCACAGCTGCCTGCGCTCCCTGTCAAATAAAGGGAGAATCGGCGGCTGTGTATTATTTTTTCTTGCAAGATGAAAAAAATAGTGCTAAAATAGGAAAGATGTTGATTTTTAAAGATCATATGGACGAAGTAGAGAAAGAAAAGGAGTGTTGGAAACAATGTCAGGACATTCAAAGTTCGCAAATATTAAACACAAAAAAGAAAGAAACGATGCTGCAAAAGGCAAGGTTTTCACTATCATCGGAAGAGAATTGGCGGTAGCGGTGAAAGAAGGCGGACCAGATCCTGCAAACAACAGTAGGCTCCGCGATATTATCGCAAAGGCAAAGGCCAACAATATGCCCAACGATACCATTGACCGCGGCATTAAAAAAGCAGCCGGCGATGCAGGCTCCGTCAATTATGAAACCATTACATACGAAGGATACGGCCCTAATGGGGTTGCAATCATCGTAGACACGCTGACAGACAACAAGAACCGGACTGCAGCAAACGTAAGAAACGCATTTACCAAAGGCGGCGGCAATGTGGGAACTCCCGGCTGTGTGTCCTTTATGTTTGATAAAAAAGGCCAGATCATCATTGATAAAGAAGAATGTGAGATGGATCCTGATGAGCTGATGATGATTTCTCTGGAGGCGGGCGCAGAAGATTTTTCTGAGGAAGAGGACAGCTTTGAGGTAATTACCGGACCTGAGGAATTCAGCGGAGTGCGTGAGGCACTGGAAGCAGCAGGCATTCCCATGGTGGAAGCAGGCATCACCATGATCCCCCAGACATGGGTGGAACTGACGGATGAGGATTCCATCAAAAAGATGAACCGGATTATGGATCTTCTTGATGTGGAGGACGACGTACAGGCCACTTATCATAACTGGGATGAATAAATAGACGATAAAAGTGAGGAAAGAGCTTTGCAGCAGGCTTTCCTCACTTTTTTTAGTTGATTTCCGTTAAATTCCTTACGGCATCTTCTATTTCTTTAACAAGTTCATGGATCCTTTGATAGACGGATCCTGAATTCTTTGAAATATCTCCGAATTCTCTGGCTACCACGGCAAAGCCCACCCCTGCTTCCCCTGCCCTGGCGGCTTCGATGGAGGCATTGATGGACAGAATGCTTTCCATGGAAGCGACTTTCTGGAGATCGTGAGTCTTGTTTGTTACCTCACTTAAGGAATTCTGAATTTTGCTTATCTCCGAATCAAAAATATCATTTCTTTTCTGGGTAATGGTTTTTATATATTCCAGATTAGCCAGCTGGTTTATAACGTTCCCCAGCATTTGCGCAGAAGCCCGGATCATGCGTTCGGACTGTACTGGGTCCGTCTGAAACTCCTCACCACAGGAGTCTTTCTTAGACTCCTTTGGAAGCCCGCCGATGATGGCTCCCGCCTTCTCCCCGTTTATGATAATGTCTGTGGAAAAATCTGTGGGGTTTGTATGGGAGGAACCGGAAAAACCACTTCCCTTTGTTATGTAATTCCCTTCTGCATCCACCACAACGGCCGCTAAGCCGGTGGATTCGTAAAATTGATCCTGGATTTTCTGTAAGGCGCTTAGGTCAAGGAACTTTTTGATATCAATCATACTCATTTTGCCGCCCTTTCTGTAGTAAAGTGCTGTACAATTTTTATATATAATATTATATAATAATGAAGGGGGAATTACAAGCAGCTACTTAAACGAAAGAGAAGAGAAATGGATGCACATCATGAAAAATGGTACGGAGTTAAAAAAATGGAAGAGGATTGAGATTATGGAAAGCGGTCGATTGTACCGGGTACAAAAAGAAGATGTGGAAAAATTAAAGGAATTGCTGACGGAATGCTTTGCAGGGGACCCGCTTTACTGCAGACTGATTCCTGACGGAAAGACCAGGAGCCGTTTGCTCCCGGAATTATTTGAATGTGATATGGAAGAATTTTTTGAGACTTGTGAAATATATGCCGACAGCCCGGAAATCAACGGGATCCTTGTGGTGGATGACGAATCCCAGCCTTATAATGCCTTTCATTATTATCTGGCGGAAGCTGCCGCCCTGTTAAAAACAGACGGTTATCTGATAAAGGAGGATCCTTCCTTTAAGACATTCTGGAATTTCTTCCAGGGAAGAGATTATTTAAATTCCAGATGGACGGACCAGCTTGACCAGGAAAAACGGCTGCACATCATTTATCTGGCAGTGCGGCCGGCCATGCAGCATCATGGAATATCGTCCCTCCTGTTAAGGGAGGCAATAAACTATGCGGATGAGAATCAGCTCATGATTTCCTTAGAAACACACAATGAAAGTAATGTATCATTCTATGAGCATTTCGGTTTTAAGGTTTTCTGCATTGTGGAAAAGCGTTTCCGGTTAAAACAGTACTGCATGGTCCGGGAAATAAAATAGGGTTTAATATATATAATAGGACAGGCTTTCTGTAATCTGAAAGCCTGCCTTTTTATATAATGCCATGGCAGGCAGGTTTTGGCCGGACACCTGAAGAAAAAGCTTTTTAGGTTTTTCCGGTCCCGGCAGTGAAAAACAGGTTTCCAGAAGCAGAAAAAGGCAGGCACTTCCCAGACCATGGTTCCGTAAATTCTCTGCAATTTCAAATCCGTAAAAATAGGCGGACTGTCCCCGGAAATCAAGATAACAGGAGCCGACAGAGCTGCCATTCATCAGAAACGTACATCGGGAGGGACCTTCTTCCGGATCATGGGCAATGGATAAGGAAAGGGACTCAGCAAGGCAGTTGCTCTTTGCCGGACCGGTTTCAGAAAAAACGGAGGCAGTAAGCTCCATTAAGTGCTCCTGATACCAGAGGACCGCTCCTAATGCGTCAAGGGTCCTGACCGTGTCTTCAGAAGTTTCATCCACAGGAAAGACCAGATCAATGTCCCCGGATTCCTTTAAAAGTTCTTCTAAAAGCAGGGCAAAATGTCCCTTCCGCCTGTTTGCCGGAAGGGTGCAGGCATAACATTCATATTCCCCGTTTTCATTAAAAAAAGCGGAAAGAGCGGATAAGAGGCTGTCTTCGTCGTATAATAAGTAAAAAGTACAGTCTTCTTCCATGGGAAAGGAGAGGGAAATATGGTCATGCTTTCTGCAGGTTTCCTGCAGGCGGAGCAGGCTGTTTTTCTGGGTATTGCTGGGGGTTTTTGTTCGTATGATATTCATGGCAGGACTCCTGTTCGTTTTCATAATGTAGTCTATCTGAACTCGCAGCGCAAATGAAGATAAAAGAGCTGCCTTTTAGCCCGTTCATCCTATTATCGAAAGCGTTTTTGCATCCGATAATATAATACAATAAAAAAATGTGAAAATTCAATAAAATATTTTCCATATTGCTGATTGTCTCTTTGAAATATGGGTGATAGAATAAACACAAGTGAAGCAGTTGGAGGGATCTATTTGAAAAAGAGAGAAGAAATACCGGTTTGCGATACCTGGAACTTGGCGGATATTCTGCCGTCTGAGAGTGCATGGGAGGATTTATTCCGTGAAACAGAAAGCTCGCTTTCAGGTTATAAGCGTTACGAGGGACATCTGGCCGACTCAGGCAAGATGCTTTTTTCCTGTCTGAAATTTGACGAGGAGATATCCCTGAAAATTGAAACTCTGTTTGTTTACGGGAAACAGAAATCCGATGAGGATACGGGCAATGCCAGATATCAGGAGTTTTCCTCCAAGGCAAGATCCCTTTCCTATCAGGCGGCCGGGCTGTCATCATTTTTGGTGCCGGAAATCTTAAGTCTGCCGGAAGAGACCCTTGCTAAGTACCGGAAGGACACCCCGGAACTGAAGCGTTATGACAGGACTCTTGAGATCATCTTAAAGAAGAAAGCCCATACTCTGTCAGCTCCGATGGAAGCTCTGCTGGCAAAGTCCATGGAAGCGACCTCCGGCCCTTCGGAGATCTTTAATATGTTTAACAATGCTGATGTGAAATTCCCTGAAATCATGGATGAAAAGAATCAGCCGGTCAGGATTACCCATGGAAATTATATTGCCCTCATGGAAAAGCAGGACAGAAGGGTGAGGAAATCCGCGTTTGAAGCCCTGTACAGCGTTTATGGGCAGTTTGTCAATACCCTGGCAAGTACTTTTTCGTCCAATGTAAAACAGGCGGCTTTTTACGCCAAGGCAAGAAATTACCCTTCTGCAAGAGCCCATTCTCTTGGAGAGAATGAAATTCCGGAAGAGGTGTATGACAATCTTATAAAAGCAGTTCATGAAGGCCTTCCCAGCCTCCATGAGTATATATCCATCAGAAAAAAGGCTCTTAAAGTGGATGAACTTCATATGTATGACCTTTATGTGCCCATGGTTTCAAGGGAAGAACACAAAATCACCTTTGAAGAAGCCAAGGCCATGGTGCTGGAAGGCCTTAAGCCTCTTGGGGAAGAATATTTGTCTCTTTTAAAGGAGGGCTTTGACAACCGGTGGATCGATGTATATGAGAATGAAGGAAAGCGGAGCGGCGCTTATTCCTGGGGAGTTTACGGGATCCATCCTTATGTGCTTTTAAACTTTAACGGGACACTTGACAGCGTTTTCACCCTGGCTCATGAGATGGGGCATGCCCTTCACAGCTGGTTTTCCGATAAAAACCAGACCTATATTGACGCAGGATATAAGATCTTTGTGGCAGAGGTGGCTTCTACCTGTAATGAGGCGCTGCTCATCCGGCATTTATTGGAAAAAACAGAAGATAAGAAGGAACGGGCTTACCTTGTTAATCATTTTATGGACAGTTTCCGGGGAACTCTTTACCGGCAGGCCATGTTTGCTGAATTTGAGGCAGAGGCTCATTGCCGCGCAGGGGAAGGCGAAGTGCTCACCGGGGAAGTCCTTTGCAGGATATATCACAGGCTGAATGAGGAATATTTTGGTCCGGATATGGTGGTTGATTCGGAAATCGGTTATGAATGGTCCAGGATCCCGCATTTTTACACACCTTTTTATGTATACCAATATGCCACCGGGTTTTCGGCTGCCATTGCCATCAGCAGCAGAATTCTTACGGGGGATGAAAATGCGGTCAAAGGTTATTATGAATTTTTAAGCGGCGGAAATTCCATGACGCCCATAGACCTTTTAAAGCTGTGCGGCGTTGATATGGGGACGGCGGAGCCGGTGAAGGATGCGCTGTCAGTATTTGCCGGGCTTTTGGAGGAAATGAGCCGGCTTATTTAAGCTGATTGTTGGATAGAGGAGAGGGGAGCAGGTATGAATCTGTATCAGATGATATTTAAAAGAAGATCGATCAGGAAATTTAAGAAGGAGCCGGTCCCGGAACAGCTGTTAAAGGACATCCTTTATTTCGGTGATAATATACCAAGGCTGCACGGGGATATTCAGATCAAAATGGAGATAAGTGAAAATCCGGATTACCACCTGCCTGTTAAGGGGCTGTGGAAAGTGGAAGCACCTTATTATCTGGCATTTTACTCCGAGGAAAAGGAGGGGTACCTGGCAAACGCGGGATATGTGCTGGAGCATGTGCTTTTGTATATGACAGGTAAGGGGCTTGGAACCTGTTATCTGGGGAGCACAAAGGTCCCGGAGCCTGTCCCTGCAGGGATGAAGCGGGTGATCGTAGTGGCTTTCGGCTATCCTAAAACCCTGCTTTACCGTGACCCGGCGACGGCCAAGCGGCTTCCTTTAAAGGAATTATGTGTGTTTAAGGAAGAAGCAGGAGAATCCATGAAGAATATACTAAAGGCTGTCCGCCTTGCTCCGTCGGCTATCAATACCCAGCCCTGGCGTTTTATCGTTTATCATGACAGGATCTATATTTTTTCCTGCAGGGAATTCCTGCCCTCATCTTCCCTTGTTGCCATGCGGGAGATAGGTACAGGGATCATGCTTTCCCATTTGACCATTGCTGCGGAGGAAATGTGGATGAATGTAAAGCTGGAAGCAGAGAAGGCCATGGAGAAAAAGTCTTATAAAAGCGGTGCATATGTGACTACGGCATTTTTAAAAGAGTATAAATGCTGATCAGCTTCTTTAACTGGTACAGACAAAAAGGGAAGACCCTCTGTTTAGGGCCTTCCCTTTTTGTCCGTACCGGTTTGATTTATTCAATGGCGATATAGCGGTTTTCCTCGATCTGCTTTGGCGCTTCTTTTGGAAATACCAGCTTTAAGATTCCGTTTTCAAAGGCTGCCTTCACATCTTCCTGTTTCAGGCCGGACCCTACGTAGAAGCTTCTTTTCACAGAGCCGCTGTAACGTTCCCTTCGGATATAATTTTTCTGATCCTTCACCTCGTTTTCAGAAACAGTTTCCGCGTAAATGGTCAGATACCCGTCTTTCAATTCGGCCCGAACATCTTCTTTTTTATAGCCCGGAAGCTCAATTTCAATGACATAGTTGGTTCCGTCGTCTTCAATGTCAGTCTTCATCAGGGACTGTCTGTTGTGATAGGTATCCGTAAAAAACGGATCATTGAAAAATTCATCAAATAAGTTGTTTCTTCTGGCTAATAACATAAAGAGTTCCTCCTTTTTTAAGTAATTTATTTGCCATCGGCTTTTCCGATGGATTTCTACTTGTTATACATGTAATATAACACACATTGTTAGCACTGTCAATAGGTGAGTGCTAATTTTTTTGAGAAAAAGAAACGAATCATTATTGAATGTAGGTTCAAGAGATGGTAGAATATCCATGTTTGTTAAGAAAAAAGCTGAGAAAACACTCTGCAGGTATACCTTTATGCCCAAGGAGTATGGGCGGAAATGAGGAAAATCATTCATGAAACGGGAAATCGATTGGAAAGAGATCTCAGATGGAAAATTATATGGCTTAAATGATATGGTAAGGGCGGATTGCGGCGACTGCAAAGGCTGTTCGTCCTGCTGCCAGGGGATGGGGCAGTCAGTCATCCTGGATCCCCTTGACTGCTTCCGGCTGACAGAAAATCTTCATTGTACTTTGGAGGCACTGCTGGCGGACAAGCTGGAACTCCATGTGGTGGATGGGATCGTGCTTCCCAATCTGAAAATGGGAGGAAAAGAAGAAAAGTGCGGGTTTCTGGACCATGAAGGGCGATGCGGGATCCACAGCTTCCGTCCAGGCGTCTGCCGCCTGTTCCCTTTAGGACGGATTTATGGAGAAGAGGGGTTCCGGTATTTTCTCCAGATCCATGAATGCAGTATGGAAAACAGGGCAAAGGTCAAGGTGCGCAAATGGATTGATACCCCTGATGTAAAACGGTATGAAACGTTTGTGTGTGACTGGCATTTTTTCCTGAAACGGCTGGAAGGGAAAATGGAAGAAAATAAGGACCAGTCTTATGCAAATCAAGTCAGCATGTACGTTTTAAAACAGTTTTATCTTACACCCTATGACAGGGGCCAGGATTTTTTCGATCAGTTTGGCAAAAGGCTTGAAGCCGGTTCCTTCTTATGATAGAATTGGTAAGAATAGAGAAAAATAAGGGCGAAGAGATCCAAGGAGGAAACTATGATCAGGCAGTTAATAGACAAAATTCAAAAAACAAAGGCACCGATCTGTGTAGGTTTGGACCCCATGTTAAACTATATACCGGAGCACATTACGAAAAAGGCATTTGAAGAATTCGGTGAAACCTTAGAAGGTGCTGCGGAAGCTATCTGGCAGTTCAATAAAGAAATCGTAGATCATGTATATGATCTGATCCCATCCGTAAAGCCTCAGATCGCCATGTACGAACAGTTTGGCATCGAAGGCCTGAAAGCGTATACAAAGACTGTGAACTATTGCCAGGAAAAGGGGCTTTTCGTCATTGGAGATGCTAAGAGAGGAGATATTGGTTCCACATCAGCCGCTTATGCTATGGCACACATCGGCCATGTGAAGGTTGGAAACAAAAGCTTTTCTGCTTTCGGTACAGATTTCCTTACGGTCAATCCATATTTAGGGACCGATGGCGTAAAGCCCTTTGTGGATGTGTGCAAGGAAGAGGACAAGGGCCTTTTCGTTCTGGTGAAAACCTCCAATCCTTCCAGCGGCGAATTTCAGGACAGGCAAATCGACGGAAGACCCCTGTACGAGCTGGTTGCGGAAAAGGTGGTTGAATGGGGAGCAGACTGCATGGATGGCGATTACAGCAATGTGGGAGCTGTTGTGGGAGCCACCTACCCGGAGATGAGCAGAATTCTTCGTAAGCTTATGCCCAGCACCTATTTCCTGGTGCCTGGATACGGCGCCCAGGGAGGAACAGCAGAGGATTTAAAGCCTTGCTTTAATAAAGATGGCTTAGGAGCCATTGTAAACTCCTCAAGAGGAATCATTGCGGCCTATAAATCTGAAAACTACGCCCGGTTTGGCGGGGAGCATTTCGGCGAAGCTTCCAGGCAGGCGGTCATTGACATGGTTTCCGATATTAACAGGGTATTATAGGGGAGAAGCAATGGCAAAAGTTAAGGAAAACGCAGTGGTTGCAAGCCAGACATGGCTTGGCGACGATGTATACAGTATGTGGATCGAGACAAAAGAAATTACTGCCCAGGCAGCGCCGGGACAGTTTGTTGACTTATATACAAAGGATGGAGCAAAGCTTATGCCCCGTCCAATCAGCATTTGCGAGATTGATAAGGAAAAGGGTCTTTTAAGGCTGGTATACCGGGTCGTTGGAGGGGGAACGGAAGAGTTTTCCCATTACAAGGCAGGGGACACCATTGAGATCCTGGGGCCCTTGGGCAATGGATTTCCACTGGAAGCAGGAGAAAAAGGAAAAAAAGCCTTTTTGATCGGCGGGGGAATCGGAATTCCTCCCATGCTGGAGCTGGCAAAGCAATTGCCTTGTGAGAAGCAGGTGGTTCTTGGATACCGGGATGCTTTGTTTTTAAACGAGGAGTTCCGCCCCTATGGGGATACCTATATTGCTACTGAGGATGGAAGCGCCGGAACAAAAGGAAATGTCCTGGACGCCATCCGGGAGAATGGCTTACAGGGAGATGTGATCTTTGCCTGCGGCCCAACTCCAATGCTGAAGGCGCTGAAGGCTTATGCTTTTGAAAATGGAATGGAGTGTTATCTTTCTCTGGAGGAGAAGATGGCCTGCGGCATTGGAGCCTGTCTTGCCTGTGTCTGTAAAAGTTCCCAGGTAGATGAACATTCCATGGTCCACAACAAGCGTATCTGCAAGGATGGTCCGGTATTTAAGGCCGAGGAGGTAGAATTTTAGATGAATACGAAAGTGAATCTGGCCGGAGTGGAGCTTAAGAATCCGGTTATGACTGCTTCCGGCACCTTTGGTTCCGGTGAGGAATACAGCGAGATGATCAATTTGAATCATTTGGGCGCTGTGGTTACAAAGGGTGTGGCTAATGTGCCGTGGCCGGGTAACCCAACACCCAGAATCGCGGAAACCTACGGAGGCATGATCAATGCCATTGGCCTTCAGAATCCGGGAATGGAGGTCTTCATTAAGAGAGACATTCCGTTTTTAAAGCGATACGATACAAAAATCATTGTCAATGTCTGCGGAAAGACTACAGAGGATTATATCCAGGTGGTGGAAAGACTGGCAGATGAGCCGGTGGATATGCTGGAGATCAACATCTCCTGCCCCAATGTAAAAGAAGGCGGAATCGCTTTTGGGCAGGATCCCAAGGCGGTGGAGGCCATAACCAGGGAAGTTAAAAAATATGCAAAACAGCCGGTTATCATGAAACTGAGTCCAAACGTGACGGATATTTGTGTAATGGCAAAGGCGGCTGAGGCCGGCGGCGCAGATGTGCTGTCTCTCATCAATACCTTAACCGGCATGAAAATCGATATTAACCGCCGCACCTTTGCGGTGGCTAATAAAACAGGAGGTTTATCCGGCCCGGCCATTAAGCCCATTGCAGTACGCATGGTATATCAGGCGGCCAATGCGGTGAAGCTTCCTATTATCGGCATGGGAGGAATCATGAATGCCGAGGATGCAGTGGAATTTATTCTTGCAGGAGCTACGGCTGTTTCCGTGGGAACGGCGAATTTCCGGAATCCTTATGCAGCGGAAGAGGTAGTCAGGGGCATAGAGGATTATATGAAGAAATATCATATAGAAGATATTGGGGAACTGATAGGCGCTGTACGGTAATCCCATGATTTTGAATAGAGAGGATAAAAAGATGGAACAGTATAAGCAGGAATTTATTGAGTTTATGGTGGACAGCAAAGTCCTTAAATTTGGCGACTTCACGCTGAAAAGCGGAAGAAAGTCCCCGTTTTTTATGAATGCAGGCTCTTATGTGACGGGGGCACAGCTTAAAAAGCTGGGTGAGTACTATGCAAAGGCTATCCACGATAATTTCGGGGATGATTTTGATGTTCTGTTTGGGCCGGCTTATAAGGGGATTCCTTTAAGCGTTGCCACTTCCATCGCCTTTCATGAGCTGTACGGAAAGGAAATAAAATACTGCTCAAACAGAAAAGAGGAGAAGGATCACGGCGGTGATGCAGGAATTCTTCTTGGAAGCCCCATTAAGGATGGAGACCGTGTGGTGATCATCGAAGATGTGACTACCTCAGGAAAATCCATTGAAGAAACCTTCCCCATCATCAAAGCCCAGGGAAATGTGGAGATCTTAGGCCTTATGGTTTCCTTAAACCGCATGGAAAAGGGAAAAGGAGATAAGGGAGCTTTGGATGAGATCCAGGAAAAGTATGGGTTTAAAGCAGCCGCCATCGTTTCCATGGCAGAAGTCATCGAACACCTGCATAACAGGGAGTTCGATGGAAACGTTATAATTGATGATGCCATAAAAGGGGCCATTGACGCTTATTATGATATCTATGGTGTAAAATAAGCCCTTTCAAGGATACCTTTATGCCCAAAGAGCGTGGGCAGGAAAGAGGAAAGGAGAGTTTGTTATGGAAAGAGTTTATAAGTCTATGAGAAATATAGGAGCCTTAAATATTGCTGTTGGAATTGTGGTGACCGTGATCGGACTAGCCGCTGGAACCGTATCAATTATAAACGGAGCAATTCTGTTGAAGAGAAAATCTGAAATTACATTTTAACTGAATCAGGCAGCGATAGCTGCTATTCGGTTATGCCCGGTGAAGCGGGGCAGGGCCTCCCCCGCATTATCGGGGACGCTGTGAGCAAGTAGCGAAGCGGATTGCAAATATCTGCTTGACCTGTTATGATCGGAGAGGATGCTGTTAAAAAGGCGAGGCTTTTGAACAGCCTCTCTCTTTTTTGCGCGAGTAATGAGCGGAATGAATATGCTTGCATATTCATTGGGCGAATACCGCGGCAGCTAAAGAAAACTTCTTTTCCTTAGCTGCCGTATATAGATGGAGCTGTTATGATTAAAAATGCGACGAAACGGCAGAAAATGGGTTGGGTAATCTTCATATTTTACCTGATCTTTTTGGCATACTTTTTATTTTTTTCCGATTATTTTGGCAGAGGCAGCCATGCTCAGGCGGAATATGCATATAATCTGACCCCGTTTAAGGAAATACGGCGTTTTATCGTTTACCGCCATGTGGTTGGAATGGAGTCCTTTCTGCTGAATATCGTAGGCAACATTGTGGGTTTTATGCCCTGCGGTTTCTTTCTTCCGGTCATCAGCCGCAGGAGCCGCCGCTGGTTTAATACGGTGCTGCTAAGCTTTTTGTTCAGCTTATGCATCGAGACCATCCAGCTTATTTTCAAAGTGGGCAGCTTTGACGTGGATGATATGATACTGAATACACTGGGAGGTATCCTTGGATACATCCTGTATAAAATCGTTCAGCACATAAGAGTAAGAGTTAGGAGGAGAAGGCGTGCAAAAGCAGAAAAGAGTGTCCTACATTAGAAAGCCCTTTGCAAAGAGGAGCTTTCTCTCCCTGGGACTTGCAGTTGGGGCATTGGCCCTTGGAATCATTGGAATCGTCAGTGCCGTGATGGCGGAAGGCCAGGCGCAGCTTAATGTGGCGGCGGTCTGCTTTTGCAGCCTGGTGATTTCCCTTTTTTCACTGGTTTATGGTGTCCTTTCTTTCTTTGAAAAGGAAAAAAAATACATACTGTCCAAGATTGGAATAGGGATCAGTGCAGCCTTGGTCATTCTTTGGGCAGTTCTTATCATTATAGGAATAAAGGGGTAAAAAATTATGGATTATCAGGTAATGTTTCAGCAGGAAAATGAAAATATTATGGAACGCTTTGAGCTGTCCATGGAACGGATCGGCCAGATTGCATCAGAACATACCGTACAGGAGCCGTATCATGATTATTTTGCCAGGACAGCAGCCTTTATCAGCATGGTGGGAGAATATCTCCGGTTCCTTGAGTCCGGAGATCAAAAGACGGCGCCCGTGGAGGTTTTAAAGGAATGGAACCAGAAGTTTTATCAGGATATTTTACCCGGCCATTATGAGGAAAGCTATGCTAATCCCTCGTATGCAGTATCAAAGCTGGGAGATGGTTACGGCCAGCTTTTATCCTATCTCTATAAGGAGATACGGGGGGACATTGTTTTTGTTCACGAATGGAGGCTTACGGACTTTACCATTTTAAATGAAACTCTTATTGAAATTTACAACATGTTTGAAGAGGGAATCCCTCAAGTGTCCGCCATTAAGGAAGTGATCTATTGGTTTGTCAGCGATTATACGGATCACACGGTTACTTTCCGGGTAAGGGAAGGCCTTGATCCGACCCTTTCTTTTGCAGCGGATATTATCCGGGAAAATGATTTAAGGGATTTGCGGTATTTGTATTATTTTGGAGAGTATATTTCCGATTCCCAGTTAAAGACTGCAGAGTTCTTAAATTCTCTTCCAGAGGAAACGGTGCGCCTTATGGCAGATACCTATACGGAAGGGTACCGTAAAGGCTTTGAGGTAATGGGAAGGGATTTAGAGAAAAAGGGAGCAGTACAGATCCGCTATGAGCTGGGCTTTGAGCGGATGGTAAAATATGCCATAGAGAATTTTGAAAAGCTTGGCCTTAAAGTAATCCTTTGCCGTTCAGCCATCTGGACGGTCAATACCAACGCAGGCCGGAAGTCCGGCTATTACAGCAAATCTCCCAACAGGCAGTATGACTATGACCATCGTTATGATGATGCTCTTTATTTAAATAAGGCATTTAAGGACCGTAAGGCAGCTGTCTTAAAGGTAGCCTATGAAACCTACAAAGAGCAGGCGGCAGCCTTTGCAGGTCCTGCGGTGATTGAAACCTTTGGAAAAGAAGGTTTTGAGCCGGTGAATAAGCCGGAAGCCAATCGTCTGGATGCCAGACAGGAAAAGCTTTCAGCGGAAATGTCCAATGAAACCTCAAGAATTCTCAATCAGTACGTACCGGGAGATGAGACCAGCTTTACCATCATCGCGTTTCCGGTGCCGGAAATCGGGGAAGATTTCGAAAAGATCTTTGAAGAGACCATTGCTATCAACACCCTGGACTATGAGAAATATAAGGCGATCCAGCAGGCGGTCATTGATGTTTTAGATGAGGCGGAGTACGTGGAGGTGACGGGAAAAGGAGACAATAAGACTCAGCTTAAGGTAGCCCTTCATCCATTGAATGATAAGGATAAGGAAACAAAATTTGAAAACTGTGTGGCTGATGTGAACATTCCTCTTGGAGAGGTGTTTACGTCCCCAAGGCTTACGGGAACGGAAGGAACTCTGGAGGTCAGCACGGTTTATATTACGGACTTTCAGTTTAAAGATCTTGTCATGACCTTTGAAAATGGCATGATAAAGGACTATTCCTGCAGCAATTTTAAAGATCCGGAGGAGGGAAAAGCTCTGGTAAGGCAGGTTATTTTAAAGAATCATGACACCCTTCCCATGGGAGAGTTTGCCATAGGCACCAATACCACGGCTTATGCCATGGCCAGAAAGTTCGGTATCATTGATAAACTCCCCATCCTGATCGTAGAAAAAATGGGGCCTCATTTCGCAGTGGGCGACACCTGCTACAGCTGGGCGGAGGATAGTCCTGTTTATAATCCCAACGGCAAAGAAATAATCGCAAGGGATAATGAAGTATCCGCACTGAGAAAAGAGGATTTATCAAAGGCTTATTTCAGCTGTCACACGGATATTACCATACCCTATGCGGAGCTGGATAAGATAGAAGCTGTAACGGCTTCGGGAGAGCGGATTCTGATCATTGATGACGGAAGATTTGTATTAAAGGGCACGGAGGAATTAAATGTTCCATTATCAGAGGCCTGATTGCTAAAAATTTAACCGAATCAAGTAAGTCCCCACTTCAAATGCGACAAGCATTAAGCGGTGGGGACTTGCTTGTGCCAGGCGGAGTACAAGCTCTGCCTGATAAGCAGCGAAGCGGATTGCAGATATCCGCTTGAGAAAAACGAAAAAGTATGCAAATATTCAACAAATTATTTTAAAGTGCTTATAAAATGGAAGAGCCTGCCGATAAGATATACGAAGGTTAAGGTTGAAAGAATAATATCTTTCAACCTTGAGTTTATGAACAGGGTGCCGGCTCTGCGGGGCATAAACTGGATATGCAGATATATCCGGTTGTTTCATCAGTATATAAAAATAGGATAGATAATGTGATTGGAGGACAAAGGTGAAGAATTTAAAGATAGGTAAAAGAATTGGACTTGCTTTTGGAGCTATCCTCGTGCTGTTTTTAATAGTTTCCACCATTTCTGTGGTAAGCTTAAGACAAAACAACGGTAAGTTTGTAGATTTTTTTAACAACGGACATCAGGTCGCAGTTCAGGCTCTTGAAATGAGACGTGATATCCAGTCCGCAGCTAAAAATGTGGGATATGCGACCATGAGCCTTGATTTACAGACCACAGGAGGTTATGTGGATGCTGCGGAGGCAGATCTGGAAGACTTCCAGAAGAGGATGGAGTTTTTAAGAGAAAATTACCAGGGGGACCAATCTCTGGTGGATAGCATTGAAAATACCTTAAATGAGGCTCAGCCTTACAAGGAAGAAGTATTTAGCCTGGCAAGGGAAAACAAGACCAGACAGGCTGCGGATATATTCTTTGAATCATTAGACCCTTATTTCACCAAGGTGCAGGAAGACTTAGTCAAGGTCAGTGATTTTGCCAATGCAAAAGCCGATGATAATTATAAGGACGCTCAGACGCTGGTAGGGATTACTCTGACCACTGTGGTGGCTTTGCAGATCCTTGCGGTGCTTGCCACCCTGGGCTTTTCCATTTTCACCACAAGAGGCATTGTGGCTCCTGTAAAAGAGATCGAGAAGGCTGCGGAGGAGATGTCAAGGGGAAGTCTCCATGTCATGTTGAATTACCAGTCAAAGGACGAGCTGGGCTCTTTGGCTGACAGCATGCGGACCACCATTTCCAATATTGGAAACATGATAGACGATATCAGCAGCATGCTGGGGGCATTGGCGATCGGTGATTTCCAGGTGAACTCCAAGCACCGGGAACAATATGTCATGGATTATGAACCGATCCTTCTGGCTATGCAGTGTATCAGGAACAACTTAAGCGAAGCGCTTTCCCGCATTAACCAGTCGGCCGATCTGGTGGCCAATGGTTCGGAGCAGGTATCTTCCGGCGCCCAGGCATTGTCCCAGGGAGCTGCGGAGCAGGCTTCTTCCGTACAGGAACTTGCAGCTACCATAAGCGATATATCAAACCAGATAAACACCAATGCAAAAAATGCGAAAGAGGCACGTTCTACCTCAGAAGAAGCAGCCAGAAACGTGGCAAAGAGCAATGAGAAAATGTCTGAAATGAACCGGGCCATGACGGAGATCAGCGATAAATCCAATGAAATCGGAAAAATCATAAAGACCATTGAAGATATTGCATTCCAGACCAATATCCTGGCACTGAATGCTGCCGTTGAAGCTGCCCGCGCCGGGGAAGCCGGAAAGGGTTTTGCAGTTGTGGCAGATGAAGTGCGCAACCTTGCAAGCAAGTCAGGGGAAGCGGCAAAGAATACCACGCTGCTCATTGAGGAAAGCATGCAGGCGGTGGAAAATGGAACCAGAATCACTTCTGAGACAACCCGGGCCATGCAGGCGGTTGTGGAAGGCAGCCAGCGTATTAATGCGATCATTGAGGAAATCGCAATGGCTTCTGATATGCAGGCGGCGGCAGTTGACCAGGTAGCGCAAGGAATTGATCAGATATCCTGCGTGGTTCAGACCAACTCAGCCACAGCAGAACAGAGTGCGGCAGCAAGTGAGGAACTGTCAGGTCAGGCACAGATTATGAAGGGACTTGTTGAGGGCTTTAAGCTTTATGATGGAGAGCTGGAAGAAGAGACTTCCAAGTCCGCAGCAGAGCCCAAAGCCAGGAAATCTTCTTCGGAAATGCCGGTTTACGTGGAACACAGGGAGGATCCGGTCCTTACCATTGATCCGGTTTATTTTGAAGAGCCTTCCGCATTTGGCGGCGGAAAGTATTAACCATACATAGCAGGCGGAAGGGCCGGAGAGAATGTTACATATCTTTCCGGTTCTCCCGCCCTTTTTATGCTCTTGTGAATGAGCTTAAATTTTTAAAGAAAACCATTGACTCAGCAGAAAAAAACTAGTATTATAATTAATAAGAAATGGTTAATTAATAAGCGATAATTATTAGCAAAACTAATAAACTGCATTACTGCAAATAATGAGTAATCACATCAAACAAAATCAAAAGGAGAATTTACTATGGCAAAGGTATCAATTGTTATGGGAAGTGATTCTGATATGCCTGTTATGGCTCAGGCGGCAGATGTATTAAAAAAATTCGGGGTGGAGTTTGAGATGACAGTGATTTCCGCCCATAGGGAACCGGATATATTTTTCGAATATGCCAAGACGGCGGAGGCAAGAGGCGTAAAGGTTATTATTGCCGGTGCGGGGAAGGCAGCTCATCTTCCTGGAATGTGCGCCGCCCTGTTTCCCATGCCTGTGATCGGCATTCCCATGAAGACCTCTGACCTTGGAGGAGTGGATTCTCTTTATTCTATTGTGCAGATGCCTTCCGGAGTTCCGGTTGCCACGGTTGCCATAGGCGGCGGAACCAATGCAGGGATCCTTGCGGCTAAAATTTTAGCAGTGGGTGATGGAGAGCTTTTGGGAAGACTGAAGGAATATTCTGAAAATCTTAAAAATGAAGTTTCAGAAAAAGCGGAGAAGCTGGACCAGATCGGCTATAAGGAATATTTATCCCAGATGAAGAAGTGAGAAAATCGGAGGCGAGGAGAAAAAATGGATTATAAGAATGCCGGAGTGGACATTGAAGCCGGATATAAGTCGGTGGAATTGATGAAAAAGCATGTGCAGGAAACCATGAGGCCGGAGGTTCTGGGAGGGATCGGAGGATTTTCGGGAGCATTTTCCATGTCAGCTTTTAAGAATATGGAAAAGCCCACCCTTGTATCAGGAACCGACGGGGTTGGTACAAAGCTGAAGCTTGCATTTTTAATGGACAGGCATGATACTATTGGCATCGACTGCGTGGCCATGTGCGTCAATGATATTGCCTGCGCAGGCGGCGAACCCTTATTTTTCCTGGATTATATCGCCTGCGGCAGGAATTACCCGGAAAAGATCGCCCAGATTGTAAGCGGAGTTGCCAATGGATGCAAACAGGCTCATGCTGCGTTGATCGGCGGTGAGACTGCGGAAATGCCGGGATTTTATCCGGAAGATGAATACGACCTGGCCGGTTTTGCAGTAGGCGTGGTGGATGAGAAGGATCTTATCACCGGGGCTGATGTGAAGGAGGGAGATGTGCTCATTGGTATGGCATCTTCCGGCATTCACAGCAATGGTTTTTCTCTGGTACGCAAGGTATTTGACATGACAAAGGAAAGCCTGGACACTTATTATGAGGAATTGGGAAAAACTCTTGGAGAGGTACTGATCGCTCCTACTAGGATTTATGTAGATGCATTGAAACGTGTAAAGAAAAGCGGAGCAGTGATCAAAGCCTGCAGTCACATTACCGGAGGCGGTTTTTACGAGAATATCCCCCGTATGCTGCCGGAGGGCATCCGCGCTGTTGTGGATAAAGACAGTTATAAAGTGCCTGCCATCTTTAAGCTGCTGGCAGAAAAAGGCGATATTGAGGAAGAAATCATGTACAATACCTATAACATGGGAATCGGAATGATTCTTGCAGTAAGCCCGTCAGATGTGGATACAGCCATGGAGGCAATCCGTGAGGCAGGAGAGCTTCCTTATGTGATCGGCCGTATAGAAAGAGGAGAGAAGGGTGTGACTTTATGCTGAGAGTCGGCGTGCTGGTTTCCGGCGGAGGAACCAACCTTCAGGCAGTTTTAGATGCCATGGACTGCGGAAGCATCACCAATGCAGAGATAAAGGTGGTCATCAGCAACAACCGGAATGCTTATGCCCTGGAAAGGGCCAGAAATCATGGAATTCCGGCTTTCTGCATTTCTCCCGGAGATTTTAAGGGGAGAGAGGAGTTTTATGAGGAACTTCTTTTAAAGATAGACGAATACTGCCTTGACCTGATTGTTCTTGCCGGATATCTGGTCACGGTTCCGGCGGCTATGATACAAAAGTACAAGAACCGGATCATCAACGTTCATCCCTCCCTTATCCCGGCTTTTTGCGGAAAGGGGTATTATGGGCTTAAGGTGCACGAAGCTGCCCTGGCCCGGGGAGTGAAGGTTACTGGAGCAACAGTCCACTATGTTGATGAGGGGATGGATACTGGTCCGATTCTTTTGCAGAAGGCAGTTGAAGTTTTAAAAGGAGATACGCCGGAGTCATTGCAGCGGCGTGTCATGGAAGAGGCAGAGTGGCAGATCCTTCCCCAGGCCATACAACTGATTGCAAACGGACAGGAGGAATCGCGATGAAGGTCTTGATCATAGGCGGCGGCGGGCGTGAACATGCCATTGCATGGAAGACAGCCCAAAGCCCTAAGGTGGATAAATTATATTGTGCCCCTGGAAACGCAGGGATCGGAGAGATTGCGGAATGCGTTGACATCGGAGTAATGGATTTTGACAGGCAGGTGGCCTTTGCCAGGGAAAAGGGGATCGATCTGACTATTATAGGGCCGGATGATCCTTTGGTAGCAGGAGCTGTGGATGCGTTTGAAGCAGCCGGGCTTCGGGTATTCGGTCCCCGGAAATCTGCGGCTTTGCTGGAAGGATCCAAATCATTTTCCAAGGATCTGATGAAAAAATATGGGATTCCCACAGCAGCATACGAAGTCTTTGACTCCCCGGAGGCTGCCTTAAGCTATCTGGAGACTGCCGGAATGCCCATTGTTTTAAAAGCGGATGGCCTTGCCTTGGGAAAAGGAGTTCTGATCTGCAATACAAGGAAAGAAGCGGAAGACGGAGTAAGAGCCCTGATGCTTGATAAGCGTTTTGGCTCCGCAGGAGACCGGATCGTGGCGGAAGAATTTATGGTTGGCCGGGAGGTATCTGTGCTCTCCTTTGTGGATGGAAAGACCGTTAAAATCATGACCTCCGCCCAGGATCATAAGCGGGCAAAGGACGGGGACCAGGGCCTTAATACAGGGGGTATGGGAACCTTTTCACCTAGTCCGTTTTATACGGAAGAAGTGGATGAGTTTTGCAAAGCTTATATCTATCAGGCAACAGTAGATGCCATGAAAGCGGAAGGACGGGAATTTAAGGGAATCATATTTTTTGGACTGATGCTGACGGAAAAAGGCCCCAGAGTGTTGGAATACAACGCCAGATTCGGGGATCCGGAGACACAGGTGGTGCTTCCTCGGATGAAAAATGATATTGTGGAGGTTTTTGAAGCCTGTATTGACGGGACTTTGGAAGAAATGGACTTACAGTTTGAAGATAACGCGGCGGTCTGCGTGGTTCTGGCGTCGGAAGGATATCCGGAAATATATGAAAAGGGGTATCCTATTGACGGGCTGGAGGCATTTAAGGACAGGGATGGATACTTTGCCTTTCATGCAGGAAGTAAGCTGGACGGCAATGGAACTGTGGTGACCAACGGCGGCAGAGTGCTGGGAGTGACGGCAGTCGGAAGAGACTTAAAGGAAGCCAGAGAAAAGGCCTATGAGGCAGCGGAGTGGGTTTCTTTTGAGAATAAGTACATGAGACATGATATTGGTAAGGGGATCGATGAAGCCGGCTGATTTTCGGCTTTGGATCAGCCGGAAAAATTAAAAAGCGTAAATGACACCCCCCGGTTTGGGCAGCTGAACCGGGGGGTGTTATATGTACTCTGTCTTTTGTGAAAGATAAACGGTTTATATCACAAATTTCATAACAATAGCCGCAATCGTGAGAACGGCACCGATCATGGATATTGTTCTGTAGATTTTTACTGATTCCAGATCGTCTTTCTCTTTGCGCAGGTAGATCATGCCCCCAAACAGCATCCCCAGACCTACGATTAGGAATAAGATAAATAATAACCATCCGTTCATTTTATTTTCCTCCATTTTAATAGCAGTGATGAATTAATAATAACGGCGACTGAGCCGGCATTGTGTACCAGCGCCCCCAGCACCGGGGTTAAGACACCTGTAATGGCAAGAGCGATGGCAATAAAATTCAGCATCATGGATGCGGTAAGGTTGACCCTGATTGTCTTCATCGTCTTTTTTGCCAGCTGCAGGAGATGAGGGATTTCCCTGATATCGTCGCCCACCAGGACGATGTCCGCTGCATCGATGGCAATATCACTGCCAATGCCGCCCATAGCAATGCCCACCAGGGCGCTTTTCAGAGCCGGTGCATCGTTTATGCCGTCACCTACCATGCAAACCGGTTCGCCTTGTTCCTGAAACCGGCGGATTTCCTCCAGCTTCTTTTCCGGCAGGCAGTCCGCCCGTACATCCTGGATTTTTGCAGCCGCAGCTATATGAGAAGCAGCGGCTTCCGTGTCTCCTGTCAGCAGTACTGTCTTCACTCCGGTTTGGTGAATTGCTTCCACCATCTGGGCAGAGTCAGGACGCAGGGTATCTGACAGCGCGATCATGCCGGCGGCAGCCTGATTCCTTGCAATATAGATGATGGTGGATCCGTCTGCCTTTGCCTTTCTTGCAGATGCCTGAAGTTTCTCTGAAATAGAAATTTTCTGCTCTGTCATGAATGCTTCATTTCCAGCGAGAATTTTCTGCCCGGAAACCTGGGCAGCAACACCTCGCCCGGCCAGCAGCTTAAATTCCTCCGGCTGTACCGGCATGGTACCGGTCTTTTGCCGGTAGTCGGCAACAATTGCTTTGCCTAAGGGATGTTCCGAACGTGATTCCGCTGAAGCAGCTAAGGTAAGCAGTGCCTTTTCCTCTAATTCCGGATCCATACTATGTATCTGCGTTACGGCAGGTTTCCCGTAGGTAAGGGTACCGGTTTTGTCAAAAGCAATGCGCTTTACCTGGGACAGCCGCTCCAAAGCATCCCCCTCCCGGACGAGTATCCCCCATTTTGCTGCGTTTCCGATACCGGCCACAATGGCGGTGGGAGTGGCGAGCACCAGTGCACAGGGACAGAATACAACCAAAATAGTAACAGAACGTATGACTTCCCCTGTAACAAACCAGGTAATTGCGGCGGCCAGCAATGCGATTACAACGATCCATGTCGCCCAACGGTCAGCAATGCCCACGATTTTTGCTTTTCCGGCGTCAGCGGACTCTACCAGGCGGATCATTCGCTGCAAGGAGCTGTCCTCGCCGACTTTTTGTGCGGTCATGTCAAAGGTACCGAATTGATTGACTGTTCCGCTGAATACCTCATCGCCTTCGCTTTTGTCCACAGGAAGGGATTCTCCTGTCATGACAGACTGATCGATGGAAGTCTGCCCCTTGAGGATGGCACCGTCAACAGCAATGGTTTCTCCAGCCAATACGCGAAGCACATCTCCGATTTTTACCTGTTCAGCAGGAATGATCTCTTCTTTGCATTCCCGCACCACACGGGCGGTGGTGGGTGTTAAATGAACCAGTTTTTCAATGCCTGCACGGGCATTGGCCACCGTGCGTTCCTCCAGATAAGCTCCAATGGCCATAATAAATGCCACTTCTCCGGCCGCAAAGATCTCTCCGATGACAATAGACGCAACAAGCGCAATGGATACCAGAACATCCGCCTTAATGTCAAATTCCGTGACCAACTGGGCGGCAGCCCCTTTTACAATGGGAATGCCGCAGAGTAAAATAGCTGCCCACGCCGGGTCAACCGGAAAATTACCAATATGAAAAAAGCTGACGATCAGTGCGGGAGCAGATAGGATGAGGAAAAGCACAGTCCGTTTTTCGTCATCTTTTATAAATGAAATCAAGTTAACACTCCTTTCCATACCTATGGGGGTATGGGTATATTATACCCATGGGGGTATGGCTTGTCAATAAAAAAACAGTTGCTTTGAAAAGCAACTGTCTTTTATTATTTGATTTCCTTATGACATTCTTGAAAAGTGTTCAACGGCCTTGGCAAAATCCGCTATGGTTTTTTCCGCGTCTCCATGCTCAATGCCTTCCCGGACGCAGTGGTTTAAATGGCCTTCCAAAATCACCTGGCCTACCTTATGCAAAGCATTTTTTGCGGCGTTTATTTGAATGAGGACATCTTCACAGGGAACATCCTCGTCTACCATTTTATCAATAGCATGAAGCTGTCCCATGATTTTGTTCAGGCGTCTGTGCAAATTTTGAGAATCCATGCATTGCCGCATAAGCTCACCTCCTTTATACCCATGGGGGTATGCATACAGTATACCATTTTTACCTGATACCGTCAACAACCCAAAGCTTAAAACAGAAAGGAATGAAATGTGAAAAGACTTTCTGTTTTCATATGGCACAGCAATCTAAAATTTGGTATACTGACATCAAAAATGAAAAGAAAATCAAGGGAAAGCAATACATTAAGGTATAGAACCGCCAGCAGCTGATCAGGGATCTAAAGGATGAGGTTCCTGTCTTACAGCTGTGGTAAAAGGTTAAAAGGGGGCCCATATGGACAGAATATTAAAAGAATACATATTAGGAGACATGATTGCACGCTATTATCTGGATGAGGAACAGCATGTTGGGCTGGAATTATATCCAGGGGATATGCCGGTTCCAAAGAATCCAGGAAAAAGGGCAAAGCTTGACGCCATGGTGCAGATAAAACTGGCAGGGGATATTTATAATGGAGCCTATGCTCCGGGCAATACTCTGCGAAACGGGGAAAGCACAGACCGTCTCCGCTATAAGAGCCAGGAAGTGATCATGGAAGGGGACTCACAGACGATCCTTACATGCCTGTGGGATGAACGGGGCTATGAAGTGCGGCACTCCCTTGAATGGGAAAAAGGGCAGACATGGGTGGAAATGTGGAATGAGCTGCTTAATGAAAGCAGGTTCCCTATAGAGGTGGAGATGATTTCCAGCTTTTCCCTGACAGGCATCTCCCCTTACCTGGAAGGCGACGGCCATAATCAGGTGATGGTGCACCGCCTGATGAGCCGGTGGAGCCAGGAAGGAAGACTTACCAGCCAGACCATGGAGGAGCTTCAGCTGGATACCTCCTGGTCCAGGGAGGCGGTAAGATGTGAACGATTCGGACAGGTAGGTTCCTTACCCGTAAACCGTTATTTCCCGTTCCTGGCCATGGAAGATAAGAAAAATCATGTGTTTTGGGGCGTCCAGCTGGCCCACGGCGCCTCCTGGCAGATGGAAATTTACCGTGTTGATGAAAACATTGCCATCAGCGGAGGACTTTCTGACAGGGAATTCGGTCATTGGATGAAAACAGTCAGGCCCGGAGAGTCATTTGTGACTCCAAAGGCCATTGGAACGGTATGCCGAACGGACTCTGTCGATATTTTAACAAAGAGGCTTACTGATGCAGGGCAAAAGGCAGCGGATGAGGGGCCTGACCCGGAACAGGACCTTCCCATGGTGTTTAATGAATACTGCACCACCTGGGGCTGTCCGTCCCATGAAAACATCCGGAAGATTCTGGAATCCATAAAGGAGAAAGGTTTTTCCTATTTTGTCATTGACTGCGGCTGGTACAAGGAGGCCGGGGTTCCCTGGGATATCAGCATGGGGGATTACCATGTATCCCGGGAGCTGTTCCCAGAGGGATTGGAAAAAACCGTAAAGGCAATCAAAGAGGCAGGCCTAAAGCCCGGCATATGGTTTGAGATCGAAAATGTGGGAAAGGCTTCTATGGCCTATCAGATGGAGGAGCATCTTCTGCACTTAGATGGAAGGGTGCTCACCACCACCAGGCGGAGGTTCTGGGACATGAACGATCCATGGGTGGAGGAGTATTTAACGGAAAGGGTCATCGGCCTTTTAAAGAAGTATGGTTTTGAGTATATGAAAATCGACTACAATGATACCATTGGAATGGGCTGCGACGGCTATGAGTCCATAGGAGAGGGGCTGCGGAAAAACGTGGAAAAATCCTATGAATTCCTGGAAAAAGTGAAACGGGAAATCCCAGGGATCGTGCTGGAAAATTGCGCCTCCGGCGGACACCGGTTAGAGCCCCGTTTTATGGCTGCCACAAGTATGGCTTCCTTTTCCGATGCTCATGAATGTGAGGAGATCCCCATCATTGCGGCCAACCTCCATCGGGCCATCCTGCCCCGGCAGAGCCAGATCTGGGCGGTGGTCAGGGAACAGGATTCCTTAAAACGGATCGCCTATTCTGTAATCAATACCTTTCTGGGGAGGCTGTGCTTATCGGGGGACGTGACAAAGCTGGATAAAAAACAATGGGAAGTCATTGAACTGGGAATGAGTTTCTATAAAAAAATTATTCCTGTCATAAAGAGCGGGCAGTCATACCGGTTTGGGCCGGATGTAGCGAGCATACGCCATCCGGAGGGCTGGCAGGCCGTGGTCCGTATAGGGGAAGACGGAGAGAAGGCCTGTGTCATCCTGCATACATTTGACGGCAGTCTGTCGGAGCAGATTGAGATCCCTCTTCCTCCAGGGTGTCCGGTGGATGTAATTGAGGTATATTCGGACACACGGGAAGAGGTTTTCGTTAAAAATAACGTATTCCGGTATCGGCCCAAGGAAAACAGGAAGGCAGTGGCAGTGCTGCTAAAAAGAATATAGGTTTACTTTCGTTTCATAAAAAGTCATTGACATGGTCGGTTTTTCATGATATTGTATCTGACAGGTGATGCGATTATGACAAAAGGTCAATTAGAAGCCAGGATCAGTGAAATTGTCAGCAAATTTGAAGTGGAATATATGGGAAGGGGTCCAAAGACCATCCGCACCTATATTTTAAGTGATATGATTATTGTCAGATTAATAGGATTTTTAAGTCCTTCTGAGAAAAAGCTGACAGAGAGTCCGCAGGGCGTCGAATTACTTAAGAAAGTCCGCACTTCATTATTTGAGGGCGGCAGGGAATATCTGGAAAAATTATTAGCAGATATCATGGATGCAGCGATAGTCAGCACTCACTCTGATATCAGCACGAAAACAGGTGAAAAAATCATTGTCATCACTGTTGATAAGAATTTAGAAGAGCTTTTTACAGTTAAATAACACCGGAAGACGTCACAAAGTAGAATTAACATTCTAAGTTGTAAGTAAGCCGATATCCATTTCATGGATATCGGCTTTATATATATCACAGGAAGGAGGCGATGAAAGGATATAAGACGGAAATGAAGGGAAATCCCTGGGGTTTTCCCGTTATAACGGAAGGTACGGGCATGAGAAGGGGAAGGTTTTTCCAGACAGCCCCGGATTGATCACATGCCTGGAATATTAAAATAGAAACTATGTAATACTTAATAAAATTGGGAACAAAGGTTGAAGAGAATCACAATTAATTACATGGTTTGTGCCGGCCCCATGTACGGCGCAAATTTCAGATGTGCATAAGGGCGTGCGCAGGAACGGAGGAAAATATGCTGGAATCTTTACGTGATATGAATTTACCCGAATATGTACAGGACATATTGGCTCAGTCAAAAGGTGTTGTTATTCCAAAGACAAGGGAAGAGCTGCTGACCCTGGCAATGGGAAATGCAGAGAATACCGAGTTTCGCATTGAATATGAAGTGAAAGGCAAAGGCACGGTATTGGAAGCAACCGCTACAAAGTGTAAAAACGGTGTTGTGGTCAATTATACGGATGACTATATGAGAAGGCGTGATCCGGACTGTCTGCTGATTGCAGATAAGAAGCCAACGGATAAACCCAGATATGAGGAGGTTTATCCGTCTGATTTTGATTCCTTAAGAACGGAAACCTTTGACTGGCTGAAAAATCAGGAGCTGATTTTTTTCCCATTTAAATCAGGCGGACTTGAATATGGATATGATTCGATTTTGATCTCGCCGTTAAACGCAGGTTTTTTTGCTGCCGGACTTGCAGATTTGCAGGGATTTTTAAATATTGACGAGATTTCTTCCGGCTTTGAGCCAAGAGCCGTTGTTTTTCTGGCTCCTCCATTCAGACATACTCATTTTGACGGAAAGCAGATCGTTGTCCATAACCGTCTGGAGGAAATTCATGAAGTATATTCCTATAATTTATATCCTGGCCCAAGCGCCAAAAAGGGAATTTACGGAGTTCTTCTAAATATCGGTGAAGAGGAAGGCTGGGTGACTGCTCATGCATCAACCGTAAAAGTCATCACCCCTTATGACAATGAGATCGTGATCATGCACGAAGGCGCCTCAGGCGGCGGGAAAAGTGAAATGATCGAAGACATCCACAAAGAAATGGATGGCAGAGCTATCTTAGGCAGAAATACGGTGACTGGTGAAAAGAACTATCTGGTATTAAATGAAACCTGTGATCTCATACCTGTGACAGATGATATGGCATTGTGCCATCCGAAAATGCAGAATGACAGCAAAAAGCTGGTTGTCAAGGATGCAGAATCCGCATGGTTTCTGCGGTTGGATAATATCAAATGCTACGGTACTTCACCCCAATATGAAAAAATACTGATCCAGCCGGAAGAGCCTCTTATTTTCTTAAATATGCAGGCAGTAGCCGGTGCAACCTGTCTGGTTTGGGAGCATACCCTGGATCAGAACGGAAAACCCTGCCCCAACCCCCGTGTCATTTTACCAAGAAGGCTGGTTCCCAAGGCCATTGACACTCCTGTGGAAGTGGATGTGAGAAGCTTTGGCGTACGGACTCCCGCATGTACAAAGGAAAACCCCACCTACGGAATCCTTGGAATTCTGCACATCCTGCCCCCCGCCCTGGCCTGGTTATGGCGTCTGGTGGCACCAAGGGGATTTAACAATCCAAGCATTATTGATTCTCTGGAAATGACCAGTGAAGGCGTCGGCTCTTACTGGCCTTTTGCAACCGGTAAAATGGTGACTCAGGCCAACCTGCTCCTTGACCAGATTTTGCATTCGACCAATACCCGGTATGTCCTGATCCCCAACCAGCATATCGGCGCCTATGAGGTGAGCTTTATGCCCCAGTGGGTTGCCAGAGAGTACATTGCCCGCCGCGGCAGCGCCAAGTTTAAACCGGAGCATCTGGTGGAAGCACGCTGTCCGATTCTGGGCTTTGGCCTTGATTCCTTAAAAATTGACGGCCAGTACATCAGAAGAGCATTTTTAAGGCCAGAGACCCAGCAGGAGGTGGGAGTGCAGGGATACGATGCCGGAGCAAAAATACTGACAGACTTCTTTACTCAGGAGCTGATGAAATATTATACCGATGATTTAAATCCGTTAGGAAAGCAGATCATTGATATGTTCCTTGCAGGGGCTACGGTTAAGGAGTACTTGGAAATCCTCCCAATGAGATATTAAAATTCCCCATACAGATCCATTTGCTGCTGCCCGGAGGCCGAAACCTCCGGGCAGCAACGTACTTGTATACTAGTGCTTGACAATGATAAGGATTTCGCTTATTCTATGTATGAACAGAATTTGAGAAAAGAGGTCATGGTATGCGGCTGACAGAACGGTATTCCAAAGAGACAGGAAGGGAATATGCACTGAGGATGTTAAAGGATAACATCATACATCTTGATTTAATTCCCGGGAGCATGTTGAGCGAAAATGAATTATCCGCGGAAATGCATTTGTCCCGGACTCCGGTACGGGAAGCCTTAATCGAGCTGTCAAAGGTGAAAATCGTGGAGATTTATCCGCAAAAGGGAAGTGCGGTGGCTTTGATCGATTATAATCTGGTGGAAGAGGCACGTTTTATGCGTAATGTCCTGGAATGCGCAGTTGTGGAGCTGGCCTGTAAGATGGCTGGAAAAGAAGCGGTCATGGAGCTGAAAGAGAATGTAAAGCTTCAGGAGTTTTATTTGGAAAACCGTTCTCCTGAAAAGCTTCTTAAGCTGGATGATGAATTTCACCGGCTGCTGTTTCACATAACCGGCAAAAACCAGGTCTATCAGCTCATGGACAGCATTACCATTCATTTTGACCGGATACGCAGCATGTCACTGATCGCTGTGAAGGATTTGAAAACGATTTCCGACCATCAGGCCATTGTGGAAGCCATAGCTGCTAAGGACGGAGCCATGGCAAAAGAATTGATGGAAAAGCATTTATCCAGATATAAGATCGATGAGGAAGCTCTGAGAAAAGAGTATCCGGGGTATTTTCGTTGATCTGGTTTGATTCATAGAACGTAATTCTTTAAGAATAAATAAGAGCGGCAATAAAAGATGAAAAGGCATCCATCTTTTATTGCTGCTTTTTTTCGTCAGCCTGAAGAGGGTTATTGAAAAATAGGAAAGCTTTGTACATAATGTATAAAAAAAAAGTGGATATTTATTAAATATGCTGATTGAACTACTAGTATACTAGATATATACTAAAAGCAAGACTTAATAGTCATAAATTATTGCGTTTAGAAAAGAATAAGGAGCAAGGAAACGGAGGTATTGCAGCATGAAAATGATTATGCGTTGGTTCCCTTTCGGGGATGACAGCGTGACGCTTGACCAGATCCGTCAGACCCCGGGAGTTTCCGGTGTGGCTACCTGCCTGCCCAAAGTGCCTGTGGGACAGGTTTGGCCCCTGGAGACCATAAAGGCCCTGAAAGAAGAGATCAATGGGGCCGGTCTTGAGATGGAGGTAATTGAAAGCGTCAATATCCATGAGGACATAAAAAAGGGCCTTTCTTCCAGGGATGAGTATATTGATGCTTATATAAAGACCCTGGAGCATTTAAGCCTGGCAGGCGTCAAATGTCTCTGCTATAATTTTATGCCGGTCATGGATTGGGCACGGAGTGACCTGGCTTTTCCGGCAGAGGATGGAAGCTATGTTATGGCATACCGCCATGATGAGGTGCTTCAGATGAATCCGGAAAAGATGGCAAAGGCCATGGAGGGAAAGGCCAGAGGGTATTCCCTGCCGGGCTGGGAACCGGAGAGGCTTTATGCCATGGCTCAGGACATTGAGTTTTACCAGAGCATGACAAGGGAACAGTATTGGAACAATATGAAATATTTTCTGGATGCAGTGGTTCCCTATGCGGAAAAGTATGATATTAAAATGGCGATCCATCCCGATGATCCGCCATGGCCTCTTTATGGGCTTCCAAAGGTCATTACCAATGCAGAAAATATCAGGACATTTCTTGCATTAAACAACAGCCCTTATAATGGACTGACTCTGTGTACAGGCAGTCTGGGAAGTGATTTAAGCAATGACCTTCCAGCTATGATGCGGGAATTTGGAGGTATGAAACGGATCCATTTTGCCCATTTAAGGAATGTACGCCATACTTCGGAAAAGGATTTTGACGAAGCTGCCCACCTTTCTTCCTGCGGGGATTTAGACATGTTCGCCATTGTGGAGGCTTTGTATGAGTCTGGCTTTGAAGGGTATATCCGGCCGGATCACGGCCGCATGATCTGGGGAGAACAGGCCCGTCCGGGATATGGGCTGTACGACCGGGCCATTGGAGCAAATTATCTGCTGGGTCTTTGGGAAGCCATTGATAAAACCCATAAAAATAAAAAATAGGAGGCATGGATTTATGAAACTGAATCAATCCTGTTTAACAAACCGGGAGGCCTGGGAAAAGGCTTCCATAAAGCTGCCGGAATTTGACTGGAAAAAAATGATAAAGACTACGGATGAATCACCCAGATGGATCCATTTTGGAGCAGGAAATATTTTCCGGGGATTTATTGCGGTGCTGCAGCAGCGTCTTCTGGAGGAAGGCCTTGAGGAAAGCGGCATCATAGCGGCAGATACCTTTGATTATGATATCATTGATAAAATATACACTCCCTTTGACAATATGACCATGATGGTCAGCTTAAAACCGGACGGAACCATGGACAGGGAGGTGATTGCCAGCGTTGCCAAAGGCGTAAAGGCCGATGTTGGCAATGAAAAGGATTTCGGATATCTGGCGGAGGCTTTTAAAAATCCGTCTCTTCAGATGGTAAGCTTTACCATTACGGAAAAAGGATATGCCCTGGCAAACTTCCGTGGAGAGCTTTTTCCTGTGGTGGAAAAGGACATGGAAGAAGGACCGGAAAAGGCCTGCCATGCCATGAGCGTGGTCACAGCCCTTCTTCTTAAACGGTATCTTGCAGGAGGCGTTCCCTTGGCACTGGTCAGCATGGACAATTGCAGCCATAACGGGGAGAAGTTAAAAGACAGCGTTGTTTCCATTGCAGGAGCCTGGACAGAAAAGGGCTATGCTCCTGAGGGGTTCCTGGCCTGGATCTCAGATGAAAACAAGGTTTCCTTCCCCTGGACCATGATCGATAAGATCACGCCCCGGCCTGCAGAGGAAGTGCAGCGGTCCCTGGAAGAAGTGGGCATGGAAGACATGGCCCCCATCATTACCAGCAAAAACACCTACATTGCTCCCTTTGTCAATGCGGAGATCCCACAGTACCTGGTAGTAGAAGACAGGTTCCCAAACGGCCGGCCAAAGCTTGAAAAGGCAGGAGCATATTTAACGGACAGAGACACGGTAAACCGGACGGAACGGATGAAGGTCACCACCTGTTTAAATCCCCTTCACACGGCTTTGGCAGTCTTTGGCTGCCTGCTGGGGTATAAAAGCATTGCAGCAGAGATGAGAGATGAGGATTTAAAAGCTCTTGTGGAGAAAATCGGCTACAAAGAGGGGCTGCCGGTGGTTACGGATCCGGGGATCTTAAGTCCGGAGGATTTCATCAGAGAGGTCATTGAATACCGTCTGCCCAATCCCTTTATTCCCGATGCGCCTCAGAGAATTGCCACGGATACAAGCCAGAAGATCCCCATCCGCTTTGGAGAGACCATAAAGGCATATCTGGCAGATGATCAGCTGGATGTGCAGAGCCTGACCGCCATCCCACTGGCCATTGCCGGCTGGCTCCGTTATCTTCTGTGCGTGGATGATGAAGGAAACCCCATGGAGATCAGCAGCGATCCCATGCTTTCAGAATTAAAGGACCAGTTAAAGGGGATTAAGCTGGGAGAACAGCCTGAGGAAAAGGAAGGACTGGAAGAAATCCTGTCCAATCCTGTTCTTTTTGGAACTGATTTAGTTTCAGCAGGCCTTTCTCATAAGATTGAAGCCATGCTTTATGAAATGCTGGAAGGTCCCGGAGCAGTGAGAAAAACGCTGCACCAGTATGTAAAATAAGTTTTTGATCATGAGGAGCCGTTGGTTATGGATTGAAATCAACGGCTCCTTGTGTTAAAATGGGTCTGTTGGAAAAAGAACCGGAAAGGCGGACAAGGCCCATGAACATACAGATTTTTGGAACCGGAAAATGCTTTGAAACCAAGAAAGCGGAGCGATATTTCAAGGAACGGGGAATCAAGTACCAGTTTATTGATATGAAAGAAAAGGGTCTGAGCAAGGGCGAGTACAATGGAGTTAAGCAGGCAGTAGGAGGACTTGACGCCATGCTTGATGAAAACTGTAAGGACCGGGAGGCTCTGGCGCTTATTCAGTACATCGCTGACGAGGACAAGGATGAAAAGGTCTTGGAGAACCAGAAGGTGCTGAAAACTCCCATTGTGAGAAACGGAAGGCAGGCCTCGGTGGGTTACCGGCCGGAAGTGTGGAAGAATTGGAGTTAGGGACTTGCAAAAAGAAAGAAGATAAGGAGAAAACAGGATGAGAGAGCCGGAGAAAAATCAAAAATGGGTATTCAATAAGGATATAGAAGGAGTACAGGCAGCAGAAGGCGTTGTCAGAAAGGTTCTGGCATACTGTGATGGTATGATGTGTGTGGAGAACCAGTTTGAGAAGGGGGCTGTCGGAAAGCTTCACAGCCACCCCCATACCCAGATCACTTATGTTGCCAGCGGAAAATTTGAGTTCACCATAGGAGATGAAAAGAAGGTAGTAGAGGCGGGGGACAGCCTGTTAAAGCAGGATGGCATCGTCCATGGCTGCGTTTGCCTTGAAAAGGGGATATTGGTAGATATTTTTACCCCTATGCGAGAAGATTTTATTTCATAGAATTAAATAGGACATGTGAAACAAACCTATTGATAAAAATGGTATTATATGCTATAAAGAAAGCACAGTGAAGTTAAAGGAGGTGATAGGATGGCAAAGTATGTTTGTGAGCCATGCGGATATGTGTACGATCCTGAAATCGGTGATCCGGATTCTGGTATTGAGCCAGGTACTGCATTTGAAGATTTACCTGAGGACTGGGTTTGTCCAGTTTGCGGAGTTGGTAAGGACATGTTTGTTGAAGAGTAAGATTGCGGCTATTATGCCAGCAATAAAACCTTCAAGCTGTCGGCAAGGATTTTGCCGGGCTTGAAGGTTTTTTGTTTTTAAGAACATTCCAGATTGGGGATTGCCGGGAAAGCATTGTATGTTTCTTTATTGTTTATAAATTACAGGTAGTATGTAGTTTTCATTATAATAAATGGAAAGTCAGGACAAGTGATGCAAATACAATGGAAACCATGGAAGTAAGCTTTATGAGAATGTTGATGGAAGGCCCGGAAGTATCCTTAAAGGGATCTCCCACGGTGTCGCCTACCACAGCGGCTTTATGCTGGCTGCTTCCCTTTCCGCCATGTGCACCCTGTTCAATATATTTCTTTGCATTATCCCATGCGCCTCCGGAGTTAGCCATCATGACTGCAAGAACAAAACCGGTAACAGTATTGCCCGCAAGAAGAGCTGACACGCCTTCCGGCCCTAATAAAAGGCCGATTACGATAGGAATGACCACAGCTATCATGGCCGGTGCGATCATCAGCTTTTGAGCCGATTTTGTACACATATCAACGCAGGAAGCATAATCCGGTTCCGTTTTTCCTTCCATAATACCGGCTATGGTCTGAAATTGACGGCGGACCTCCAATACAATGGATTGTGCGGCCTTGCCTACTGCGTCCATGGTAAGGGCTGCAAACAGGAACGGTAATACACCACCAATTAACAATCCGACCAGTACTTTTGGATTGGTTATAGTTAAATCCAGGTTCAGGTTTGGCTGAATCTGATGCACTTTATCAACATAGGAAGCGATCAGCGCAAGAGCGGTCAAGGCAGCGGAACCGAT
The DNA here is from genome assembly GCF_000526995.1 of Lacrimispora indolis DSM 755. Classification (NCBI taxonomy): domain Bacteria; kingdom Bacillati; phylum Bacillota; class Clostridia; order Lachnospirales; family Lachnospiraceae; genus Lacrimispora; species Lacrimispora indolis. Next base: position 5,678,419 of record NZ_AZUI01000001.1, on the reverse strand, counting down.
AGCAAATCCTTTTCCTGTAGCAGCCGTGGTGTTGCCAAGAGAGTCCAGTGCGTCTGTTCTCTGTCTAACGGAAGCATCCATATGTGTCATTTCAGCGATGCCGCCGGCATTATCAGCAATGGGTCCGTAGGCATCCGTTGCCAGTGTAATACCCAGAGTGGACAGCATCCCCACTGCAGACAATCCGATGCCGTAAAGTCCCAGGTTAAAATCATTGGCACCTCCGGAACAATAGTAACTTACAAGTACAGAAATGCTGACGATCACTACCGGTGCGACAGTGGAAAGCATGCCAAGAGATAACCCGCTGATGATGACTGTTGCAGCTCCGGTTTCGCTGGACTGGGCTAATTTTTGGGTTGGGCTGTATGTATCTGATGTGTAATATTCTGTAATAGCTCCGATCAACACGCCGGCAATCAATCCTGAAAGGACGGCAGCATAAAGCCCCATATGGTCAGGAAGCAGCATCCTTATGATAAAAAACGCCGCAATAATAATGACCGCCGCACTGATATAGGTACCGGTTCTAAGGGCCTTTAAAAGATTCTTCTGGGAGGCACCTTCCTCTGTTTTAACAAAAAATGTACCGATAACAGATGCGATAACTCCCAGCGCTGCCAAAAGCATCGGGATGGATACGCCCTTGATTCCATATCCTGCAGCAACTGCAAGAGCTGCCGTTGATACAATAGAACCTACATAAGATTCGTAAAGATCAGCGCCCATTCCGGCTACGTCCCCTACATTATCCCCCACATTATCGGCAATAACAGCAGGATTACGTGGATCGTCTTCGGGAATACCGGCTTCTACCTTACCAACAAGATCAGCTCCCACGTCAGCGGCCTTGGTAAAAATACCTCCGCCGACCCTGGCGAAAAGGGCCATACTGGATGCGCCCATTCCAAAGGTCAGCATATTAGCCGTTATTTCCGTAATGCGCTGGTCTACCGGAAGATTATGAAAAGCAGCATTTAAAATGAAATACCAAATAGAAAGATCCAGAAGTCCAAGCCCGACTACGGTAAAACCCATAACCGAACCGGCTGAGAAGGCCACCTGGAGTCCTTTATTTAAACTTTTTGAAGCTCCTTCTGCTGTTCTGCAGTTAGCCATAGTTGCTGTACGCATTCCTATGAATCCGGACAGACCTGAGAAGAAACCACCCGTTAAAAATGCAAACGGGGTAAAAAAGCTAAGGAAACCATTAAAAGCCATAATTAATAAAATACAAAAAACTGCAATAAAAAAAATTGCGACCCCTGAATACTGGCGTCTTAAGTAGGCATTTGCCCCTTTTCTTACAGCCTCAGAGATCCTGGCCATTTCCGAGGTGCCCTCCGGTTGCTTTTTAACACGAAGGAACATAACCCAGGCAAAGAAAATCCCCAACAATGACCCCATTGATACAAAATAAATTGCATCCATTACTTCATACCTCCTGTTTCGTATTTTGATGACTCCATTATAGTACCAACTAATATATATTTTCAACAGAAAAATAAATAAATTTACTAATAAAAGAGCGAGATTTGGCCAATAATCGTGAAGAAGTCAGGAATTTAATGCTATTTTTTAACACTTTCTTAACGGCATTCTTTAACCGAATCAAGTAAGTCCCCTACTTCAAATGCGAAAAGCATTAAGTAGTGGGTGGGACTTGCTTGTGTCAGGTGGAGTACAAGCTCCACCTGACAGGCAGCGACAGCTGCTGTTCGGTTATGCCCGATAAAGCGGGGCAGGGCCTCCCCCGCACTATCGGGGACGCCGTGAGCAACTAGCGAAGCGGATTGCGAATATCCGCTTGACTATTGTTACTGCCATTGGATGAAAAAACCCCTGTCTCTCATTGATGAGAGGCAGGGGAGTTAGGTACGCGGGCACCTTTTTAGGCAAAGTTTTGGTTGTGTTCTTCATTGAAGAGCCATTGATACAGCAATTAACTGACGCCCGGTCCCTTGCCGTCAGAGGCAGGGAGAGGAGCAGCGGTTCCTTCATTCTGGTTGTTGGTATCCTGGGCTGCCTGAGCTGTTTGTGCTGGCTGTACTGTCTGGGTAAGTGTGGATTTTCCGGCTTTTTGCAGATATTCCATGATCCCTTTTGCATCTGCCTCTCCCAGGGCCTTGTACTGTTCTTCTGTTGACAGAAACAGGGTTAAGTCGCTGGTGTGGTTTATAAAGCCGTGCTCAATGATAAAGCCCCGGATCCCATACATCTGTGAATAGCGGGGGATTGCATAATAATCGGCCTGGCTTCCGTCAGGAAACATGGTTCCGTTTTCTGAATCCCGGAGGATCAGTCCCCGGTTGTGAAGTCCCAGAGTGCTTAGCTGCTTTAAAATAGTATTGGCAGCTTCCTGGGACTGGAGGGCCAGGTCATTGTTATACCTTCCGGTTCTGGGAGCCATGGAGCTTACGCCATAAGCATTTTTTACCGTACCGTTCCCCAAAGCCGAGTCCACGTGCTGGCTTACAAAAAGGTCTGCCTGGACAGAGGCGGCAAAGGCTGCCCGCTGATCAAGAGGTACGGTTGTTTCCGCACTGTCCTTTGTTAAATAAACCGTATAGTTAGAGAACTGCTCCAGATACTGTTTTGTGTAGGAAGCAATCTTCATGGTGATCTCATCTTCATAATAGGTGATTCCGTTATATTCAAAGTGGCAGCCGGAAAAATGTCCGCCGGTCTTGCCGTGGCCGGGATCCAGGACTACTACAAAGTTGGAGTTGTTTCGCATGCCCGGTCCGATTTCAGGGGCGGTTATTTTCGTGATCGGAGGTGCAAAGGCCGGTCCGATCTCTTCTTCTGCCCATGAGACGGAAGAGGAAGCGGCGGAAATAAGGACGGTAAGGAAAAGGGCCTTTGCGGCTGCTGGCAGTAAGTTCTTTAATTGTGTCATGATGGATCCTCCAGAATAATGGCATTTTGCTTTATATTATATCACTTCCTGACAGATTCTGTAAATGGGCTTCTATGAATTTGTCACCTGATGTGGTAAAATGTACCGATATAGAATTCATAAAAGATGGAGACTGAAATATGAAGTATTATTTTGCCCCAATGGAGGGGATCACCGGCTATGTTTACCGGAACGCTCATCATATGTTTTTCAATCATATCGATGAGTATGTCACTCCTTTTATTGTACCCACCCAGAACCGGAAGTTTACCTCCAGGGAAAAAAATGATTTTCTGCCGGAGCATAACCGGGGATTGCATGTCATCCCTCAGATTCTCACCAATAAAGGAGAAGATTTTATATGGGCAGCAAAGGAACTGAAACAATACGGCTATGAGGAAGTGAATTTAAATCTGGGCTGTCCTTCTCCAACAGTGGTTTCCAAGGGCAGGGGATCAGGCTTTCTTGGGAATCCGGACCGGCTGGAGGCTTTCTTTGATGAGATATTTTCCGCACTGGACATGAGGATTTCCGTGAAGACCAGAATCGGAAAGGACAGTCCTGAGGAATGGGGAAGGCTCATGGAAATTTATAATAAATATCCCATAAAGGAACTGATTCTCCATCCCAGGGTCCAGAGGGATTTTTACAGAAATGAACCCAACTGGGAGGCCGTAAAAACAGCGGTTTCCTTAAGCAAAAACCCCTTATGTTATAATGGAAACTTATTTTCCATGGAAGATTATAAGAAATTCACCGCTTACTTTCCATCCATAGACCGTGTCATGTTTGGAAGAGGGCTGGTGGCAAATCCAGGTCTTGCAGGAGAAATAAAGAACGGGGAGAGCATGGAGAAGGGGCGGTTAAAAGCCTTTCATGACGAAGTTTTGAAAGGATACGAAGAGATCATGTCAGGGGACAGGAATATCCTGTTTAAGATGAAGGAGCTGTGGGCTTATATGATCCAGATGTTTGAGGGCAGCGAAAAACACGGGAAAAGAATCCGCAAATCCCAGCATCTTGAAGAGTATAAGGCGGCGGTGGACAGCCTGTTCGGAGAACTGGATTTAAAGGAGTATGGAGGGGCTTTTGACGGAAGATAAGGACAAAACCCCTGTTTATAAGAAAAAAATAAAATGATCATAAATTTATTTAATGAATCAACGGACATTTTGAACTTGAAGCTATAGTTACTATAGGATATATAATGACCTCAATTTTAAACGGCGGCATGTTGCCGCTTTGGGAATGGAGGAATAACATGGCTTCAAAAGTTCTGATAAAAAATGCCAAAGCAATTGTGACCTGCGATGAAAATGACCATGTGTACAAAGACGCCGATATTCTGATGGATGGGCCCAAGATTGCGGCCATAGGCCGTGAGATGGAGGAAGAAGGTGCAACAGTCATTGACGGGACAGGGAAGTTTGTATATCCAGGTCTAATTAACACCCATCATCACTTCTTTCAGACCTTTGTAAGGAATCTGATCACCATTGATTATCCCAATCTGACGGTCATGGACTGGATCCACAAGATCTACCGGATTTTTCAGATCATTGATAACGATGTCATTTACTACTCAACTCTTACGGCTTTTGCCGACTTAATCAAGCACGGCTGTACCTGCGCCTTTGACCACCAGTACTGCTATACAAAGAAAACCGGCAAGGACCCGGTGGACCGGCAGATGGCAGCGGCGGAGCTTATGGGAATCCGCTATCATGCAGGAAGGGGAAGCAACACGCTCCCCCGGAGCGAGGGAAGTTCTATTCCGGATAATATGCTGGAAACTACCGATGAATTTTTAAAGGACTGCGAAAGGCTCATCCGTCTCTATCACGACCCAAAACCCTATTCCATGCGCCAGATCGTCATGGCGCCCTGCCAGCCCATCAACTGCCGGCCGGATACGTTTATTGAAACCGTTGCTGCAGCCAGAGCCATGGGTGTGCGGATGCACACTCATTTAGGGGAAGGGGAGACGGAAGGAATCAAGGCCCGCTACGGAAAACGCACCCTGGAATGGTGCCGGGATATTGGCTTTATAGGAGAAGATGTCTGGTACGCCCATAACTGGGAAGTGCTTCCGGAGGAATACCGCATACTGGCGGAAACAGGAACCGGTATTTCCCATTGCCCTACGCCGGCCGTGCTGGGAGGCTTTCCCATTCTTGATATCAGGGCCATGCAGGAGGCCGGCGTTCTCATAAGCCTTGGCTGCGACGGGTCTGCGACCAATGACAGCTCCAATTTACTGGACGCCCTTCGTTTATCCTACATGATGCAGGCTTACCATACAAAGGAACGAGGCGGCTGCGTATCTGCCTATGATATGTTAAAAATCGCTACCATCAACGGAGCAAAGACTTTGGGAAGGCCGGATCTGGGTTCTTTAGAACCGGAAAAGGCTGCCGACTTGTTTATGATCGACGGGGAAGCATTGGAGCTTGCGGGAGCGGTCCATGATCCTAAGAACCTCCTTGCAAGGGTTGGCTTGACAGGAAACGTATGGCTCACTATGATTAATGGAAAAGTGGTTTATAAGGATGGCGTGATCACCGGAGTGGATGAGAAAAAGCTGGCTTCTGAGGGGGAGGCGGTCTGCACCAGGGTGATACGGAATCCAAGTGAGGCGTTCCGTCCGTTTTTATAGGCAGCCTGACCACGGAAAGTTGAGGAAAACGGTTTGAAGGACTTTTTATCCATTGGAGAGATGAGTTCCCTTTTCGGGTTAAATATACAGACCTTGTATTACTATGACAGCATAGACATATTTAAGCCACGGATGCGGGACATAAAAAACGGCAGAAGAAAATATGAGTTTGACCAGGTTTATGAGCTGGCAACCATATGTTATATGCGAAAGCTTGGTTATTCCCTGGAGGAAATCTCAAAGCAGCGGAGCACCCAGCACGCAAATTCCGCACTGGATTCTTTAAAACAGCGTTCAGAAGAGCTTCACAGGCAATGGAAGGAACTGATTTCCATTGATGAGGCCATTCAGAGAAAGCTGCGTTTTATTGAAGGAGAGATGAAGAATATCCGTACAGATGAAATTACTGTCCGCCATTTTGAGGACAGGGCCTACCTTGCCATTGGAGAGGAAGAGGCTCTCTACAGGCAGAATTCCTTTTATTTTTATCCCACCATCGCCTTTTATCAGGGGGAAGAAAAATATTTCGGAGCCTATTTATATCCTTCAGAAGAGCCGTTGCCGGATCATTTAAGAAAGGACCAGATACGAAGGATCCCTGCAGGCGATTTCCTCTGCGGCTATCACTTAGGCCCTTATGAGACTGTTCCCGCCACCACCATGCGCATCCGAAATGCAAGACCGGATTTACACTTTGAAGACCTTACCATTAATTTTAATATTCTGGACCAGTTTGTGGAAAACCAGAGTTCCGGCTATATCACCCATACGCAGATCCGGATATTGAAACCATAAAGCAATGACCCAATTGACCACAAGAGAGGAGAAACATTATGAAAAACATGAGAAAGCTGGCAGCCCTGGTTCTTGCTGCCTCTATGGCGGCAGCATCTTTGGCAGGCTGCACAAAAGCGGCAGAGACAAAAGAGGTGCAGGAAACAGCGGGAACAAAGGCTGAGACTGCAAAAAACTTTAAGGTGGCGCTCTGTCTTTCCGGCGCAGCAAACGACATGGGCTGGTGCCAGACCGCCTATGAAGGATTAAAGCTTCTGGAATCCGATTATGGCTGTGAAACCGCTTATACAGAAAATTTAACTCCTGATGACATTGAAGCCGCATTTGCTGATTATGCCGCAAATGGTTATGATGTGGTGATCGGCCATGGCTATGAGTTCGGTGATCCTGCCGTTGAAGTTGCCGGACAGTATCCGGATACAAAATTCATTGTAACAGAGGGTGAGGTTTCTGCCGACAATGTAGCTTCCTATGTGACCAAATGCGAAGAAGGCGGTTACGTCATGGGAATGCTTGCAGCGGGAATGTCAAAAAGCAATAAGATCGGTTTTGTAGGTCCCATTCAGGGTGCCTCCCTTGTGAAAATCATGAATGGCTTTGAGGATGGGGCAAAGTCCGTGAAACCTGACATAGAAGTACAGACTGCGTGGACCGGCTCCTTTACAGATACGGCTCTGGGAAAGGAGGCTGCCCAGGCCATGATCGATAATGGAGCTGACATCATCGGCCATTGTGCCAATGAATCCGGCACAGGCGCCATCAATGCGGCAAAGGAAGGGAAGATTTATGCCACAGGCGATTCCTATGACCAGAACGGGCTGGCTCCTGAAACGGTTCTTTCTTCTTCCGTATATCATATTCCCAAGGTGATCGAGGCTGCATTTAAGACAGTGGCTGACGGAAGCTTTGCAGGAGGAATCTATGAGCTGGGCATGAAGGAAGGGGCGGTGAGCATTGCTCCATACCATGAACTAGAGGCTCAGATCCCGGATGAGGTGAAGGCAGAAATTGAAAAGAAGGTGTCGGCCATCACATCCGGAGAGTTTACCGTTCCATGTGATACAAAGGTGAGATAGGGAGCTTCCATATGCCATTATTGGAAATGAAACACATTACAAAAGCATTTTCCGGTGTATATGCCAATCAGGATGTAAGTCTGTCTGTGGAACAAGGGGAGATCCATGCCCTGTTGGGGGAAAACGGGGCAGGAAAGACCACGCTCATGAACATTTTGTTCGGCATTTACCAGTCTGAGGCAGGAGAGATCCTCTATAAAGGAGAGCCTGTCCGGTTTAAGTCTCCTGCCGATGCCATAAGCCGTGGGATCGGCATGGTTCATCAGCATTTTTCCCTGGTAAACCGGATGACGGTGCTTGACAACATCATTCTGGGGTATGGCCATAAGAAAGAAATCCTTGACAGAAAGGCGGCCTTAAAAGAGCTTTGCCTGCTGGCAGGGAAGTACGGACTTTTTGTAAATCCCCGGAATCAGGTTGGCAGCCTGTCTGTGGGAGAACAGCAGAGGGTGGAAATTTTAAAAGCATTATACCGGAAGGCAGACCTGCTGATTTTAGACGAACCAACAGGAGTTTTGACCCCTCAGGAAACTGAAAATTTCTTTAACGTATTGAAGCGGTTAAAGGAAGAAGGGCATGGGATCATCATCATTACCCACCGATTAAGTGAGATCATGGCAATCAGTGACAGGGTCACTATTTTAAGGGATGGCAGGGCGGTTAAGGAACTGGTCACAGCGGATACTACACCGGAGGAATTGTCCGCCCATATGATAGGCAGACCCCTTTCCGGCAAAAAGGAAAAAGGTCAAAAACCATCAGAGGAAACAGCCTTAAGTCTGGAAGGTGTTTCCTTGTCAAAAAAACGAGAGAGTAAAAAAATCTTGGATAACATCTGTCTTACGGTTAATAAAGGGGAGATCCTTGGAATTGCCGGAGTGGAAGGAAACGGGCAAAAGGAGCTTTCCGAGGTAATTACGGGAATCCGTAAGCATACGGAGGGAAGCATTGTCTTCCGCGGGGAGGCCATTGACAACAGGTCTGTAAAGGAACGCTTTCATAAGGGCATTTCCTATATATCCGATGACCGCCATAAAGACAGTCTGGTCGTGGATATGACGGTAACGGAAAACCTGATTCTGCGCACGTTTAACCGGCCGCCATTTTCAAAAAATCTGATTCTGGATTATAAAGAAGCTGAGAACCGGGCATTAGAAGCCGTTACAGAGTATGGGATCCGTACGTCGGGAAAAAGCGGGATCAGGACGCCGGTAAAGCTTATGAGCGGCGGAAACCAGCAGAAGGTGATTTTATCCCGTGAGATTTCCAATGAAGCCAGGCTCATCGTGGCCAGCCAGCCTACAAGAGGCTTAGATATCGGGGCAACGGAATTTGTTCATCAGACTCTTGTCAGGCAGAAAAACAAGGGAAAAAGCGTTTTGCTCATTTCTGCCGATTTAGATGAGATCCTTTCCTTAAGCGACCGGATCGCAGTGATGTTTGAAGGACGGATCATGGGGATCCTTGACAGAAAAGAAGCCGATGTATTTAAAATCGGGCTTTATATGGGCGGAGTGACACAAAAGGAGGTAGGCAATGGACCAAATGAAAAAAATGAAGGCAGCTGAGCTGGGGAAAATTGCTTTGATTTCCATTGGTGCGGCAGCTATCCTTGTCCTTTTGTCAGGAGCTGACCCTCTCACGGCAAGCCGGATGTTTTTCAACGGAATCTTTGGCAATAGGAGCGGGTTTGGGGAAGTGTTTGTGAAAGCAACTCCCTTAATCCTCACCGGACTTGGCTGTTCGGTGGCCTTCCGGACCGGATTTTTTAATATCGGCGGGGAAGGGCAGTTTTACATAGGAGCCCTTGCCTCAGCCTGGGTGGCTTTAAATACCGCCGGAGTTCCGGGGATTTTCCGGATCTTTCTGGCAATTGCCTGCGGATTCCTGTTTGGCGGACTATGGGCATTGCTGGCAGCCATTTTAAAGGCAAAGCTTGGAATCTCGGAAATCATATGCACCATTATGCTGAATTATATTTCCATGAATCTTTTGGGCATAGCTGTCCGCACCTTTCTCATGGATCCGGCGGGAAGCATCCCCCAATCGGAAAAAATAGATGCCTCAGCAACGCTTTTACGCTTTTTAAAGCCCACCAGGATTCATACAGGTATTTTTATAGCACTTGGTGCCGTGCTTTTTGTGTGGTTTCTCATGGAAAAAACGGCCGCAGGCTATGAGTTCCGGGTAGTCGGCTTTAATAAGCGGGCTGCTGCGGTAAACGGTATTTCCGTGGTGAAGAACATCATCCTGTCGGCGGTGTTAAGCGGAGGACTTGCCGGGACCGCAGGAGCTGTGGAGGTACTGGGAGTTCAGAAAAAACTGCTGGAAGGCATTTCCGGAGGCTGCGGGTATACGGCAATTCTCATAACCCTTTTGGCCTCCAACCATCCGGTGGGAGTGCTGATTGTCTCTGTTTTATTTGCTGCCCTGGAGGTAGGCGCAAATTCCATGCAAAGGCAGATGGGGGTTCCGTCCTCCATTGTGGATTTTCTCATCGGCTTTATGGTGCTGCTCATTTTGGGCAGAGAGCTTCTTGCCGGGAAAATGAGACCAAAGGAGGGGAAATAGATGCTGGACCAGATTTTAACCGTCAGCTTTCTGACTGCCTTTTTATCGGCGGCAGTACGAATGGCTGTGCCTCTTGCCTATGCAGGGCTTGGGGAGACTATTTCGGAAAAAAGCGGAATTCTGAACATCGGAATGGAGGGAGTCATGCTTTCCGGCGCATTTTTCTCTTTTGCAGGTGCGTTTTACTCAGGAAGCATGACTCTGGGGCTTCTTTGCGGCATGGCAGGGGGAGCTGCTGTCAGCATGATCCATGGAGTCTTGTCAATTAAGCTGTCAAAAGACCAGTCAGTCAGCGGGATCGCCATCAATATTTTTGTGATGGGGGTTACCGGTTTTTTGTATAAGCTCATGTCGGGGGGACAATCCTACCAGCAGATCCAGCCTCTTCTTAAGGTACGGATCCCGGTGCTTTCCGGCATTCCGCTCATTGGAAACGCTCTTTTTTATCAGGATATTCTCACCTATCTCATGTATTTTCTGGTCATAGGGGCAGCTCTCTTTTATAAAAAAACAAACACAGGGCTTTCCTTTGCAGCCATTGGAGAAAGTCCCCGTTCCGCAGATTCGGCAGGGATACCGGTTTACAAGTACCAGTACATTTCCATGGTTTTAAACGGAGTGCTGGGGGGAATGGGAGGTGCATATCTGGTTCTGGTACAGGTGGGGAATTTTTCGGAAAATATGACCTCCGGGCGGGGCTACATTGCCCTTGCAGCTGTTATTCTGGGCCGCTATGTTCCTTTTGGAATGATGGGAGCAGCCCTTTTGTTCGGCGCCGCCAATGCGCTGCAGATCCGCCTTCAGGCAGTTGGTGTTCCCCTTCCCTCCCAGGCATTGTCCATGCTTCCCTATCTGATCACGTTGGCCGCCCTCCTGGGTACCGCTGGGAGGAGCCATGCACCGGAAGGTCTTGGAAAGCCTTATGTACGCGGTTCCAGATAAGATCTTTCTTTTAAATGAAAACGCCTGAACTCTTATTTTGTAAGAGTTCAGGCGTTTTTTACTCGTTGGTTTTTCAGCCTTTCATTTCATGATAAAAAAAGAAGAAAATATCCTGAGAACGAATATTTTGTATGTCAATGGTTGAAATTAACTATATGTTGTGGTATATTTTTACATGTGATATTGGATAACAGTTATTGATACTAATATAAATCATGGAATGGCGGGAATTATAAATGGACAAGAGAAATGGGAAACAGGAAATTCTGGAATATTTTAAAGCGGTAGAGGAACTGGAAGAAGTATTGGACGGAATCCAAAAGGAGTGGGATTCCCCATCCTATGACCTGGATCACCTTTCCATAAAATTCACAGGGTTTTGCAAGAAAGATATGAGCCTTGAGGAGCGGTTGGGAGCACTGATCCAGGCGGCGGTGGAGCTGACGACCCAGGAAGCGCCGGACTGGGAATATATAGGAGCAAGACTTCTCCTGCTGCGTTTTGACATCAGGTTAAAGGCAGAGCTTGACCAGAGGCAGATTGGCAGCTTTTACGATAAAATCTGTTTTCTTACAGAGGAGGGGCTTTACGGAGATTACATACTGGAGAATTACAAGGAGGAAGAAATCCACCGGTATGAAACGTTCATGGATCAGGAGAGAAACCATCTGTTCAACTATTCAGGGCTGGAGCTGCTGCTTAACCGGTATGTGATCCGAAGCCGTCAGAATACGCCTTTGGAAACACCCCAGGAAATGTTTCTGGGAATTGCCATGCATCTTGCCATGCTGGAAAAGGAAGACCGGGAGACTTGGGTAAAACGGTTTTACGATATGCTCAGCACCTTAAAGGTCACCATGGCCACCCCCACCCTTTCAAACGCCAGAAAGCCTTACCATCAGCTTTCCTCCTGCTTTATTGATACAGTGCCGGACAGCCTGGATGGAATTTACCGGAGTATTGACAGCTTTGCTAAGGTCAGCAAGTTCGGAGGAGGCATGGGCCTTTACTTTGGAAAAGTCCGAGCTGCAGGAAGCGCGATCCGCGGTTTTAAGGGAGCTGCGGGAGGTGTGATCCGGTGGATCAAGCTGGCCAATGATACCGCCGTGGCAGTGGACCAGCTGGGAGTGCGGCAGGGGGCGGTGGCGGTTTACCTGGATGTCTGGCATAAGGATCTGCCTGAATTTCTGACTCTGAAAACCAATAACGGCGATGACCGGATGAAGGCTCACGATGTTTTTCCTGCCATCTGCTACCCCAATCTGTTCTGGAAGCAGGCAAAGGAGAACATCGAGGGGGACTGGTACTTAATGTGCCCTCATGAAATTCTGACTGTAAAGGGCTGGGCGCTGGAAGACTCTTATGGAGCCCAGTGGGAGGAGCGTTACCTTGATTGTGTAAATGACAGCCGCATCCAGAAGCGGGTCATCCCCATTAAGGACATCATCCGTCTGGTGTTAAAGAGTGCCGTGGAGACCGGAACGCCTTTTACTTTTAACCGGGATATTGTAAATGAGGCCAATCCCAACAGCCACTGCGGCATCATTTACTGCAGCAACCTTTGTACGGAAATTGCCCAGAACATGAGCGCCGTGGAACACGTGGAGCAGCAGATCCAGACAATGGACGGGGAAACCGTTGTGGTAACAATAACAAAACCTGGTGACTTTGTGGTCTGCAACTTAGCAAGCCTTTCCCTGGGAAAAATCGATCTTAAGGATACCCGGGAACTGACGGAACTGACCAGGAGCGCCATCCGGGCGTTGGACAATGTGATTGACTTAAACTTTTTCCCTGTTCCCTATGCCCAGGTTACCAGCCTTCGTTACCGTCCGGTGGGGCTTGGGGTGAGCGGATATCACCACATGCTGGCAAAAAACGGGATCTCCTGGGAATCAGAGGAGCATTTAAAATTTTCCGACCGGGTGTTTGAAGCAATCAATTATGCGGCGATCCAGTCCAGCTGCGACTTTGCTGAGGAAAAGGGAAGATATGATCTGTATGAAGGCAGTGAATGGCAGACAGGGGCGTATTTTGATAAACGGGGATATTGCTCTGAAAAGTGGAAGAGCCTTCGGGAAAAAGTGGCTGCCCACGGAATGAGAAACGGCTGGCTCCTTGCCATAGCGCCCACCAGCAGCACCAGCATGATCGCCGGAACCACGGCAGGACTGGACCCTGTTTTAAACCGGTATTATCTGGAGGAAAAAAAGAACGGTCTGGTGCCCAGGGTGGCCCCGGACTTATCGCCGGACACATTCTGGAAGTATAAAAATGCCCATTACATTGATCAGAAATGGTCTGTGCAGGCGGCAGGAGTCCGCCAGCGCCATGTGGATCAGGCCCAGAGTATGAACCTTTATATAACCAATGACTACACCCTTCGCCAGGTGCTTGGACTTTATATCCTGGCCTGGGAATGGGGTGTGAAAACCATTTATTATATCCGCTCCAAAAGTCTGGAAGTGGATGACTGCGAGGCCTGCTCCAGCTAAAGGGCCTTTAGGAGAATAATAAAACTGGAGAAAGTGAAAAGACCGATATGGAACAATTAAAAAAGAGGCCCCTTTTTCATCCGGATGGGGAAATTGAGGTAAGAAAACGCCGGATGATCAACGGCAACACGACAAACCTTAATGATTTTAACAACATGAAATACACCTGGGTAAGTGACTGGTACCGCCAGGCCATGAATAATTTCTGGATTCCGGAAGAAATCAATTTGAGCAGGGACCGGAAGGACTATCCTTTATTAAGTCCTCAGGAGCGGCGGGCTTATGATAAGATATTGTCCTTTCTGGTGTTCTTAGACAGCATCCAGACCGCCAATTTACCGGCCCTTGGGGAATATGTGACTGCTAATGAGATCAATCTCTGCCTTTCCATTCAGACATTCCAGGAGGCGGTGCACAGTCAGAGCTACAGCTATATGCTGGATACCATCTGTGAGCCTCAGAAGCGGAATGAAGTCCTCTATCAGTGGAAGAGCGACCCTTATCTTCTTGCCCGCAATACCTTTATCGGTGATCTGTATAATGAATTTCAAAAGGACAAAAGCGCATTTGCCTTTATGAAGGCGGTTGTGGCTAATTATATTCTGGAAGGCGTGTATTTTTACAGCGGTTTTATGTTCTTTTATAACCTGGGACGGAACCATAAGATGACAGGTTCCTCCCAGGAGATCCGCTACATCAACCGGGATGAGAACACGCATCTTTGGCTGTTCCGCAACATGATCCTGGAACTGGTAAAGGAGGAGCCGGAGCTGTTTACCAGGGAACGGGTGGAGGTTTACCGGGAAATGATCAGGCAAGGCTGTGAGCAGGAGATCGCCTGGGGCTGCTATGCTATCGGAGACGAGGTGCCGGGCCTTACCAGGGAAATGATCACAGACTACATCATGTATCTGGGAAATTTACGGTGTGCAAGCCTTGGCTGGGAAAAGATCTATCAGGGCCATGACAGGGAGCCGGAGACCATGTTTTGGGTCAGCCAGTACAGCAACGCCAATTTGATCAAAACTGACTTTTTTGAAGCCAAAAGTACGGCCTATGCCAAGAGCAGCGCCCTGATTGACGATCTGTAAAAAGCAGAATTTTAATAATAATAATTGTTTTTATTTTAACGATGTGGTATGATAAGAAAAAAGACTTTTAAGGAGGCTATTTATGGAACGCATCGTTGTAATCGGGGCAAACCATGCCGGAACGGCAGCAATCAACACAATTTTAGACAAATATAAAGATAAAAAAGTCATTATATTTGATTCCAATGACAACATCAGTTTTCTGGGCTGCGGTATGGCTCTTTGGATCGGGGAGCAGATCCATTCCTCAGAAGGCCTGTTTTATTGCAACAAGGACATATTTGAAGAAAAAGGCGCAAAGGTTTACATGGAAACCAAAGTGGACCGCATTGATTATGATAAAAAGCTTGTTTATGCTGTGGGAAAGTATGGCAGGAGATACCAGCAGGAATACGATAAACTGATTCTTGCAACAGGTTCTCTTCCCATATCTCCTGATATTGAAGGGAAAGATCTGGACAACGTCCAATATGTAAAGCTGTTTCAGAATGCCAAGGATGTCATTGATAAACTGCACCATGACTCCATAAAGGATGTGGCAATTGTAGGGGCAGGGTATATTGGCGTTGAATTAGCGGAAGCATTCCGCCGCGTAGGAAAGAATGTCACCCTGATCGACAACATGCACACCTGCCTGTCAGGCTATTATGATCAGGAATTTTCCGATATCATGTCCGAGAACTTAACAAGCCACGGCATTCAGCTGGTTTATGGAGAAACCGTGAAAAAGCTGTCCGGAAACGGCAAGGTGGAAAAAGTGATCACCGACAAAAACGAATATCATGCCGACATGGTAATACTGGGAATCGGTTTTAAGCCAAATAACCAGTTAGGCAGGGACGAGCTGGAGCTGTTCTCCAATGGAGCGTATCTGGTGGACAAACGGCAGCAGACCAGCCGCCCTGATGTATATGCGATCGGTGACTGTGCAACCGTTTTTGACAATTCCATTCAGAAAACAAACTACATCGCCTTGGCCACCAATGCCGTACGTTCCGGAATTGTGGCTGCACATAATGCATGCGGCACTCCCCTGGAATCCATTGGCGTCCAGGGATCCAATGGGATCTGTATCTGGAACCTGAAAATGGTTTCAACAGGAATTTCTTATGCAAAGGCCAAAAAGCTGGGGTATGATGCGGCAGCAGCGGATTATGAGGATACCCAGAAACCGGCCTTTATTGAGCATGACAATTATAAAGTGAAAATCAGGATCGTTTATGATAAGAAAACCCGGATCATCCTGGGTGCACAGCTGTGTTCAGAATATGATATTTCCATGGCAATCCACATGTTTTCCCTTGCGATCCAGGAGCAGGTCACCATTGACCGGTTAAAGCTGACGGATATTTTCTTCCTGCCTCATTTTAATCAGCCTTATAATTATTTTACCATGGCTGCCCTGCAGGCGGAATAGGCCGGGAGAATATGAGTCTCAGGAATTGAGAGAAGAAAAACGTTAAAAATAAGGAAGTCAGCCTCCGGTCGTTCCCGGAAGGGAATGGCCGGAAGCCGGCTTCTTTTATTTTATGACAAAAAAACACAGAAAGGGAATCTTAAGGCAGCATTGCCACAAGGTAATGGCGGCAGCCAAAGCGGAGGTCTTGACAATTGGTTTCATTCATGTTAGTATGAGAATGCTCTCCAGAAGAGTACCAGTCAGGGGCAGTACTGGTTTCGACAGGGGCTATGCAGCTGGTGAAGCTATCCGCATGCGATGCGTTAAATGGCAAACCTAAATATAAACGCTAACAATAACGAATTAGCATTAGCTGCTTAATGCAGCTTGTCGGCCTTAAGGCACTCACACTTTAAGATCCCGGCATCGACGATGTGAGAAACGACGTTTGCAAAGCTTTGAGCATACGGTCGTAATATGAAGCTACTGAAGCTGTCAGGGTGTTAGTTCCCGGGCGGTGGAGGGAATGTCAATAAACTAACTATGATAGTAGAAGAACAGGGAATTGGTTTTTGGACACGGGTTCAACTCCCGTCTGCTCCACTCAAAAAAGTCTGGTATTTACCAGGCTTTTTTATTTTTGCGTTGCACATTATGTTGTGTTGGCTCATATTGCCGGTTAATATTATGGCTCAGCTTTTTTCCTGCATAGCTTTTTATGGGTTCTTAAGCATGAAAAAGGAGCAGCTGCTCCAATAGATTCTTTCATCCATTTGTGCACCAGCCCCTTTTTCTTTTATTTGGTCAAAAAAACAGTTCGTTTAAAATTCCGCAGAAGCGCAGTTGTCGCCTGAAGCGAATGTCATTTTCTTAATGTTCAACTTATCTTTTAGCAGGCTGTAGAAAACTTCTATGAGGTTTTCGCAGGTCGCAACTTTCTCAACTACCACAAGACGGCACTCAGGATAAGCTTTTGCCAACGCGGTATCAAATGGCTCGCCAACCATGGTATTGGTTTCTGCACCGTCACGGATTCCCTGTGCTTCATATACTTTTAATATTTCCGGTAAGATGGGATCTTCCTTCTGTAAAATCAGAGCATGGTCAAAGTTTTTTAAGTAATCCCAGGCAATACGTTTGATACTGTTGCAGGGGTACACAAAGCCTGTTCTGCCGTCAACATCACCATCAACCTCAATGGTAAGCAAACCGGTATGTCCGTGAAGATACTGGGCCTCTCCCTCATAATTGAGAAAACGGTGGGAGTACTGAATGTTTAATTTTGTTATAGATCGCATGATAAATACCTCCTTTTATATTTTAAGCACATACTCCTTAGAGTCATGCTTATTTGCTGTCTTTTCCCTGTCTGCAAGAAGGGCAAATATAGCTGATTTTTAAATCATAAGAAAGAACTTCTTCTCCAATTTCTTTTTTTAGATTTGCCGTTAGATCCTTAAGTACAATATCGGATAAACGCCCGCACTGTTTACAGACCAGATGATCATGTCTTATGATGTTTTTGTCATATCTATCTGGACTTCCCTCTATTACAACCTTTTGAATGAGCTCATTCTCATACAATGTATTTAAATTATTGTATACAGTTGCCAGCACGATCTTTGAGGAAGTCTCCTTCAATTTCAGATAGATCTGTTCAGCAGTAAGGTGTTCTTCTGATGAATTAATAATATCGAGAATTAGTGATGAATAAGCAGTCATATTATTACTCCTTTTAGAATTATTCTAATTATAATATCGCGGGTGGGTGTTAGTCAAGGCTAACTTTTTTGAATTATCTTTAAGCATAAACCTTGATTGTTTGTCAAAAGCAAAAGCTGATGAAACAGCGGAACATCCATCGGACCAAGCAGCCCTGTTGTCAATCACCATTTCATAGGATCGTAAAGTTTTAGAGAAACGTTTACTGCAGTTTTTCTTCTTCCGGCTTGTTTCTGAATGGCAGATAGTCTAAAAATCTCTTAACAGCGAGGGAAGCAGTTTTTTTAT
Source organism: Lacrimispora indolis DSM 755 (assembly GCF_000526995.1). NCBI lineage: Bacteria > Bacillati > Bacillota > Clostridia > Lachnospirales > Lachnospiraceae > Lacrimispora > Lacrimispora indolis. The sequence continues at coordinate 5,660,485 of NZ_AZUI01000001.1, read as the reverse complement.
CTTTCATTGCTAGACCAATATTGCGGTAGGCAGGTATATCCAATTCCTTTACTGCAATCCTATACGGAATACGCTGTAAGATCAGTTCCGGCAGAATGCTGATACCCAATCCACTTTCTACCATAGACATGATAGCGTAATCGTCCCATGTCGTAAAATGAACTTTTGGTTTGATATTGCATTTTTCAAATATTTCCCATATTTCAGCCTTAGCGCCTTTTTCTAAAAGCATGAAAGGGTAATCACACAGCGCTTTTACCGGAAAGCGCTCACAATGAGCCATAGGGTGATTTTCCGGCAGAACTGCCAGCAGTTTATCTTGATCTAAAAAGGTTGTTTCAAACTCTGAAAGTGTAGGCAGTCTGAGAAAGCCGCAATCCACACGTCCCTCTAAAATCCAGCTTTCAATTTCTGTGTAGTCACCCAGCAGAAGCTCATAATCAATATTAGGGTAATCCTTTTGAAACTTTTTAATGATATTAGGGAGCCAATGAGTTGCCACGCTGGAAAACGTACCAATCCGAATCAGGCCGGACTGCAAACCGTTTAATTCGTCTACCTGTGCCTGTAATTTTTGATATTCGCTGCACACCCTTTGAGCAAATGGCAGCAGCATTAATCCATCAGAGGTCAGGCGTACACCAGCCCGTCCACGCTCAAGCAGCGAAACCTGCCATTCCTTTTCTAAATCATTAATCATGCGGCTGATGCCGGATTGGGAGTAATTCAGCAGCTCTGCTGTCTTAGTAAAACTGCCATACTCAACGGTTTTAACGAAAGCCATGTATTTCTGAATGTTCATGTCCATATAATTTCAACCTCCTTTCATCTGATTTTGTCATTCTAACCATGATAAACATTTGTTTTTGTAATTTATGAAACCATGATACACTATGAATGCCAAAAGTGCAAGGGAAAGGAAATTGATGATGTTCTTTATAAGTGATATTTATACGACTGCGCCGTCCGGGTTTAAAACGGATTTACAGGAAAAAACATACCATGCGCTTAATATTCTCCATATCCCATTTGAGCGTGTGGATACCGATGAAGCAATTACAATGGATGATTGCTTCCAGATTAATGAGAAGCTGAACGTGAAAATGGTAAAGACCTTGTTTCTCTGCAATCGCCGGCAAACAGCCTTTTACCTGTTTATTACTGCAGGTGATAAACCTTTCAAGTCAAAGGAGTTCAGCAATGCATTAGGGCTGTCTCGTGTATCCTTTGCCCCTGCGGATTTAATGGAAAAGATGTTGGGAACGAAGATTGGTGCGGCAACAGTTTTCAGCGCAATGCTTGATACCGATCATGCTTTGGAAATAGTCTTTGACAAAGATGTTGTCCGTGAAGAATGGTACGGGTGCAGCGACGGTACAACCACGGGTTATATGAAGATCGAAACAAAGCAGATTATTCACAGGTTTTTGCCGCTTACAAAACATATGCCGGCAATTGTTGAGGTGTAATATGGGATTGTATCAAAACCGAATCGTAGTAAAAGTCGGCACTTCCACGGTGACAAATGAAATCGGCAGAAGTGTTGGAACACTGTTTGCCGGGAGGGGGCAATGAATCATGCATACGCTTTGAAATCCGCCTCTTTCACATCTTGTCTAAGCGTCCCATATAATATAGTACATAAATAAAAGAGAGGTGTGAAATATGGGCTGCTTTTTCGGATCCTGCTGGAATAACTGTAGATGCAATAACAATTGCAACAACAACTGCAACAATAATTGCGGCGACCGTGATAATTGTGCAGAAGAAAGAAGAAGAGCATACTGGGCCGGCTTTAGAGATGGGTGCAATGATCCACGCTGCCGTTGGCGCAATGAAAACGATAATTGTGATTAAGGACGGAGGAGCGGAGGCCTGCATAGGATTCAGGCCTCCGCTTTTTCATGGACCTCCTGCTTTTGGATTCCTTGGTCCTGTCATGAAATAATACAGACACAATTTCCGGGACCTCTGCATATGCTGAATGATATGATAAAAGTGTCGAAGGAAATTCAGGACAATGCGCGGGGAGAAAATGTGGCGGAATCGCATTTGGGATGGAAGGCAGTATGATCATGGGGTCATCAGGCTTCAAGTAAAGGGAATATCCTGTTACAACAGGGCTGCGAAGTATGAACCAAAGATTACAAGGCAGGTCAGGGCAATGGCAAAACGGGCAGGAATGGACATGGCGGGAATGGAAAACCGCATAAAATCCAGGAATTCATATCTGAAAAAGATCCAAAGGAAATACGGTCCGGGATTTCAGGGATATGAGGTAAAGGACATATTAAGATATACTTATACGGCTCCTGCGGAAGAGCTTGCGGAGAAGGTTTTAAAAACCATGGAGCTTTATTTGGAATCAGGCTATGATACAGTTGAAATCAAGAATTACTGGCTTGACAGGCAGAGTCCTTATAAGGGAATCAATACCACCTTGCGCTCTCCTGAAGGCCAGATTTTTGAGCTGCAGTACCATACGCCGGAAAGCTTTTTAATAAAGAACGGAAAAATGCATGAGTTATATGAAATGCAAAGGCCCATAAAAGACATGAGCAGCAAAGAGTACTTAGAACTATGGAACCAGATGCTTTTACTTTCTGATTCTGTGAAGATTCCCAATGGAATAGAAAAGGTAAAGGGTTAGAAAAAAATCTGATTTCTGCAGTTGACCGCCGTGATGCCATGCCGCCATGAAAGATCCATGGCTGTTATAGGCAGCAGGGCGGAAAGTTTTTTGGACATGGGAATGGAAGCCCTAAAATGGGTTATCATAGTAGAAAATTCACAAAATTTTCAAAATTTATCGGGTTGCAAACCAGGGTATAAGGTGATATACTGCTGTATAGTTAATTAGCTAATTATTAGTAAGCTAACAGAAAGGGGAATATTTGCAAATGAAACCAATGTGTCCGTTCCGGGATAAAGGATTAAAGGGAAACCTTTCGCCGACCCATGGCGTGATGGTAAGATATATGAGGATTATGAAGCTGCACCGATATATTCTGGATGAACGCTTAAAGCAGACAGGGGTATACCGCAGTCAGCATCAGATTCTCATGATGCTTTCCGATCACTCCAATGCCTCCCAGAAGGAGATAGCAGAACGCCTTTATGTGTCCACCGCAACCATAGCTGTATCGGTAAAAAAATTGGAAAAAGGGGGATACATCACCCGGGCCGTGGACCAGGAAGACAACCGGATGAATAAGCTCTGCCTGACGGAAAAGGGAAAGCACATGGTGGAGCACAGCCGGGAATTTTTTCATAATGTGGAAGAACGGATGTTCCGTGATTTTTCAAAGGAAGAATTGGCCGCCATGGGACAATATCTGGACCGCATTTATGACAATTTATCTCAGATCCCCTTGGAAAAGGACATGACAGAAAGAGAGGATTGATAACTTGAAACGATATTGGAAATATATCAGACCGTATCTGGGAGCCTTTATCCTTGGCCCGCTCCTGATGCTCACAGAGGTTTTAGGAGAAATCATGCTTCCCAAGCTGACCTCCATGATCATTAACAACGGAGTTGCAGGAAGAGACATGGGATACATTTTAAGTATGGGCGGGAGAATGCTGGTTATCGCCCTTTTCATGGCAGCAGGAGGGATCGGAGGCTCTTATTTTTCTTCCAAGGCTTCTATTTGCTTCAGTACGGACTTAAGAAGGGATGTTTTTCATAAGGTTCAGCAGTTTTCCTTTAAAAACATCGATGATTTCAGCACAGGCTCCCTGGTCACCAGGCTGACCAACGATATCCAGCAGATTCAGAATGTGGTGATGCTGAGCCTGCGTCTGATGTTCCGTGCACCGGGAATGCTGATCGGAGGCCTTATTATGGCCTATCTCATGAACCGGCAGCTGATGGTGATATTGCTGGCAGTGGTCCCCATACTGGTTCTGGCCATATTCATTATTCTAAAAATAGCATTTCCCCGTTTTGAGGTTATGCAAAAGAAGATCGACCGCTTAAACTCCGGAGTGCAGGAAGCGTTGACAAATGTGCGGGTGATCAAGTCCTTTGTCAGGGAAGATTATGAAGAAAAGAAGTTTCAGGCCACAAATCTGGATTTAAAGGAAGGCAGCTTAAGTGCTATGAGGATCGTCATAGTAAGTTTGCCTGTGATGACCCTTGCCATGAATATCACCACTCTTGCCGTGGTTTGGTACGGAGGAAATCTGATCATAGGCGGAAACATGCCGGTAGGTGATCTTACGGCATTTACCACTTATATTGTCCAGATTCTCATGTCTTTGATGCTCTTATCCATGGTATTTTTACAGGCCTCCCGTGCTATGGCCTCTTTGAGGCGTGTGAGAGAAGTTCTGGATACAGAAATTGATCTGACCGATGACCATGCGGCGGAAAAATCTGCCCAGGTCACAAGGGGAAGGGTGGAATTTAAGAATGTTTCCTTCCAGTATGTAAAGGGAAGGTCGAAAAATGTTTTAAAACACATTGATTTTACGGCGGAGCCTGGAGAGACCATTGGAATCATCGGTTCAACTGGAAGCGGAAAGACGTCTCTTGTGCAGATGATTCCCCGCCTTTATGATGCGGACGAGGGACAGGTCCTGGTGGATGGCATTGATGTAAAGGATTATTCCATCAGAAACCTCCGAAAGGGCGTTGGAATGGTTCTGCAGAAAAATGTTCTTTTTTCCGGGACCATTGAAGAAAATCTTCGATGGGGAGATGAAAACGCCACCATGGAAGAGGTGGTGCTCATGGCGGAAAGCGCCCAGGCCGACGGCTTTGTCTCCAGTTTTACGGACGGGTATGACACGGATCTGGGCCAGGGCGGCTCCAATGTATCCGGCGGCCAGAAGCAAAGGCTTTGTATTGCCAGGGCTCTTTTAAAGAAACCGAAAATACTGATCCTGGATGACAGCACCTCTGCCGTAGACACGGCAACGGAAGCCCGTATCCGCCAATGTTTTCAGACGACTTTAAAGGACACCACCAAATTCATCATTGCTCAGAGGATCGGTTCCGTAGAAAATGCGGATAAGATCATCGTGCTTGATGACGGACAGATCGTAGGCATGGGATCCCATGAAGCGCTGCTGGAGTCCTGTGAAGCTTATCAGGAAATTTATTATTCCCAGAGAGAACGGGAAGAGGAGGCAGGTGCATGATGGATAAGCGGAAAAAAATAGACAGCCTGAAAAAGCGTTACGGCCGGACTTCTCTGCCCGTCAAGAGCCAGGGAGCAATGGGAGGGCCCGGAGGAAACCGGCAGGTAAAGGGCGGCATTCCGAAAAATGCCAAGGCAACGATCCGTCGGCTGATGTCTTATTTAAACAAATACAAGTTTTTCATGGGAGCGGCGCTTTTCTGTGTCATCATCGGCACCATTGCCATGCTGGCCGGCTCTTACATGCTGCGTCCCATCATCAATCAGTATATAGCCCCTTCCGGCGGAGGAAGGGGAAGTGTTTCAGGACTTGCAAAAGGTCTTATGGCCATGGGAAGCGTTTATTTTATTGGGGTGATCGCCAACTATGCCCAGTCCAGGATCATGCTGACGGTGGCACAAAACGCCCTGCAGGAAATAAGGGATGACCTGTTTAAAAAGATCCAGACTCTGCCGGTGCGGTTTTATGATACAAATAACACCGGAGATCTCATGAGCCGGTTCAGCAACGATGTGGATACCATCGGCCAGATGTTAAGCAATACCCTGATCCAGCTTTTTACCGGTGCTTTAAGCATCATAGGCACTCTTGTACTCATGATCTACACGAACATCTGGCTGACTCTGGTGACCATAATCATGATACCTGTGATGATGAAGGTGGGCGGCTTTGTGGCTTCAAAAAGCCAGAAATTCTTCTCCGCCCAGCAAAGCTCTTTGGGCGCTGTGAACGGATATATTGAAGAAATCATCAGCGGCCAGAAGGTGGTAAAGGTATTCTGTCATGAAGATGTGGCAGAAGAAGAGTTTGAGATCCTCAATGAGGATTTAAGGAACAATATGATCCATGCGCAGTTTTTCGGAGGCGTAATGATGCCGGTTATGGGGAATTTAAGCCAGTTAAACTACATCCTGACCGCATGCATCGGAGGACTGCTCTGTGTGCTCCGGGGCTTTGATGTGGGCGGGCTGACCGTATTTTTAACCTTTTCAAGGCAGTTTGGACGGCCCATCAACGAAATGTCCATGCAGGTGAGCAATGTTTTCTCCGCCCTTGCCGGTGCGGAACGGGTATTTTCCATTATGGATGAGGAGCCGGAGCAGGCAGATGACGAAGATGCGGCAGAGCTGGAGCCTATGAGCGGATATGTAGAACTGAAGCATGTGACCTTTGGTTATGATCCTGATAAGGTGATCTTAAAGGATTTAAGCCTTTATGCAAAGCCTGGGCAGAAGATTGCCTTTGTAGGCTCCACAGGCGCAGGAAAAACCACGATTACAAATCTTTTAAACCGTTTTTATGACATTCAGGGCGGTGAGATCACCATTGACGGAGTGGATATCCGCCATATCAAGCGGGAGAATCTCCGGCATAACATTGCCATGGTCCTTCAGGATACCCATCTGTTTACAGGGACTGTAATGGAGAACATCCGTTACGGAAGACTTGATGCAACGGATGAAGAGGTGATCCAGGCCGCAAAGACAGCTTCCGCTTATTCCTTTATCATGAGACTGCCCGCCGGCTTTGATACCGTTCTGGAGGGCGACGGGGCTAATTTAAGCCAGGGGCAGAGACAGCTTTTAAACATTGCCAGAGCAGCTATTTCAAAAGCGCCGATCCTGATCCTTGATGAAGCTACCAGCTCCGTGGATACCAGAACGGAAAAGCACATTGAACGGGGCATGGACCGCCTCATGGCGGACCGGACCACATTTGTCATCGCTCACCGGCTGTCTACGGTGCGCAATTCCAATGCCATCATGGTATTGGAAAACGGTGAGATCATTGAACGGGGAGACCATGAGGATCTTTTAGACCAAAAGGGCAGATATTATCAGCTTTATACCGGGGCAGTGGAACTGGATTAACCAAAGGCCACACCCTGCATTCCCATTTGGGAGCATTGGAGAAAACGGCAGCCATGCAGTCACTTGTGATTCCGTTTCCCAATGTTCCTTTTTTATTTATTAAAAATTCTAATAAATAAAGGGCGTAAGTGATAAAATTCATCCATTAAAACCCATGAAAAACTTTTATAAAAACGAAAATTTAACAAAAATTTCACAAAGTATAGTGTATAAATTCAAATACACTGTCATAAAAAGGGAGATTATGAGGATTAACAAAAAAAGAACCGGATTGATTGTATTTCTATGAAAACATAAAAGGCTCACTTTTTTTGAGAATCGTCATTTATTTAACACAATAAAAGGGTCTAAAACGAGGTTTTGCTCCTGATAAATGAAAAGAGTTGTATATAAAACACAGTATACAATATGTAATTATGCATTGTTTCGATTTGCGAATTATGTTATACTGTCTCAGGAGGCAAAATGCTGAAATTTTGCCGGGAGAGACAAAGAAATGTATAGAAAGAGGGTTAGTTAAATGGGTCTGGCTACATTTAAAGGCGGCATTCATCCTTACGAGGGAAAAGAATTGTCGGAAAATAAACCTGTACAAGTGTTGCAGCCAAAAGGCGAGATGGTGTTCCCAATGTCCCAGCATATCGGGGCACCGGCGAAACCTTTGGTGGCGGCAGGTGATCAGGTGCTGGTTGGACAGAAAATCGGGGAGCCGGGGGGCTTTATTTCAGCCTGCGTGATCAGCTCCGTTTCAGGTACCGTAAAAACCATTGAACCAAGACTGGTTGCTAATGGCTCTATGGTCCTGTCCGTTATAATTGAAAACGACGGGAAGTATCAGACGGTAGAAGGCTTTGGAAAAGAACGTGATCCTAAGACTTTATCAAAGGAAGAGATCAGAAACCTGGTAAAAGAAGCAGGTGTAGTAGGGCTTGGAGGTGCAGGATTCCCCAGTCATGTGAAGCTGACGCCAAAAGATGAATCAAAGATTGATACGATTATCGTAAACGGTGCGGAGTGTGAACCGTATTTAACTTCCGATTACCGGATGATGTTGGAAGAGCCGGAGAGTATCATAAAAGGGCTTAATATAATCCTTCAGCTCTTTGACAATGCAAAGGGAGTCATTGCTATTGAAAGCAACAAGCCGGAAGCCATCAAGCTGATGACAGAGCTTGTAAAGGATGAGCCAAGGATTACCGTCTGTCCTTTACAGACGAAATATCCACAGGGAGGGGAGCGTACCCTGATCTATGCTGTGACAGGAAGAAAGATCAATTCCACCATGCTTCCTGCAGATGTTGGCTGCATGGTAGACAATGTGGATACGGTTATTTCTATATATAATGCTGTTGCAAAGAACATTCCTCTGATCCGCCGCATCATTACGGTGACAGGAGATGCCGTGGCAAATCCCCAGAACTATAATGCAAGGATCGGGACCAGCTATACCGAGCTTTTAGAGGCTTCCGGAGGTTTTAAGACAGAAGCTGCAAAGGTGATTTCCGGTGGCCCGATGATGGGGCAGGCTCTGTTTAATTTAAATATTCCCGTTACAAAGACTTCCTCCGCCCTTACCTGCATGACAAAGGATGAGGTGGCGGAAAATGCGCCCAGCGCCTGTATCCGCTGCGGAAGATGCGTAAAGGTGTGCCCTGGCAATATTGTTCCACAGATGATAATGGAAGCTGCGGAACGGTCGGACATGGAGCGTTTTATAAAATTAAACGGCATGGAATGCTGCGAATGCGGCTGCTGTGCATATATCTGCCCTGCCAGAAGGCCTCTTACCCAGGCATTTAAAGAGATGCGCAAAGAAGTTGCGGCAAGCAGAAAGAAAGCGTAGGAGGAGGAAGCATGAGTAAATTGTTAAACGTATCATCATCGCCTCATGCAAGGGATCAGGTCACAACACAGAATATTATGCTGGATGTTGCCATTGCCATGATTCCTGCGTCTGCGTATGGTGTATATCAGTTTGGATATAAAGCAGCGCTGATTTTGCTGGTCAGCGTATTGTCCTGTGTTCTCAGTGAATATTTATTTGAATCCCTTATGGGAAAACCTGTTACAGTAAGTGACGGAAGCGCCCTGGTGACAGGAATGATCCTGGGCCTTAACATGCCCCCTGCCATACCTTTATGGATCCCGTTTCTGGGAGGCGTATTCGCCGTCATCGTGGTGAAGCAGCTCTATGGCGGTCTTGGACAGAACTTCATGAACCCGGCTTTGGCGGCCAGATGTTTCCTGCTCATTTCGTTTGCAGGAAAGATGACCACATTTACATACAATGATGCGGTTGCAGGCCCCACTCCTCTTGCTTCATTAAAGGCAGGAGAGGCAGTTGACTTAACGGCCATGTTCATTGGAAAGATTTCGGGAACCATTGGCGAGGTGTCTGTGATCGCCCTGCTCATTGGCGCAGCCTACCTTTTATTCAGAAAGGTAATTTCCATCCGGATTCCGGCTGCTTATATCATCACTGTAGCTGCATTTGTCTTTGTTTTCGGCCGTCATGATCTTACGTACGTGCTGACTCATATATGCGGCGGCGGTCTTATCTTCGGTGCTTTCTTCATGGCTACCGATTATGTGACAAGCCCCATCACCCCAAGGGGACAGATTATTTTCGGCGTTCTTTTAGGCGTGCTCACCGGATTATTCCGTTTGTTCGGCGGGTCTGCGGAAGGTGTTTCCTATGCCATCATCATCGCCAACATTCTGGTGCCTTTGATCGAGAAGATCTCTCTTCCGGTAGCATTTGGAAAGGAGGGGAAGTAAGATGAAAAACGGCGGATTTATGAAAGATGCAGTGATTTTATTTTTAATCACCCTGATTTCCGGCTTTTTGCTGGGCGGCGCTTATCAGATCACAAAGGAACCTATTGCAAAGGCAACGGAGGCCGCGAATCAGGCGGCGTATAAAAAGGTATTTCCGGAAGCAGCTGATTTTATATCGGATGATGAAATGAAGGCAGCCGTGGAAGTCTGTAACGCAGAACTGCTTTCCCAGAACTTTGGAAAGGCAGCCGTGGACAATGCTCTTCGGGCAGTGGACGGAAGCGGGACCGTTATGGGATATGTAATTACTTCCCATTCTGATGACAGCTACAGCGGTGTGGTGCAGATCTCCGTGGGCATTAAAGAAGACGGAGCCATTAACGGCATTGAGTTTCTGGCCATCAGCGATACTCCGGGACTGGGCTTAAAGGCCAAGGAACCGGCGTTTAAGGATCAGTATGCAGGAAAGAATCAGGAATCTCTTACCGTAACAAAATCCGGCAATGCCGGTGACGGCGAGATCAATGCCATCAGTGGAGCTACCATTACATCAAGCGCAGTAACCAATGCAGTCAATGCCGCATTGTATTACGTGCATCACAGTATTGACCGGTAGGAGGTGGGAAGATGAACAACAAATGTGTAGAACGTTTATTTAACGGTATTGTAAAAGAGAACCCGACCTTCATCCTGATGCTTGGCATGTGTCCGACTCTGGCTGTTACCACGTCAGCGGTGAACGGGGTGGGCATGGGGCTTTCCACGACCGTGGTGCTTTTATTTTCCAATATGCTTATTTCTGCCCTTCGTAAGATTATCCCGGACCGGGTGAGGATTCCGGCTTATATCGTTGTCGTTGCGACCCTGGTTACGATCGTGCAGCTTCTTTTAGAGGCCTATGTACCAAGTCTGTATTCTGCCCTTGGTATTTATATCCCTCTGATCGTGGTAAACTGTATTATTTTAGGCCGGGCAGAGTCCTATGCTTCCAAGAACGGCGTGATGGAATCCACCTTTGACGGAATCGGTATGGGGCTTGGCTTTACCGTTGCCCTTACCTGCATCGGCCTTGTCCGTGAGCTCTTAGGCTCCGGCGCAATATTCGGATATACCATCATTCCGGAAGATTTCCATATTTCCATTTTTGTCCTGGCTCCAGGCGCGTTCTTTGTGCTGTCTATTTTAACAGCCCTTCAGAACAAGTTTAAAGCGCCTTCCGCAACCAACGGTTCTTCTTCTAATTCTGAATTAGCCTGCGGCGGCAACTGTGCTGCTTGCACCGGTTCCTCCTGCATGTCCAATCATGAGGTTCTTCAGGCCAGAAAGAAGCAGATGGAAGAGGAGGCCCTGGCAGCAAAGAAGGCACAGGCAGCAAAAAAGGAAGCAGAAGCAAAAGCGGCGGCTTCCAGGAAAGATGAATAGGAGGATGGGTAGATGAAAGAATTGTTATTGATTGCCATTGGCTCCGCATTGGTCAACAACGTAGTGCTCAGCCAGTTTCTCGGCCTTTGTCCATTCCTTGGTGTTTCCAAAAATGTGAAGACCTCTGCCGGTATGGGCGCAGCCGTTATTTTCGTAATTACCATTGCAGCATTTGCTACCAGCGTGATTTATAAGGGAATCCTGGTAGGACTTCATCTGGAGTTTTTACAGACCATCGTGTTCATCCTGGTCATTGCGGCTCTGGTGCAGTTTGTAGAAATGTTTTTAAAGAAATCAATGCCTGCTCTTTATGAGGCGCTGGGAGTGTATCTTCCTTTGATCACCACCAACTGTGCAGTTTTGGGCGTGGCCTTAACCAACGTGCAGAAGGGATATAACATTCTGGAAAGTGTTGTCAACGGTGTGGGTATTTCCGTAGGCTTTACCATTGCCATTGTTATGCTGGCGGGTGTCCGTGAGAGAATCGAATACAATGACGTTCCCCATTCTTTTAAGGGGTCCCCAATTGTCCTGATTACCTCCGGCCTGATGGCAATCGCATTTTTCGGATTTTCCGGATTAATCAAATAAGGAGGAGACGAAAGAATGGTAACAGGTATCATATTAGCGGCAGCTATTGTGGGCGTCATCGGTATTTTGATCGGTGTGTTCTTAGGGATTGCCAGCGAAAAGTTTAAAGTAGAAGTAGATGAAAAAGAGATTCTTGTCCGTAATGAGCTTCCGGGAAACAACTGCGGCGGCTGCGGATATGCAGGCTGTGACGCTCTGGCCAAGGCCATTGCCGCAGGTCAGGCAGATGTTGCTGCCTGTCCTGTGGGCGGTGCAGCGGTAGCAGAAAGGATCGGCAGGATCATGGGAATTGAGGCCGGTTCTTTGGATAAGAAGGTCGCCTTTGTAAAATGCAAGGGAACCTGTGATAAGACAAAGGTCCAGTACAATTATTACGGAATTGACGACTGCCGGATGATCTCGGTGGTGCCTGGTTCCGGAGAAAAAGCCTGTGTCTATGGCTGCATGGGATACGGCTCCTGTGTGAAGGCCTGTGAGTTTGACGCCATACATGTGGTTAATGGTGTGGCAGTGGTGGATAAGGAGAAGTGCGTAGCCTGCGGCAAATGTGTTTCTGCCTGTCCAAGCAAGCTGATCGACCTGGTTCCCTATAAGGCAAAGCATCTGGTTCAATGTAATTCCCATGACAGGGGCAAAGACGTGAAGGCAAAATGTGAGGTAGGCTGTATCGCTTGTACGCTGTGTACAAAGCAATGTGAGTTCGACGCCATTCACATGGATAATAATGTTGCAATCATCGATTATGAGAAATGTACCAACTGCGGAAAATGCGCGGCAAAATGTCCTGTAAAGGTGATTCAGTAAAATAAAAAGGAGTTCGGTCTTTTAAAAAGGACCGGCTCCTTTTTTGCTTGAGGTATTACTTAATGCCGTCAGCTGGGCTGAGTTTATTGCTCCATGAAGCGGCATAAAGATGCGCATGGAAAAGGCTTTAAGCCCCTTTCCATGCGCATTATTTATTTTGAGCCATACAATTACATAGATTGGAATCATGACTTCATATCTGCAGTTTTTAATTAAATTTCAAAATTGAAATACCTTACAGCATTGTTAAAGGAAATTCCCTCAATGATTTCTTTCAGGGCTTCCTGGTCATCCGGATATTCTCCGTTTTCCACCCAGCCGCCGATCAGCTCGCAGAGGATCCTGCGGAAGTATTCGTGTCTTGTATAAGATAAGAAGCTTCTGGAATCGGTAAGCATTCCGATGAAGTTACCAAGGCTTCCCAAGTTTGCCAGAGAGGTCATCTGCTCGGTCATGCCGGCCTTATGATCATTGAACCACCATGCGGAGCCCTGCTGGATCTTCCCGGGGAATTTGCTCTGGAAACAGCCCAGGATGGTTCCTATGGAGGCGTTGTCATTGGGGTTTAAGGAGTAAATGATAGTCTTGGGTATCTCATCGGTTGCGCTCAGTGCATTTAAGAAATCAGCCATCTGTGCGGAAGGAGCGTAGTTGTTGATGCAGTCAAAACCAGTGTCAGGACCTATCTGTTCAAACATCATGGCATTATTGTCACGCTTGCAGCCATAATGAAGCTGCATCACCCAGCCCATGCGGTTGTATTCTTTTGCAGCGAACAGCATGAAAGCAGTCTTGTATTTTAATTCATCTTCCCTTGAAATGGCCTTGCCGCCAAGTCCTTTTGCAAAGATCTCATCAAGCTCCGCTTCATCGGCAGGAGCGTACATAACGTATTCAAGAGCATGGTCGGATACGTTGCAGCCCTGACTTGCGAAGAATTCCATACGGTTCTTTAAGGCAGCCTTTAAGGAAGCGAAATCCTTGATTTCCACGCCGCTTGCAGCGGATAATTTTGCCATATAGGCGGCAAAATCTGGTTTTTCGATGTTCATAGCCTTATCAGGCCTCCAGGCAGGAAGCACTTTTACTTCAAAGGAAGGATCCTCAGCGATTTTTTTGTGCCATTCCAGCGTATCTGCAGGATCGTCGGTGGTGCAGATCAGTTTGACATTGGACTGTTTGATGATATTTCGCACGCTCATGGAATCCTCATGAAGCTTTTCGTTGCATAAATTCCATACCTCTTCCGCGGTATTACCATTTAAATGGCCGGTATAACCGAAATATCTCTGAAGCTCTAAGTGGCTCCAGTGATAAAGAGGATTGCCGATCAGCTTTGGCAGGATTTCTGCCCACTTCTGGAATTTCTCGCGGTCAGAAGCATCTCCGGTAATATATCTTTCATCCACGCCGCAGGAGCGCATCTGGCGCCATTTATAATGGTCGCCTCCCAGCCATACCTGGGTGATGGTATCAAATTTGCGGTCTTCATAGATCTCCTGGGGATTGATATGGCAGTGGTAGTCTATGATGGGCATGTTCTCCCCATAGGTGTGATAAAGTGCCTTGGCTGAATCGGTAGACAGTAAAAAGTCTTTGTCCATAAACTGTTTCATGTTAGAGAGTCCTCCTTGAATATATGAAATTAAAAATTAGTAGTACCTCGTTTTACCAGCTCAGGGGTAATGGTAGTTTTCGTAGGGACGTTACCCACTTCCAGTACCTTCATGAGAGTGTTCACGGTGGTGGTGCAGAGCGCTTCCACCTTATTGTCGACGGAAGTGATCTCAGGGGTGGTGCACTTAGACAGGATGGAGTTGTTGTATCCGATGATGCTTAAATCCTGAGGCACCTTAAGTCCAGCCTTGTCTGCATACTTTACAGCTCCAACAGCCAGAATATCCTCAGAAGCCAGAACCGCATCAAAATGGACTCCGGAGCGGGAAAGCGTGTCCAGCCGGTCCATGGCAGCATCCAGATCTTTGTGGCAGAGCACCATAAGCTCTTCCCGTATGAGAAAACCGGCATCTCTTACAGCAGCCCGGTAACCGGAAATCTTGTGCAGATTACTGAAGGAATTTCCGGAATAAAGGTAAAGCACCGAGGATCGGCCGGAGTGGTAAAGCCGTAAAGTGGCATCATAGACCGCGGCGTGGTCGTCACAAACCGTGCTGTAGATCTGTTCACCGTCAAGACTTCCGTTGACCAGCATAATGGGAAGGTCCTTTGCCGCCTCTATTAGATAGGCATTGTCCTTTGCTTTTGCCTCTATATAATGGGAACCGGTCAGGATAATGGCATCCACCCGCTTGGAACGCAAAAGTTCCAGGTATTTCTTTTTGGTTTCAGGAAGATAGCCGGTGCAGCAGAGGAGGGAATCATAACCATTGCCCCGCAGCTCCTTTTCCAGATAATAGATAGCTTCCGCCAGCCACGGATCAGAAGAATCAGCGCACATGATCCCAATGGTTTTCATCGTATTTAATCCCAGACTTCTGGCAAATACATTGGGAGTATAGCCCAGTTCTTCCATGACGTCCAGAACCCGTTTCCTGGTCTTTTCACTGACATTGGGATTCCCGTTGATGACACGGGAGACAGTGGCAATGGATACGTGAGCATGTTCGGAAACATCGTAGATATTCAAAAACATCACCTCCGTAATTGTAAGTATTTACATACTCAGTTTATTATACATAATTCTGATAGATATTACAATCCCTGATTTGTGGTTTTCAAAAAATATCAAAAGAAATCCCGGTTATTTTGTAAACACTTACAAATGTTTCGCATATACGAAATTCATCTTGCTTTTTTTTGGTTTTCAGGAGTATACTAGGACATAGAAATGGAGGCAAAACCATGAAACTGAACAGAACGACACAAAGAACTGTGGAGATCTTAAAGCTGATCTCCAGAACGCCCCAGGGGGCTACCTTAGATGATCTCTGCGAAAAACTGGACTTACCCAAGACCAGCGCCTACGATATCGTGACGACCCTTGCTGAAATGGGTATGGTGAATGTGACCAGAGGGCAGAAGCAGAATTATACCATAGGTCTGATGGCCTACCGCATTGGCGTTAACTATACGAACAATCTGGACTTTATCGGAATCATTGAGCCGGTGCTGAAAGCATTTTCAAAGGAAGTGGGAAAAACGGTCTTTTTTGGAATTCCGTCGGATCATCATGTGGTATACATATGTAAGTTCGAACCGGAGAATCCTATTATTACCACAGCTACCGTTGGTTCGAAAAATCCTATGTACTGCACCTCCCTTGGAAAGGTGATCCTGGCCTACAGCGGGGAGGAAGCCAGGGAGCAGATGATCAACCGGCTGAAATTTACTCAGTTCACAGAGCGGACCATCAGAAACAGAGGACAGCTCCTTGAAGAACTGAAGAAGGTGAGGGAGAGAGGCTATGCCTTTGATGCAAGAGAAATGGAGGAGCATATGCAGTGTGTGGGAGCGCCGGTTTTTGACCGGGATGGCAATGTGCTGGGAGCCATCAGCATCTCCAGTCTTTATAAGCCTTCGGAAGATTATGAGGCTTTGGGAATGCTGGTTTCCCAAAAGGGCATGGAGGTTTCCCGTTTGTTAGGATTTCTTGGAAAAATATAAGGAATACCTGTTGACAAAATGGCCGGAAACGATTAATATTTCAGGTATAGGAATCGTAAATATGAAGTTGATTCGTATATGCGAAAATAAAGAAGGAGAGAAGAAGGATGATGAAAAAGGAACAGGTTTTATCAAGGATGAAAAAAGACTGTCTGGTAGCTGTTGTTCGTGCAAAGAATTTTGAGCAGGGCGAAAAGGTAGTTGACGCCATCATTGCAGGCGGCATCAATTTCATTGAAATCACAATGACCATGGATGAAGGAAATCCAATTGAATTCATCGCAAAAATGTCTGAAAAATATAGCAAAAATGCAGATGTAGTAATTGGAGCAGGAACAGTTCTTGATCCGGAAACAGCAAGAGCTGCGATCCTTGCAGGAGCCAATTATGTGGTAAGCCCCGGCTTAAACGTTGAGACGATCAAGCTTTGCAACCGTTACAGAGTGCCTATGCTGCCGGGAGTTATGACACCTACCGAAGCAATCACCGCTTTAGAGTGCGGCTGTGACGTGATCAAGATCTTCCCAGGCAACATCATGGGACCGGAAGCAATCAGCTCCTTTAAAGGACCCCTTCCCCAGGGAGAGTTCATGCCCTCCGGCGGCGTTGACGTTGACAACGTGGATAAGTGGATCAAGGCCGGAGCCTATGCCGTTGGTACAGGAAGCAGCTTAACAAAAGGCGCTAAGACCGGAGATTTTGCGGCAGTCACAGCAAAGGCAAAGGAATTCGTCGAGGCAGTAGCCGCAGCAAGGTAAATGGCGGCGAAGCCGGCAGAGAGGGCCCCCTGGGGCGCGCAGATAAGCTAAAGCTGATAATAAAAATAATAACAGAATTTTAGGGAGAGAATAGAAAATGGCAAAACTTGTGACCATGGGCGAGATCATGTTAAGATTATCTACCCCAAATAATGAGAAATTTATCCAGGCAGATGAGTTTGATGTAAACTATGGCGGCGGTGAGGCTAACGTAGCCGTTTCCCTGGCAAACTATGGACATGACGTTCAGTTCGTAACTGCAGTTCCGGGGAACCCCATCGGTGAGTGTGCAGTGGCTGCTTTAAGAAAATACAACGTAGGAACAAAGCACATTTCAAGAAGCGGAGAAAGACTTGGAATCTATTATTTAGAGACAGGCTCCGCCATGAGAGCATCTGCAGTGGTATATGACAGGGCACATTCCTCCATTGCAACGGCAACTGCGGCAAATTTCGATTTTGACGAGATCTTTAAGGATGCAGACTGGTTCCATTTTACAGGAATCACACCCGCTGTAAGCGATGAAGCGGCAGAACTGACTGAGGCAGCTTTAAAGGCAGCCAAGGCTCACGGCGTAACCGTTTCCGTTGATTTGAACTTCCGTAAGAAATTATGGTCTTCCGAGAAGGCTCAGAGAGTTATGACAAACCTGATGCAGTACGTTGACGTGTGCATCGGCAACGAAGAGGATGCAGAAAAGGTTCTTGGCTTTAAGCCGGGCAATACCGACGTAACTTCCGGTGAACTGGAATTACAGGGCTATGTGGACATCTTCAATCAGATGATCGATAAGTTTAACTTCAAATACGTGATCAGTTCCTTACGTGAAAGCTACTCAGCTTCCGATAACGGCTGGTCAGCATGCATCATGGATGGCCAGACCCGTGAATTCTACCACTCCAGGAAATACCGCGTTACCCCTATCGTTGACCGTGTGGGCGGCGGCGATTCCTTTGCAGCAGGCGTGATCTGCGGCCTGGTTGACGGCAAGGACTATAAGGGCGCTTTGGAATTTGCTGTTGCTGCATCTGCATTAAAGCACACCATTCCCGGAGACTTCAACCTGGTAACCAGAGAGGACGTGGAAACTCTGGCAGGCGGCGACGGTTCAGGACGTGTTCAGAGATAATTTATATAAAGGAAATTTTCACTGAGAAAATTATGCCAAAGAGATGGGGAGTCATTGGGCAATGACTCCCCTTTTAAAAATTATGGAGGAAAGTTCAAGATGAGTGACAGACCTTTTGATTTACTGAGCCTGGGAGAACTGCTGTTACGCCTGTCTCCGGAAGGTGTGGAACGGCTTGTCCGGGGAGATTCCTTTCAAAAGCAGGTGGGCGGCGCGGAATTAAACGTTGCCGTAGGCGCGGCTCTTTTAGGGCTTCATACCGGCGTGGTTACCCAGCTTCCGTTTAATGATATAGGAAATTTTGTGAAGAATAAAGTCCGTTCCTATGGAATCAGTGACGACTATTTTGTTTATGACAGCAGCTCTAATGCAAGGCTGGGGCTTTATTATTATGAATACGGGGCATATCCTAGAAAACCCAAGGTCATTTACGACAGAAAGAACAGCTCCTTTGTTCAGATCAGCACCTCATCCTTCCCGGAGGAAATGTATCAGGCAGCCACCTGCTTTCACACCACAGGCATTACCCTGGCCCTGTGTGAGAATACCAGGAAAACCGCTGTTGATATGATTAAGAAATTCAAACAGTCAGGAACCATCATTTCCTTTGATGTGAATTTCCGGGGCAATCTCTGGACAGGAGAGGAAGCCAGAGATTGTATTGAGCAGATTCTTCCCTATGTGGATATTTTCTTCTGCTCCGAAGAGACGGCCAGGCTGACCTTTAAGAAAACAGGGAACGTTAAAGAGATGATGAAGAGCTTTACGGAAGAATACCCTATTTCCGTTGTGGCCTCCACCCAGAGAATCGTTCACAGTCCCAAGAGCCATACCTTTGGATCTGTGATTTATGATGCTTCCACAAAGGAATATTATGAGGAAGAGCCTTACCATAACATTGATGTTGTGGACAGGATCGGAAGCGGAGACGCATATATTGCAGGCGCCCTTTATGGACTTTTAAGCAGCGGAGGCGACTGCATGAAGGCAGTGCAGTACGGCAATGCAACGGCTGCCTTGAAAAATACCATACCCGGGGACCTTCCCACCTCTGATTTAAGTGAGGTTAATACTGTTATTAAAGACCATAATGACAAAGGGCCACAGAGTGAGATGAGCAGATAACCTTCAAAGAGACCTTGACACCAACAAAAATCCAGCCAGGAATGACTGACCGGACTTTTGTTGTTCAAAACAGGTTTTAATTTCCGCATTCAATGCTGATCTCATTAAACTTCTCTAAAATGTGCTCCACATCCACATTGGACTTTTCTTCCCCTGCTTTATCAATGATGGCATTTCCCTGATGCATCATTATCAGGCGGTTTCCGTATTCCACCGCATAGCGGAGGTTGTGAGTGACCATAACGGTGGTCAGATGCTTTTCTTTTACAATCTTATCCGTCAGTTCCATAATGATCTCAGCGGTTTTTGGATCCAAGGCAGCTGTGTGCTCATCTAAGATCAGGAATTCGATGGGAGTCATGGTTGACATGAGAAGGGCCATGGCCTGCCTCTGGCCGCCGGAAAGAACGCCTACCTTTACATGAAGCTTATCCTCTAAGCCAAGGCCAAGGAAACGGAGCTGCTCCCTGTAATAGGAGATCCGCTGCTTGTTGGTTCCGGGAAGAAGGTTAAATGGCTTTCCCTTGGTATCAGCCAGGGCCATATTTTCCAGGATAGTCATGTTGGGGCACGTGCCCATTGCCGGGTTCTGGTAAACTCTTCCGATGCGGCGCTGGCGTTTAAACTCCGGCATACCGGTAATATCAACGCCGCCCACCAGAATGGAGCCGCTGTCCAAGGGAATGCTTCCGCAGATGATGTTTAGCAGGGAAGTCTTTCCGGAGCCATTGCTCCCCACCACTGATACGAACTGCTGATCTTTAATGGTGAGGTTAAAGTCCTGGAACAGGCACATCTCATTGACTGTTCCCTGGTTATAATATTTATTGATGTTTTGAAGTTCAAGCATGATGTTTCACCTTCTTTTCCCTGCCGTTGCTGAACACCAGAATGACCAGGAACAGCACAGACGTGATCAGCTTTAAATCCGATGCTTCCATTCCCAGATAAATGGCCAAAGACACGCAGGCCTTGTAAATGATGGAGCCGATAATGACCGCTGTTGTGGATTTTACAAATCCCGCCCGCTTAAACAGCTTTGTGCCGATGATCACATTGGCAAGGCCGATCACAATGGTACCGGTGCCCATACTGATTTCAAAAAATCCTTTTTGCTGGCAGTATACGGAGCCGGCCAGGGCAGCCAGGCCATTTGCGATGGCAAGGCCGATGACCTTTACCATGCCTTTATCCTTGGCCAGAGAGGTGACAAGTGTTTCATTGTCACCCACGGCCCTTAGTAAATACCCGGAGCGGGTCTTTAAATACTGGTCAAGTAAAAGCTTAACGATTACCACAATGAAAGCCAGTATAAGCACAACGCTGACAGCTGCAAGCTTTTCGGAAAACAGACCATTTACAAAGCTGTTTTCAAAAATAGAATCATTGTTAAAAAAAGGAACATTGGATTTTCCGGCCACCCTTAGGTTTACTGAATAAAGGGCAGTCATGACAATAATACCTGACAGAAGATCACGTACCTTTAACTTTACATGGATGAATCCGGTAATGCACCCGGCCAGAGCGCCCACGGCAAAAGCGATAAAAAGCGTTGCCACCGGGTTGATTCCGGCCAGGATCAGGGTAACGGTGATAGCGCCTCCCAATGGGAAGGTTCCATCCACGGACAGATCCGGAAAATCCAGAATTTTATAGGTGATGTAAACGCCCAGCGCCATAATGGCATAGACCAGGCCTTCTTCCAAAACGCCAAGTATGATTGACATGGTTTATCTTCCTTTCAGTTATTGTGTGATGTCTGTAAAAATTTCAGCCGCGGAGCCTGTGAGCTCTTCCGGAAGGGTGATCCCTAAATTCCCGGCTACCTTTGAGTTTCCGTAGAATGCGGCGTCCTTGATCACTTCAAAGTTAATTTCACTTGCCTTTGCTTCGCCCTTTAATACCTTTGCAGCCATCTTGCCGGTCTGCTTGCCTAAGTCCACATAATCCAGACCCATGGAAGCCAGGCAGCCGATTTTAACCTGCTCCACTTCACTGCCGAATACCGGAATGTTTTTCTTCCCTGCCTTATCAAGAATCAGCGGAAGAGAGCTTACTACCGTATTATCCGTTAAATTGTTTAAGCAGTCGACCTTTTCTAAAATGCTGTCGGTTGCCAGGGGAATGTCAGCAGTTGCGGTAACAGGGCCTTCTACAATTTCAAAGCCGTAGGCGGCTGCAGCGGCCTTGTATTCCTTGATCGCTGTTTCAGAGTTCACTTCACTGGTGCTGTAAAGGATGCCGATGGTTTTTGCATCGGGAAGAATCTTGCGGATCATTTCCAGCTGTTTTTCCACTGGAAGCTTGTCGCTGGTTCCTGTGATTTCTCCTGCCGGAGTTCCGTCCTCTTTTGCTAAAGCAGCTGCTATTGGATCCGTAACTGCCGTAAAAATAACAGGGACATCAGCTTTTTTTGCTCCGCTGTAGGCGGCCTGGGCCATTGGGGTTGCGATGGCGCAGATTAAATCCGCTTTTTTGGAAAGGAAGTTGTTTACGATCTGGCTTGCGGTGCCTCCGTCAGCCTGTGCATTTTCATACATAACCGTTAAATTCTTTCCTTCTTCGATCCCTTCTTCCGCAAGACCCTGTAAAAAGCCTTCCCGGCAGTTATCTAAGGAACCGTGCTCGGCAAACTGTCCGATACCGATGGTATAGGCTGCGCCGTCTTCGGAGTTTTCACTCTCAGAGGACGCCGCAGAGCTTCCTGCATCTGCACTGGAAGAAGCCTGGGAGGTGGAATTGTTATCAGAAGTATTTTCTGGGGCCGCCTTGGAAGAACAGCCGGAGAGTGCAGCAGCAGCTAAAGCTGCCAGTAACAGAGTCTTGATTGATTTTTTCATAATATTTCCTCCTTAAAATTGTTCCCGTTGACAGGACGAGAAAGTGAGCCGGATGGCTTGATTAAACAAAAAAAGTCCCAAGTACGTTAAAAAACGTACTTGAGACGAATCATACAATCCGCGGTGCCACTCAAATTGACTTTATAAAAGCCCACTTTTCATATACTAGCATATATGCCACGAGAAATAACGGTTGTGGTCTCCGTCAGCCCCTACTGGTACAAGGATTCAGGGCCGCCCTCAAAAGTCCATTCAGCTATCAGCTTTATACCGCACTCACACCAACGGCGGCTCTCTGAAATATTGCAGGAAAGCTTACTCTTCTTTTTCAACGGTTTATTATTATTTCATTTAATCAGTATATTAATACGTCTGTATGGATTTGTCAACTGTTAATTTGAAAAAGGCAGGCAATTGCCTGTCTTTCCCAAAT
This sequence comes from Lacrimispora indolis DSM 755, assembly GCF_000526995.1. Taxonomy (NCBI): domain Bacteria; kingdom Bacillati; phylum Bacillota; class Clostridia; order Lachnospirales; family Lachnospiraceae; genus Lacrimispora; species Lacrimispora indolis. The sequence goes on along the minus strand of NZ_AZUI01000001.1, from coordinate 5,637,962 downwards.
GGGCTGTTGTACGTCCCGTCCGCCTTTTTTACCTTATCAGGCAGCGAAGCGGAGGCTCCGCCCGATGGTACGGAATGAGCTGTGACCTTTGGTCATTGGGAATATCCGATTGACCATGACCTCAGATGGTTGCTGTTAATAATCCAAAAAGCGATAAAAAATATATGCTTACAGGCAAAAAATGTGATAAACTATAAACAACATTTATTATCGGAGGTTTGTCCATGAAAAAGTTATTGATCGTAGTAGATATGCAGAAGGATTTTATTGACGGCTCCCTGGGAACTTTGGAAGCGGTGTCTATTGTCCCAAAAGTAAAAAGAAAAATAGAGGAATACCAGGCAGCAGGAGATGAGGTGGTCTTCACCCTGGATACCCATGAAGAGAATTATTTAAATTCCCAGGAGGGGAAAAATCTTCCCGTGGTTCACTGTATCAGGGAAACTTCTGGTTGGGAACTGGATGATTTTCTAAAGGAGTTCCAGGGAAAACGATTTGAAAAAAACACCTTTGGCAGCGCAGAGCTTGGAGAGTATGTGAAAGAAAGAGAGTATGAGTCCATTGAGCTGGTGGGTTTATGTACGGATATCTGCGTGATTTCCAATGCTCTGTTAGTCAAGGCCTTTCTTCCGGAAACTCCGGTGCAGGTGGATTCAGCCTGTTGTGCAGGCGTCACCGTAAAGAGCCATGAAAATGCACTGGAAGCCATGAAGATGTGCCAGATCCAGGTTTTATAAAAACTTTTATCCATATTATCAGAACAAGAAAGAATCCCGCAAGCGGGATTCTCCGCCTGCGGCGGGTTGCCCCAGCGACATCCAACCCTGCCGCCGCAGTGCGATCCACCCGGAGGGTTTTTATCGTATAGGACGAACTTTCCTATACGATAAAAAGATGCCGGGCTGAACTTATGTTCTCCCGGCATCTTTTCCAGTCATAAAATGGTGACTGATCCATTTCATCTCATCAATCTCTCCAGGTCCTGATAGAACTCCGGATATGAAATATTCACACATTCAGCGCCTAAAATCTCCGTTTCCCCTTCTGCGCACAGTCCGGTCACCGCAAAGGTCATAGCGATCCTGTGATCCAGTTTGCTGTCTATGACAGCGCCGTGAAGAGGTTTTCCGCCTCTGATGATCATGCCATCCTCAGTTTCCGAAACATCAGCGCCCATGGCAGATAAATTCTTCACCATGACCTCAATGCGGTTGGATTCCTTTACCTTTAATTCTGCCGCATCCTTAATAATGGTTTCCCCTTCTGCAAGGCAGGCCATGGCAGCGATCATGGGAAGCTCGTCGATCAAAGTGGGAATGATGGCACCGCCTATGGTAACGCCATGGAGAGAGCCGGATTTTACCAGGATATCCGCGGTAGGTTCCCCGGAATCCGTATTCCCATCCAAAAGGGTGATATCAGCACCCATATCCCGGCATACGTGAAGGATCCCGTCACGTGTAGGATTGATGCCTACGTTCTTGATCAGTATTTCCGAGCCTGGAATCATCAGGCCTGCAGCAATAAAATAAGCAGCAGAAGAGATATCTCCCGGCACAACGATTTTATTGCCGTAAAGCTCTTTGGCAGGAGCGATACAGGCAGTGGTACCTTCTGTTTTCACGTTGGCTCCAAAGTGTTTCAGCATGATTTCAGAGTGATTTCTGGATACATAGGGTTCCGTCACTTTTGTCTCACCCTCTGCATACAGTCCGGCTAAAAGAATACAGGATTTTATCTGGGCGGAGGCCACAGGACTGGAATAATGGATGCCATGAAGCTTTTTGCCGGTTATGGAAAGGGGAGCGCAGCCGTTTTCTTTTACACTCTTTATATCAGCACCCATCATGGACAATGGCTCCATAATTCGCTTCATGGGACGTTTCTGAATGGATTCATCTCCGGTTATGGTTACGTCAAAATCCTGGGCAGCCAAAAGGCCGGAGATCAGGCGGGTGGTGGTTCCGCTGTTCCCGCAGTCTAAGATGGTTTCCGGCCGTTTTAGTCCCCGGAGTCCGTTTCCGTGGACAATGACGGTGTTATGGTTGTTTTCAATCTGAATTCCCATTTGCCTGAAACAGCTGATAGTGGAAAGGCAGTCAGCTCCTTGAAGAAAGTGGCTGATTTCCGTGGTTCCCTTTGCAATGGAACCAAACATCACGCTGCGGTGAGAGATGGATTTGTCACCCGGTATGGTTATTTCGCCCTTTAAAGGGGAGGCTTTCATGAATTTCATAAGGATCCTCTCTTTTAATTTGAAATTAAATCGTAGTGGTACCGTTCCAGCTGTTTCCATGCGTTGTCCATGGTCTCTTTGTCATAGAAAGCAATCCTTAAAGTGCCTTCTCCATGCTCCCGGTTGTGGTTGATGCCAATGTTCTTAATGCTGATGCCTTTTGCAGCCAGGATGACGGATAAGGTGGAGATAGCACCCACTTCGTCAGCCATATCCACTGTAAAGGAATAATCCGGAGCAATGGATCCGGGAACCTTTTCTGAAAAGGAATTGCGGTAATCCCTGGAGGTTTCAAAAAGCTGGTAAATAAATTGGCTGTCATTTTCCTTAAGCTCCTTTAAAATCTTGCTTAAAGAGGAGATATAGCGTTCCAGAATCACGGAAAGATTCCCGCTGTTTGTCATGCAGATCTGCTCCCACATTTCCGGTGAGGATGAGGCGATTCTTGTAATGTCCTTAAAACCTCCGGCAGCAAGCCGCTTCATAATCCCTTCTTGATTGTCGGAAGACTTTACAAGGTTTACCAGGCTGGAAGCTATGATATGGGGAAGATGGCTGATTGCGGCGGTAATAAAGTCGTGTTCGTGATAATCAAGGACAAGGGGAATGGAGCCGATCATGCCCGCGATCCGCACCAGACGGTTTACCTGTTCTTCTGTGGAAGCAGCGGTGGGGGTGATAATATAATAAGCATTTTCAAGCAAATGGTCGGTGGAGTTTTCGTATCCGGTCTTTTCCGAACCGGCCATTGGGTGACCTCCCACAAACTGGCTTTCCATACCAAGGCGGTTTACCTCTTCATGGATATCCGTCTTGGTGCTGCCTACATCGGTGATAATGGCTCCCGGCTTTAAGAAGGGCTGGATTTCCGACAAATACTTTGCATTGTACTCCACAGGAGTGCAGAGAAAGATGAGATCGCATTCCCGAAGCTCTTCTCCGATTCCATCCAGGATGACATCTACGATTCCGTCTTCTTTTGCATGCAAAAGCCTGGACCGGGTACGCATGTAGGCCATGATCGTTGTATTGGGTTCTTCACGCTTGATCCCTCTTGCAATGGAGCCGCCGATGAGACCAAGCCCGATAAAGGCAATGGAGGCATCACTCATGAAGTTGTCCTCCCCGCAAGCCTGGCGTAAGGCTGTAATTCTTCCGTCAGCTTTTCAAACTGTTCAAAGGTCAGGGACTGAGGGCCGTCGGACAGAGCGCAGGAGGGACAAGGATGAACCTCCACGATCAGTCCGTCGGCGCCCACTGCTATGGCAGCTTTTGAGATGGGCTCAATATACGCCCGCACTCCGGTGGCATGGCTTGGATCGACGATGATAGGAAGGTGGCTCTTTGTGCGGATAACCGGTACGGCGCTGATATCCAGGGTGTTTCTGGTAGCAGTTTCGTATGTACGGATGCCGCGTTCACAAAGCACGATATTGGGATTTCCTTCAGAAGCAATGTATTCCGCCGCGTTCAGCCATTCATCAATGGTGGCGGAAAGTCCTCTCTTTAACAGAACGGGAATTCCTGCTTTTCCGGCTTCTTTTAAAAGCTCGAAATTCTGCATGTTCCGCGCGCCGATCTGGATCATGTCCACATATTTTACGGCTGTTTCAAGGGACCGCAGGCTTGTGACTTCGCATACAATATTAAGCCCGGTGGCTTCCCTGGCTTCTTTCATGTATTTAAGCCCTTCTTCCTCCAGGCCCTGGAATGCGTAAGGAGAGGTCCTGGGCTTATAGGCTCCGCCGCGCAGGAACTGTGCCCCGGCCTTTTTTACGGCAAAAGCTGTTTTCAGGAGCATATCGTGATTTTCAATGGCACAGGGACCGGCCATCATGGTGAGGTATCCTGGGCCGATCTTTGCGTTTCCAATGGTTATGACAGAATCTTCCGGATGGAATTTTTTATTCACCAGCTTGTAGGTTTCGGTCACAGCGACGATCTTGTCTACGCCTTCCAGCAGTTCGATGTTTGCGCCCTGAAGCTTTGTTTTATCGCCTACAACGCCTACAATGGTCACTTCCGTCCCTTTTGATAAATGGGCCTGAAGTCCGTTTGATTCGATTAAGTCTTTTATTTTACCGACAGCTTCCTCGGAAGCGTTAGGTTTCATGATGATGATCATATGTTTCTTTCCCTTTCTTTTGCAAATATTTAATCCCCATTGTAATCCATTGGAGGAGACTTGTCAACGCTTTTACACGTTAAACTTTGACACTTTAAAGTAAATTACTGCCGCGGAAGGACTTAAGACCATACTTTGCCAGCAAAACAGTGGAATATTTGAAGTCATTGTGATAGAATAATTAGTATAACAGCAGAAGCAATAGTATTTCCGCGAGAAATGGGCCAAAGGAATATGATGTATATACGTTTGGCCCATGCCGCGGCAGCTGAGAAAAACCTGCATAGCGTGTTTTTCTCAGCTGCCGGCAGAATAAATCTCCGGCCGGGCAGCGAGTCGCTGCCGGGATTTTCATGGTATGGAAAAAGGCCGTAATCTGCTGCGAAGTACTTCCGCACATTGCATGTGCTTCCGCCTGCGGCTTGTACGTCTTCGCATCTTACGGCATCAAATTTGTATTGCTTCTGTTGTTTTTTCGTAAATAAAGGAAGAATTTTAAAATATTACTGGTATGGAGGAGCCGATGTATCAGACAGATTTGTGGAAATACTGCACACCGGATTACTGCAGAGACATGCTGCTATCTTTCCGGCTTCTGGGGAATACCAGATGGCCGGACCAGAAGGTAATGGCATGTCTTTATGCGTTCAGCAACCACGCGGAACGCCATTATGGTATTGTATTGATACCAAAAAAGAACGGAAAATCCAGGAAGCTTCTGGTTCCGGATTACATGCTCATGAAAATACAGAGGAATATCCTGCACCACATTCTGGACGGATATTCTGTTTCCGGCTGTGCCACAGCCTATCACAAGGGTGCAGGAGTGGTGTCCAATGCCGCAGTTCATAGGGGAAAGAACGTGGTGGTAAAGCTGGATATAAAAGATTTTTTCGGAAGTATTTCATTTCCAATGGTATTAAGCAGTGCGTTTCCCGTCCAATATTTCCCTACGTCAGTAGGGACCATGCTGACTGCCTTATGCTGCTGCAACGATTTTCTGCCTCAGGGAGCGCCAACTTCGCCTGCGGTTTCCAATCTGGTTATGAAGCATTTTGATGAATCCATAAACAAATGGTGCGAAGGCAAGGGAATTTCCTATACCAGATACTGCGATGATATGACGTTTTCCGGTGATTTTAATCCGGGCCTGGTTATCAGGAAGGTTTCCGGCTTTTTAAATGCCATGGGGTTTGAACTGAATGAAACCAAGACCAGGATTTTGTACCGTAACGGGAGGCAGGCAGTTACGGGGATCGTGGTCAATGAAAAGCTTCAGGTTTCCCGGGATTACAGAAGGAAGCTGCGGCAGGAGATTTTTTACTGTCTGAAATACGGGGTAAAATCCCATATAGAGAAGTTGGGAAATGATGCACGGATCAGTGAGGATCAATATGTTCTTTCTCTTTTGGGAAAAATACGATATATCCTCCTGGTGAATCCTGAGGATCATTGGTTTCAGGAAGCGGAGGAGAAGGTTTTGGCTGTACTTGGGAGGAAGGCAGGATAATGGATGCAAATAAAAATATAACTCTGTTGATTGCAGACGATGAAGCGGCCATCCGCAACGGGCTTTCTACGGTCGTTCCCTGGGAGCAGTTCGGCATTACCATAGTGGGCACTGCAGAGGATGGCAGGGAGGCATATGATATCATAAAGTCCTGCAATCCGGACATTGTTATTACTGATATCCGCATGCCCGGCATGGATGGACTGCAGCTCATGGAACGGGTAAAACATGAAAAGCTGCAGACTAATTTCATTATATTAAGCGGTTATGGGGATTTTAAATATGCACAGAAGGCCATTCAGCTTGGTGCTAAGAATTATTTTCTAAAGCCCATTAAGATCGATGAGCTGGTGACGGAAATCAGGCAGCAAAAAGAAGAGATTCTCCAATCCAACCATATTCATTCTTATTCCGCCTATTTAAATGTTAAATCAGAGCCAAAGGAGAAATTTTTAAAAAGGCTGTTAAAGAACGAGTTTTATTCTTATGAAGAGATCCGGGATGAAATCCACCGGCTGGAGCTTAAATTAAATGACAGCCCCTTCCGGGTCATGGTTTTTTCCATTGAGGGAAAAGAGGACAGGGAACAGGAGGATGAATTCCAGCAGATCAATTATCTGATGGATATTGTGAGCGAAGAGCTTCAGGAAACCAGATATGAATTTCTTGTGTCAAGCTCCAGCGAGCTTTTGACGATTATCCATACCCTGCAGCCAAAGGCTGTGCCCGTGAATTACCGCTTCCTCGCGGCCCGGTGTTTAAAACGGGTAAACCGGGATTCCACCATGGATTTAACCGTGGGAATCGGTAAGGAAGGAGCTGCGCTTACGGATTGCTCCAATTCCTATAAGACCGCTCTCATGTGCCTGTCCTACAGCTTTTATGAGATAGAACAAAAGATCTTCGATGAAACCATCCTGTGTACCACTCCGCCTCCTGCAGCCGCTAATCAGATGGATTATAATAATCTGATATATTCTATCACAACGAATCAGACTGGGAAAATACGGGAATTCTGCCGGGAATATTTTTCTCAGCTTCTTTATGTGCCCATGCCGTCGCCCAATTATATCCGTGGGATGTGTATTTACTTAATAACGGACATTCAGAAGGCACTGGGAAACGGAAAGGAGTTTTCTCAGGCAGAGGCCGTTCTTCCCATTAATACCATACGGACCTTCGAAGAATTAAAAGCCTATATGGAGGATTTTCTCGTAGACTGTGCCGGAAAGCAGGGATCAGGAGGAAACGGTTCTAAGAACCAGATCATTCAGGCAGCGGAGTATTATATCAAATCCCATATGGGAGAAAAGATTCTGGCCAAAGACGTGGCAAGGCACGTAAACTTAAGTGATGTGTATTTTACCAGCTACTTTAAAATAAAGACTGGAGTTAATTTCAGGGATTATGTGATCCGGATTAAAATGGACTATGCCAAGGGCCTTATGGAGCGGAGGCCGGACATGCCGGTGGCGGAAGTGGCCGCTGCAATCGGCTACGACGATTACCGTTCCTTTTACAGGGTATTCAAACAGAACACTGGTGTCGCTCCTTCGGATTACACCAGAAACAGCGGAAAAGCGCCGTAATTTGGAAAGGCAGATATGATAAAACGGTTAAAAGAAACGGTTTTTAAATTTATTGGAGACAAAAAGATCGCATCCAAAATCCGGATTTGCATGTTCAGTATCGATATCATGCTTACTATTTTTATATGCATTTTTGCCCGGGGATATTTTAACAAGCTTTATTATGAAGAAGTGGAAATGCAGATGCAGGATACCATGAATGTTATTTCGGAATCCTTAAATAATATGTATGACACGCTCATTACCAATGTGAACAGCTTTGCCTCTACACCCGCCATACAAAGAGTGGTGATAAGCGGCCGGGAAGAGAGCAATTATCTAAACCCGGAAGGAGTCCAGGTTCAGCTCATCAACCTTTTAAGCAGCAACAGCATGATTGAGTCGGTGTTTATGGTCAATCGGGACGGAACCTGCCATACGGTATACGCTTACGGGGTAAGACCGGAGAAAAACCTTTCTGATTTCCTTGCTGATTACGGAACCATTGATGAAATCACCTGGCTTCCCAACTGCCAGAGTCCTTTTTTGCAGCAGCAGGACGTGATCCCTATTGTGATTCCCTTATCGACCCTGATTCCCGGTGATAACGTGGTGATTACCACAAAGGGGGAAGAAGTGGCCACCAGGCTGGTGGTCCTGTTAAATTTACAGAAGTTTCAAAGCAGGCTGTCCTTATCAAATGCCAATTACTTTGAACGCTCTTATTTTGTGGTAAATTCCATGGGGAATAACATCAGCCTTAAAAATCCCCTTTCCATGAGAATGGTGCTGGAAGACCAGGGTTTTATCAAAGGAGTAAGGGAAAACAACAAGGATACCCAGATCCGCCAGATTGCAGACCTGACGGATAATGTGGTTTATTCCCAGATGCTTCCCTTTTCGGATCTTCAGCTTATCAGCGTTCTTTCAAAAGAATCTTTAAACAGGAAGATCGCTGCCATGAATCAGTTCATTGTTCTCATGGGCGGTGCAGGCCTGATATTTTCTGTGGCATTTTCCGCTCTTTTGTCCAAATTCATTACTTCTCCCCTGGAACGGCTTATGGAGAGCATCCGGCAGATCCAGGAGAATCATTATGACGAGCCATATAAGACAAAATACAACGATGAAATCGGCCAGCTGAACACAGCGGTCAATTCCATGTACAGTACCATACAGTCTCAAATCAGCCAGATCAAGGAGGATGAGCATGAGAAATACCAGCTGGAGATCCAGGTCCTGGCAGAACAGATCAATCCCCATCTGCTCTACAATACTTTGGAAGGCATTAACCTTGAAGTTTTAAACAACCACACTCTGGTGGCATCTTCCATGATCAATAATCTTGGGACCTTTATGCGCATTGGTTTGAATTATGGGGATGAGCTCATCATGATCAGAAATGAAATCGCTCATGTGGAAGCTTACATCAATATCATGAATCACAGGACAAATAAGTCCATTTCCTTCCAGTCTTATGTAGAGGAGGGGCTTATGGAGTACCGGATTCTAAAATTGATTCTGCAGCCGCTGGTGGAAAACTCCATTAAGCATGGTTTCCGGGATGAAAAGTGGGGGGAAGCGGTGTGTATTCCTTCCATTGATGTGCGGTTTTACCGGAAAGAGGACTGGATTTTTATAGAAGTCATTGACAATGGCTGCGGTATTGATATTGATAAGGCCCATGAGTCCATTTACCGGGATGAACCTGCGGGCGGTCATCATATCGGGCTTCATAATGTTTATACAAGATTAAAAATCTATTACGGAGAAGCGGAGATGGACTTTCAGACCATTCCATATTTCAGGAACAGTGTGGTGATCCGCATTCCCGAAAATCAAGATGCTTAAAAGAGGTATCCCAAATGCCGTTCAATGGCTTACGGGATGCCTTCTTTCATTTTTTTCTGCCGTCTGCAGGGGTACAATGTTTAAAAGTGTTACATGAATCATGGAAAATGTCATGTCATATTAAAACGGAAATCGTTAGAATAATATCATCAAGGCAATACGTTATGAAACGTTGAGAAAGGAGTAGGTTATGAAAAAAAGAGCTTTAGGTTTCATGATAGCAGGAGTACTGGCTGCTGCATCACTGACCGGCTGTTCCGGTGGAGGAGGAACGGCTGAAACAACTGCGGCCCAGAATCAGGCAGGAGGAGCTGGAGAGACCAAGGAGGGTACAAAGGCTGCTTCAGCAGGAGAAACCGTGATTAAGGTATGGACCAATGACCGCCATGACTCTGAGTATGTGGATCAGAAGATCAGCGAGTTTAATGAGTCCAATGACAAGGGCATTAAGATTGAGATGACTGTGGTAACAGATGATTATGCAAATATGCTTTCCATGGCATATTCCTCCGGCACGGCGCCTGATATTGCAGGCATCAGTGCTGGTCAGAGCGGCTTTGACTTAAAGACCTTTGCAGATGCAAAAATCCTGGAGCCGATCAATGACAGAATTACAGATTCAGAATATGAGAAGGTGACCGAGGCCAGTAAGCTTCAATACGAAGGAATCAACATGATCAACGGCAATGTATACTGGATCCCCACCGGCATGAGAAGCGGCGTAAGAATGGAGTACAACAAGGATCTGGTGGAAGCAGCAGGAGTTACCGAGTTTCCAGATACCTTGGATGGCGTCATTGATCTGGCTAAAAAAGTAACGGACAACGGCGGCGGAAAGAACTACGGCATTGCTTTTACCTCAAGCGTTCCCTTCATCAGATGGATAGAAGGCACCTGTGAGACAAGCGGTATTTACCGTTATGATTATAAAAACGGTAAATTCAATTTTGACGGCTATAAGCCGGTGATCGAAAAGAGCAACCAGTTCTTTAAGGATAACAGCGTTCTTCCGGGATCCGTATCCCAGGGTGTAGACGCTATGAGAGCACAATTTGCAGAGGGGGCATTTGCTCTCTGGGGCAATGCGTCTCAGGAAGCAGGCGTGTTTACCGATCAGTTCCCTGTAACCAAATTTGACTGGGGAGTGTCTACGGTTCCCACTCTTGACGGAGAAGTAAAGGGTGCTTTGACCATTCAGCCTCAAAAGGGGTACATGATGCTTTCTTCTTCCAAGAACAAAGACGCTGCATGGGAAGTCATCAAGTTCTTTTCCAGTGAAGATTTCTTAAAGGGCTACTTAGAGGGCGGCTATTGCCTTCCCATCTCCGGCTATATGAGCGGAGTCATTGATTCTTCTAAGACCGGCAGACTGGCAGATTTTAAATTACAGGATTACGAAAGCGTATATCCGGCAGTACCGGCTGTTGCAATCCAGGGTGATGACTATGTGGCAACTCTTTGGAATGCTATTTTAGGCAATGTCAGCGCTGACGATGCCATTGCAGATTTAAACAAGAGATACAACGAAGCGCTTGACAATGATGTAAGCATGGGCAAGATTAAAAGACTTATTATTAAGGACTTTGACCCGATGCATCCAAATGCAGGAACCATTGAGTACTTAGACAAATAAGTGCAGAGAGCAGAGGGGCTGTTTTTAGAAAAACTAAAAGCAGCCCCTGTTTTAAAGAAAGGTGATACGGCTCATGAAAGAAAAATTAAGCTTTGCGGAACGAATGAAGCGGGCAGGCAGCAGGGGAGATTTTGCTTCCGTTTTGATGCTGCTTCCGGCAGTGTTTTTGCTGGTGGTGATATCCATCTATCCATTCTGCTGGCTTTTCCGATATATTTTCTATGATTACAACGGGTTTACCGCTTACTATATAGGATTTAAAAACTTTACAAGAATGTTTCAGGATGCCGTTTTCTGGCGCAGCGTCCTTCATACCTTTGAATATGCGGTGATGAAGCTGGTGATCATCATACCTTTATCCCTGCTTCTGGCTGTTTTACTTAATCAGAAGATCAAGGGAAGCGGAATCTTCCGGGGTATTTATTTCATGCCAACGGTCATAAGCTCCGCGGTTTACAGCCTGATATTCGGCTTTATCTTTGCCGTTTACAACGGGGTATTGAATGCTTATCTCCAGAAGCTTGGAATGATCCATTCTCCCATTGACTGGCTTGGAAGTGCGTCCATTGTTATGATTTCCATTATTATTGTGGCGGTATGGGGCGGCTTCGGTAACTATATGATTTTGTTCATGTCCGGCCTTTCCAGCATTTCAGAGGAAGTATACGAAAGCTGCAAGATGGATGGAGCAAATGGGGTACAGTCCTTCTTTTATATCACCCTGCCCATGCTCAGTCCTGTTTTAAAGGTCATTTTAATGCTGGCCATTACTACGGCACTAAAGGATTATGAATCCATCCTGGTACTTACCAATGGAGGACCAAACAGCAGGTCAGAGGTAATGTTTACCTATATATACAAGCTGATTTTCGGTTCACAGACAACGCCTCAGATCGGCTATGCCACCGTGCTCAGCATTATGGCAGCCCTTATCATCGGCGTGATTACGGCCATTTACATGTACCTTGCAAGAAAACTGGATGATGTGGTTTAAGGAGGCAGATATGGAAAAGACACATACCGTATATTCAAAAAAGACAAAAGCAATGCGAGGCCTTCTGTTCCTGCTTCTTCTGGTTGTTTCGTTCATCACCCTTTACCCGGTCATTTACATTGTTCTGGGATCATTTAAAGCGAATAACGAACTGCTTTTGGGAGGAACCGGCATCCTGCCCAAAACATTTATCTTTGACAACTACAAGCAGGCATGGGAAAAGGCCAATTTCGCGGTCTACACTGTGAACAGCCTGATCATAAGTCTTGGGGTCATGATATTGACCATTCTGACAACCACCATGGCCGGCTATGTGTTTGCAAGAAAAAAATTCAAGGGAAAAGAGTTGCTGTACAGCATTTTTGTGGCTTTTATGTTTGTCAACGTAGGAAGCGTAAGCTTAAGACCTCTGTTTGAGCTTGCCGTGAAGGTGAAAATGAACACTTCTCTTTTAAGCATCATCCTGATTTCCACTGGAATGGGGCAGGCAACTTATATTTTCCTGGTGAGGGGATTTATGAATACCATTTCCAGGGAGCTTGATGAAGCGGCGAAATTGGATGGCTGTACTTTTTTCCAGATTTATTATAAAATAATACTGCCCCTTTTAAAACCGGTCATCGCAACCATCGGGCTTCTTTCCTTCCGTACGGGTTGGAATGAATACATCATGCCCCTGGTATTCACCATGTCCAACGACAAGCTCCGTCCCCTGACCGTGGGTGTTGTCATGTTAAAGAACAGCGGAGACGGAACGGCTGCATGGAATCTGATGTTTGCAGGTTCCACGATATCAATCATACCGATTATAGTTATTTACATGTGCACCAGCCGCTACTTTATGAGCGGACTGACTGCCGGTGCGGTGAAGGGATAAGAAGATGGAGAAATTACATTTAAACAGATCGGGCTTTCTGACCAATTACCTGGTATCCGGCCCAAGAGAAACGGATTTTATCAATCATGAAACTGACGACAACCAGCTGCGCTATGAGAAATATTTAAGATCATTGGTTGCAGACAAACCCATGGCACCACCGGAAGGTACTGTGGCTTTGGGAGAAACCAGCCGTCTTGGTATGCCATGGAGATACTATTACCACTATGGAAACTGGTTTGTAGATGAGAGCACCTTTTATTCCACCCTTCAGAAGGTGGAGCTTGATGCCGTTACGGGAATCCTGGCCGAGAGGGATTTGACGGCAAAGGCCGTTGTATGGTCTTATGCTGCAGTGACTGTCTGGTGCAACGGGGAACTTATGTGCCATATGGAGCCGCCGGTTTACAAACCCATTCGTAAGGAGACCATGGAGCTTCAATTAAAGAAAGGGATCAATCAGATCTACGTCAGTCTCCAGACCCTGGGCGTCCGGGATACCAGAACCTTATTCGGAATCCAGATCAAGGACCATGAGGCTGAAATTGCTGTTGTTCTGCCGGATGAGGAAAAGACTGACGAACTTGTCCGGGCTGAAACCTGGCTTGGCTCCCTTTGCTTAAGGGATTCTGTCATGACTTATGAGGGAAATGCTCCCCGTGGGACCTGGCTTGCCTATGACAGCCAGAGCCCTGACTTTGCCCAGGTGGATAGCAGGAAGGAGTGGCAGGAGATCAGCGGCAGGGATAATGTGGCCCTGGACGAAGAAAGACCCGGTGTGATTTTAGTGAGTGTAAGGAAGGAACATGCCGTTCTCACCAGAAAGGTGGAGAATATCAAGGCCCAGAAGCCGGTGTATTCGAAGGAAAAGAGTTTTAAGGCAAACAGGGATGCCATTTTCCGAAGGATAGGGACCGCAGAAAGCTTATCCAGAGGAGACAAGTTCGGTTTTTCCATTTCCAATATCCTTGCAAGAAAAGCTCTTGGAATGGAAAACGGAAAGGATATGGACTTACTTTATGAGACCCTTGACCAGATTGAAAGCCGGTATGACTGCTCTGATTTTCTAGTGTGCGGCTTAATCCGGTATTTGAAAAATTATCCGGTGGATGAAAATATGGCAGAACGGGCCAAGGAGGTGCTTCTTAACTGGAGATACTGGATGGACCAGAACGGCTCCGATGCCATGTGCTTCTGGAGTGAGAATCACTCCCTGATGTTTTATACCTGCGCCATGAATGCAGGGGAAATGTATCCGGATGATTACTTTCCCCGCGGGGATATGACCGGAAAGGAGCTGTCTGAAGCAGGCAGGGCAAAGGTGGAATGCTGGCTGGAGGACGTGGAAGAACATGGCTTTGAAGAATTTTTAAGCACCGTATACATGTGCGTCACCTTTGCAGCTCTGCTAAATGTCATTGATTTCTCAGAGCCAAAGATTTCTGAACGCGCTGAAAAGATCACAGACCGCCTGTTGGAAATGCTGTGCCGCCATACTTATGACGGAGTGATTATCGCTCCCATGGGACGTGTATACCGGGAGGTAGTCCATCCCTTTGAACAGGGAGCCCAGGCGCTGATGAATCTCATCAATCCGGAAGTTCCTTATTCCTTTGGGGAGGGCTGGCTGGGCTTTTTCGCCAGCAGCAGATACCGTCTGCCTGACGGTTTGACACGGCTTATGGAAGAGCCTGCAGATGAAAGTTATTCTACGGGAAATGCCCTGATCTGTCTGAAAAAAACCTCGGAATACTGCTTGACCTCTGTTCAGTCCCCAAGGCTGGATCAGGGATTTAACCGCTGGAAGAATTTAACTCTGGACCCGGATGCAGATTCCTCAGCCTGTGAGTATACCAAGTCCCTCAATGAAAGATTCCACGGAACCACCTGCTTTGAGCCGGGGGTATACGGTTACCAGCAGCACATGTGGTATGCCGCGCTGGATAAAGAGACGGACTTGTTCACCAACCATCCGGGAGGAACCTGTGACTCCAGTTCCATGCGGCCGGGCTTCTGGTATGGAAACGGCGTGATGCCGGCTCTGGTTCAAAAGGGGAATCTTCTGGGAGCTGTTTACCACATTCCTGAGGAGCATCCCATTCATTTTACCCATGCCTATTTTCCGGTTCCCAAATTCCAGGAAACCAGAATCAGGGATCATTGGCTGTTAGGCAGGCAGAAAAGCGGATATGTTGCTTTGTGGTGCAGCGGCGTCATGGAACCAGTTGATGACCAGCTGTTTGATTGTGAATACAGGACCTACGGGGATGATATGGCATATTTCTGCGTATGCAGCAGCAGCCATGACGTTCATTCCCTGGATGAGTTTACGGCTTATGCGGAAAGCCTCCGGCCGGAATTTAATAAGGAGGAACGCACTCTGACAGCTGGCGGGTTATTAGTGAGGTTTATGGAGAATCATGATAAGACACAATATATTTAGTGAAGATACTCAAAAGGCGGTTGCTTCTGCATCCGCCGTTTTCCGCAGCCATCCCTATTTTATGAGCAATTACAAATGGTGCAAGGAGCTTCTTCTGAAAGAGAAGAACCCGGAAAAAGCCTCAGAAGCCATAGAACTGGGGATCCGGCACGCTGAAATGCTGAATCTGGATGCTTATATGCTTCCGGTGGTTTATATAGACTGGATGCTGCCGGAGGTTCTTGAGGATTCCCGGAATCAGGGGATTCCGGAAGGGATTTTTCTGGAATCCATGAAGGATGTTGAAATCTGGATCAAGGTTTATCAAAAATACCATGAGGGCAGGATAGGCCTTGACCAGATTGAATGGGTGTTACGGTCTGTTTCCGGAAAGGTGCGCCGGTTCGGCAGCCTGCAGTTTGAGGAGGTAACTTATGAATTTCCCTTCCTGATTTTTAAAAGCAGACAGACCGGCGAATACAGAGCATTGGCATGTCCAGGCTTTAAGGTGGATCAGGATGGTTATTTTTCAGGGACCAATGGAAGAAGCTTTACCAGGGAGTATGAAACCTATGTAAACTGCCTGGATAAAACGGTGACCGGCTTTTCGGCAGATTTAAAACAGGGAATGGTTAACATGGACAGGCCGGTGACCCTTCATCTGTCTGACTGGGAGCTTCATCTGGCTCCGGGGGAAAGGGCAGTGGCAGTCCATATCCCGGAAGGTGCAGATCTTTCGCCGGATAAAATTGATTCCTCTCTGGAGGAGGCAAAGGAATATTATGGAGAAAGCCTTTTTGTCTGCGACAGCTGGCTTCTGGATCCTCATCTGAAGTTTATCCTTCCGGAGAAAAGCCGGATCATAAGCTTTATGGAGCGTTTTTATAAAATGCCCTTAAAGGCAGAATGTCCCCAGATCCTGGAACGGGTCATGGGGTTTGATTGCTCCATGGAAAGACTGAAAAATTACCCGTGCAGCACTTCGCTGCAGATCTCGCTAAAAAAATATCTCCTGGAAGGGAAGGAGATGTTTACAACGGCAGGTTTCCTGCCGTGAAAATAAAACAATAAGGAGAAGGGGATATGAAAGGATATTTTGCAGGATTGGATATTGGCGGAACCAATGGAAGGCTTAAAATCTGCGATTCTCATGGAACCGTACTTGGGGAATTTACGGCACCGGGATGCAGTCTTAATACGGATGGAGCGGAGAAAAGCCGGCTTCGGTACCGGGAACTGGTGCTCCCGGCTCTGCACGGGTTAAACCTGGAACCGGGGTGCTGTCTGGGGATTTGTGTGGCAGCCAGCGGGATCGATTCTCCTTCGGATGAGCATGCTTGTAAGTCCAGCTTTGAAGAAATGGGATTTCCTCATGAAAAGCTTCTGGTGTTAAATGACTGTGAAGTATTTCTTCATATGACAAAGGAACCGGCTCTGGTAGTCATATCAGGGACCGGTTCGGTATGCTTTGGGAGAGATAAAAACGGAACCATACACCGGACCGGCGGCTGGAACCACATCATCAGCGATGAGGGAAGCGGGTTTGACATGGGCCTAAAAGTCTTAAAAGCGGTAGGAGATGATCTGTCCGGACGAATCAAATGTCCCATTCTCACACCACTTATTGCAGAGAAAACAGGGCTTGATACCCTGGAAAAGATAGACGATTTTATCAATGCAAATCTTATGGAAAAGTCTGAAATTGCGGGATTATCCCTGCTTGCATATGAGGCAGCAGCCCAGGGAGACCATGAAGCCATCCGCATTCACCGGGAATGCGGGGAGGCTTTGTGGGGCCTTATTCGGGATACTGCATCCAAAATGGAGGAAAAGAATCCGGCGGACAGGCTGGACCTCTGGCTCTGGGGCAGTGTTCTGGTTAAGAATCATTTGATACGGAAGATGGTGGAAGAGAAAGCAGAGGAAGGGCTGCCGGGCGCTGTGGTGGGGATACCGGCGATGAGTGCCTTAGATACGGCTCTTAAAGCAGCAATGTCACTGCAATAACATGATATTGCAGCCGTAGTGTATTTTTATTCCCAATTCTGTGAAAAATGTAAGGAAGAATCTTATAAAGCGGATGAAAAAAGAGAAGATGGTCAAGCCCTCTTCTCTTTTTTGTAATTAAGAAAATGTCTAAAAAATATTTGTGCAAATTGCACCTTTTGCTTGCAATTATATGACATTTTTAGTAAAATATCCTTATAGACTTAAATACCGAACAGGAGGAATGTTTATGAACGTGTATGGAACCAAACAAATCCGTAACGTCGCCTTACTTGGGCACGGGGGCGCCGGTAAAACTACCCTGGCAGAAGCTATGGCGTTGATTACCGGAGCCATCAGCAGAATGGGAAAAGTCACCGATGGCAATACCATCAGCGATTATGACAAAGAAGAGATCAAGAGACAGTTCTCCATCTCCACTTCCCTGATTCCTTTGGAGTATAAAGGAGAGGATGGACCGATCAAGATCAACCTACTTGATACTCCCGGATATTTTGATTTTGTTGGCGAAGTTGAAGAAGCCATCAGCGTTGCGGATGCAGCGGTTATTGTAGTGAATTGTAAGGCTGGTATTGAAGTTGGAACATTAAAGGCATGGGAACTTTGCGAAAAGTACAAGCTTCCCAGAATTTTCTTTGTAACAAATATGGATGACGATCATGCAAGTTTCCGTGAATTGTTGTTAAAGCTGGAAAAAGAGTTTGGAAGAAAGATAGCGCCGTTCCACCTCCCCATTCGTGAAAACGAAAAGTTCGTAGGTTTTGTCAATGTTGTAAAGATGGCAGGCCGGCGTTTTACTGTCAACAGTGATTATGAAGAATGTGAGATTCCTGAATATAGCCAGAAGAACCTGGGGATTGCCCGTGAAGCACTTATGGAAGCCGTGGCAGAAACCAGCGAGGAATATATGGAGCGCTATTTCTCCGGTGATGAGTTCACCATTGATGAGATTTCTTCTGCTCTTCGGGAACATGTGATAAAAGGAAATATCGTTCCGGTTATGCTGGGTTCCGGAATCAACGCCCAGGGTGCCAAGATGGTGCTTCAGGCTATTGATAAGTATTTCCCGTCCCCCGACTACTTTGAGTGCATCGGCGTGGACATTTCCACAGGGGAGCGCTTTACAGCCAAATATAACGATAATGTATCCCTGTCAGCCCGTGTGTTTAAGACCATTGTGGACCCGTTCATCGGAAAGTATTCCCTGCTTAAGATCTGTACCGGTACCTTAAAGCCTGATTCCGCCATTTATAACGTGAATAAGGACACAGAGGAAAAGATCGGAAAGCTTTATGCGTTAAGGGGAAAGGAAGCCGTTGAGGTTTCGGAATTAAGAGCAGGAGATATCGGAGCGGTATCCAAATTGAATGTGACCCAGACCGGTGATACCATTGCCCTTCGTTCTGCACCGATTGTATACCATAAGCCGGAGATATCCACTCCTTATACGTATATGCGGTACAGGACCAAGACAAAGGGCGACGATGACAAGGTTTCAACCGCTCTTGCAAAGCTGACGGAAGAGGATTGGACCTTAAAGGTAGTCAATGACACGGAAAACCGCCAGTCTCTTCTTTATGCCATTGGAGACCAGCAGCTGGAAGTGGTTGTAAGCAAGCTTTTAAACCGCTATAAGGTTGATGTGGAGCTGAGCAAGCCTAAATTTGCTTTTCGTGAGACCATCCGCAGGAAAGTGGAAGTTCAGGGCAAGTATAAAAAGCAGTCCGGAGGACATGGACAGTACGGTGATGTTAAGATGACCTTTGAGCCTTCCGGAGACTTGGAAACTCCTTACGTATTTGATGAATGTGTATTTGGCGGGGCTGTGCCCAGAAACTATTTCCCGGCGGTTGAAAAGGGAATTGCCGAGTGCGTCTTAAAAGGACCTCTTGCCGCTTATCCGGTGGTGGGATTAAAGGCTACGCTGACTGACGGCTCCTATCATCCCGTTGACTCCTCTGAGCTGGCTTTTAAGATGGCTGCAACCATGGCCTTTAAGAAGGGATTTATGGATGCAAATCCGGTTCTCCTGGAACCAATTGCTTCCCTTAAGGTTACTGTTCCGGATAAATTTACCGGAGATGTAATGGGAGATTTAAACCGCAGAAGAGGCCGCGTTCTTGGAATGAACTCCAACCACGGCGGAAAGCAGGTCATTGAGGCAGACGTGCCCATGTCCGAACTGTTCGGCTATAATACGGACTTACGCTCCATGACAGGCGGAATCGGAACCTTTGAATATGAATTCAGCCGCTATGAACTGGCTCCTGGTGATGTTCAGAAGAGAGAAGTGGAAGAGCGGGCTTCTAAGATTGACAGAGTTGAAGTTTAAATGAACCGCCGCTTAAATGATTGACAAAGGGCCAAAAGCCCAAAACCCATGGCATTACCTGCTTGAAAGGTATTGCCATGGGTTTTTTTGTATTTGTGTGAGCAATGCAGGGAACGGAGCCGCATCGTCTTTTCTGTCGCCTGATTCTGGGCCCGCCTATGGTTTTTCAACCGTTAAAAATTAAGCTGATTTAACAAATAATAAGAGAAAAGAATAGATATTCTGAAGATTGGTACAATAAAAAGAATGTGGTTTAAAAGAAATAAAACTAATATATTAGTATAAAAACCGACATTATTTCCGCACATTCGACATTGTTAATATATTGAATTAAAGAGAAATGAATCAAAATATTTTGTGAAAATCATACAAAAAAATCACAAGAATATTGGTACAATACCCGTATACAATCTGATATTTTAGTACTAATATATTAGTATGAGTGGTGGTTTACTGCCGCTTAAGGGGTGGCGGAAAGCTTAAGGGGCTTTCTGCAGGTTTCTATAAACTTTATTTTTTTAAGGAGGGTTCATATGAACGTCAATGTTATCATCGGCATTATCATGATTCTGTCTTTCCTGGGCATGGTATGGTATTGTGTAAAAGGCCTGAACCTCATGGTGGGATTTGCAGTCATGGCAACTTTCTGGACAGCGCTTGCGCTGGTGGGGAATTCCATTTCACCCAATACCGCTATGGAAGGCAAGTCTTTTATTGATGTGCTGACCTATGTATATGCGGACGGTCCGGCCGGGTACGCAAAATCGATTCTGGTCAACGTGTTCTTCGGAGCATTCTTCGGCAGGGTTCTGGTTGATACGGGAATCGCATCAACACTGATCCGTAAGGTTGTTGAGCTGGGCGGTGACAAACCGAGAATCACCATGGGATTGTTATGCATTGTTACAGCAATCATCTTTATGTCCATGACAGGAATCGGTCCTGTAATCTCCATTGCGGTTATTGTGCTTCCTATCATGCTGTCTCTCGGCGTACCGGCGCCAATTGCCATGTTCAGTTTCATGGGGTCCATTATGGCCGGTATATTTGGCAATATTGTTAACTTCAAGCAGTATCAGACTATTTATGCAGGCTTTAACCCGGCTGCGGAAAACTATACTTACAACGATTATTTCCAGATGGGAGTGATCTGTATGGTAGTTGCACTGGTGGTGGTGCTGATCGTAGCCAACCTATCCATGAGCAAAAAAGCGGCTCATGCCTGGGCGGCAAAATCCTTTACCGTAAGTGACAATGCTCCGGCCATCTCCTGGATTTCCGTAATTCTTCCGGTTCTGGGTGTTGTAGTTTTTCAGATCCCGATTATCCTGGGATTCTGCCTTGCAGGTATTTATGCACTGATCACTACAGGAAAGCTGAAAGGAACCTATTCCGATATCTGCCGGCTTTTTGCCAAGCTGTTTACCGATGGTTCCATTGATGTTGCTCCTATGATCGGTTTTTTGCTTACTCTGTCCATGTTCAACAACGCTGCCGCATATGCCGCACCGTATTTTACTGCGATTCTGGGAGGCTTTGTTCCAAGAAGCGCACTGATCCTTGCACTTATTTTTGCAATCCTGACTCCTCTGGGCTTCTTTAGAGGTCCTTTGAACCTTGTTGGATGCGGAACCGCAATTCTGGCAGTAGTCATTGCCGCACTTCCGGACGCACCGGTTGCTTTCTTATACCCGCTGTTTGCCATAACAACCATTGCGCCGCAGCATCTGGACATCACCCAGTCCTGGGTGGCATGGGGCTTTGGCTATACAAAGGTTTCGACAAAGGATTATATGAAAATGTCCATACCCACAGGGTGGATCGTCGGCTTTATCTGCTGTATCCTCGCCTTTGTCCTTTACGGCGGTTTGATGTAAGCCAATGGGATACTCACAATCTGCTTTGCTGCCTGATGAGGTTAAAATATGAAGTAAATAAGGAACTGGCAGGGAATGCTGCCAGTTCCCTCTTTAGAAAGGAACGGTCATAATAATGGGAAGATCAGTAAGAATGGGCATCGATGTGGGAGGCACTCATACAAAGGCGGTTGCCATTGATAATGCCACCCATGAAATAATCGGGAAGTCTTCAGTAAAGACAACCCATGACGATCCCAGAGGCGTTGCGGCAGGAGTGGTTAAGTCCTTTCAGAATTGTCTGCGTGAAAATCAAATCAGTCCGGAAGACGTAGTATTCGTCGCCCATTCTACAACACAGGCCACCAATGCGCTGATCGAGGGTGACGTGGCTGCGGTAGGTGTTATCGGCATGGCAAAGGGCGGCCTGGAAGGAATCCTTGCTAAAAAACAGACCAGACTTGCGGATATTGATCTGGGAAATCAAAAGAAAATTAAAATTGTCAATGATTTTTTGAATGTTAAAAAAATGGAAAAGTCTGCAGTGGAAAAAACTATCAGCGAGATGCAGAAAGCAGGAGCAGAGGTATTTGTTTCTTCCATGGCTTTTGGCGTAGACGACGGAGGACCGGAGCAGGAGGTCTGCGAGGCGGCCGGCAAAAGAGGTGTTCCCACTACCATGGCTTCTGATATTACCAAGCTTTACGGGCTTACCAGACGGACAAGAACCGCTGCAATCAACGCCTCCATCCTTCCGAAGATGCTGGATACCGCCAATTCTACGGAAGACTCCGTAAGAGAGGCCGGGGTTCATGTGCCGCTCATGATTATGAGAGGCGACGGCGGGGTTATGGAAATCTCTGAAATGAAAAAGCGCCCCGTTCTGACCATGCTGTCAGGGCCTGCTGCCTCTGTTATGGGTTCTCTCATGTATCTTCGCGCCTCCAACGGCGTTTATTTTGAGGTAGGAGGAACCACCACCAACATCGGCGTCATCAAAAACGGCCGTCCTGCTATTGATTATTCCATTGTCGGCGGTCATCCCACCTATATTTCTTCTCTTGATGTGCGGGTTCTCGGCGTGGCCGGAGGATCCATGGTACGTGCGAACAAGCAGGGTGTTCTGGATGTAGGCCCCCGTTCCGCCCATATTGCAGGACTGGATTATTCCGTGTTTACGGATCCGGTTAAAATCAAAGGGCCAAAGGTGGAGTTCTTCTCCCCCAAATCCGGTGATCCTGCTGATTATGTCCGGATCCGGCTGGAGGATGGTTCTGCGGTTACTCTTACTAATTCCTGCGCGGCCAATGTGCTGGGACTGGTAAAGCCGGAGCATTTTTCTTATGGAAATGTGGAAGCCGCCAGAAAAGCCATGACAGCTCTGGCCGATTACTGCGGTACCACAGCAGAAGACATTGCAAAACAGATCATGGAAAAAGCCTATGCAAAGATTGAACCGGTCATACTGGAACTGGCTGAGAAATATAAGCTGGAAAAGGATCAGATTTCCCTGGTGGGAGTAGGCGGAGGAGCCGCCTCCCTGATTGTATATTTCAGTGAAAAGATGGGGGTCAAATATTCCATACCGGAAAATGCTGAGGTCATTTCCTCCATTGGAGTTGCCCTTTCCATGGTGCGGGATGTGGTGGAACGCATTATACCCTCTCCATCCAAGGAAGATATCCGCGCCATTAAGAATGAGGCTTTAAACAAAGCAATCGAATCCGGAGCAACGGCGGAATCGGTAGAGATCCACATTGAGATTGATTCTCAGACCTCCAAGGTAACTGCGATTGCAACCGGATCCACGGAGGTTAAGACTGCAGATCTTTTACAGGAATGCGATGAATCGGAAGCCAGGCATCTGGCAGCCCAGGATATGCGGATTGCAGATGAGGATACAAAGCTTCTGGCAAGTTCGGATTACTTTTATATCTATGGGGAAAATGTTGAGGACGATTCTCCCAGTGCCATACGTATTGTTGATAAAAAGGGATTTATTAAGGTTCAGAGAGGAAGAGGTATGTGCCTGAAGATCAAAGCGGCAGATTATTTAGATGCGTTAAAACAGCTTTGGGATGATATGGCTGTTTACCAGACCGACCTGGTGATAAGGCCTGACTATTATATTTGTATGGGGGCCAGGGTCACGGATTTTGCGGCCCAGGATTTTGAACAGCTGGAATTGCTGATCGAACTGGAATTATCATCTCTGGAGCCGGATGAGGAAATTATAATTGTAGGTGCCAACGTAAAACAAAATTAAATATTTGGAGACGGATATGTCGGAAATGATATTGAGGGAAATGGCAGAAGGCCTGGCACAGGTAAATGATCTGTCCTGGGGAATGTATGCATTCTCCAGGGACATCCTCCGGGACAAAATCAGTGAAGCGGAAAAAAAGAGGATGATTGAACTTGCGATCTGCTGCGGATATGAAATGGCAGATAAGGTTATGAGCAGTCTGGGGACCTGGGATCCCTGGGAACTGGCAGAAAAATTTAAGCTGAAGGTAGAGTATGCAGACAGGGGGCAGATAGCAGACAGGGTGTTATTTGCCCTTTTTACACCTCCTGACCAGATACAGATCATGAAGGAACCCATAGAGCTGGCGGCGGAAAGCGGGCTGCCGGAAGGCCTGCTGACAATGGATCAGATCAAAAGTCTGATCCTGGGACATGAGATTTTTCATTACCTTGAGGAAGAGGAGGAGGGGATCTACACCAGAAGGGAAAAGGTGGTTCTGTGGAGATTGTTGGGCTACAAGAGTGAATCAACTGTCAGGGCGCTGTCTGAGATCGCCGGCATGTATTTTTCTAAGAAAATAAATGGATTTCTTTATTCACCATTTGCGCTTGATATACTTTTGTATTATAATTATAATTCAAACGAAGCCCTGAAGATGTACAGGGAAGTATTAAGTTATTAACGGGAGGCATTCATGGGCGGCACAGAAAACAACCAGGAAGATACCATTTATGATGTATTGAGATCCGATATACTGGATTTAAAGCTGCGCCCTGGAATGATATTCAGTATCAAGGACATAAGCGAGTCCTATGAGGTTGGAAGAACTCCGGTCAGGGATGCATTGATCAGCCTTTCCAAGGAGGGGCTTATTACATTTCTTCCCCAGCGCGGGACTATGATATCCAAGATTGATTATGATAAGGTCCGCAATGAGCGGTTTTTGAGGATCTGCGTGGAAGAAAATGTAATGCTGGAATTTATGGCAGTATGCAATTTAAAGGCGATCACCGCATTGGAGATGTCTTTAGACAGACAGGAGCAGCTTGAAAAAAAGAAAGATATCCGTGGATTTCTGGCAGAGGATATGTATTTTCATTCCATCTTCTACGATGGAGCCAACAAAGGATACTGCAATGATATTCTGGCTGCCAACTCCGGCCATTACAGAAGGATCCGGATGTTGGCCATGGCGGATTCAGGAATTGAGCCAGGGGTTGTAAAGCAGCACAGAGAAATGGTGGATGCCATCCTTGCAAAGGATTCTGAACGGCTTCACGGAGTGTTAAACCATCATCTGAACCGTCTGGTCAGCAAGGAATGGCCCCTGGTATCCAAATATCCGGACTTGTTTGACCGTGAAAGCCAAGAGATAAGAAGAGAACCGGCTGGGCTGGGCATTGACTTTCTTGTGGATACAAAACTGAAATATCATGCATAGCCCGGATCCGGTTTGAAATAACATTTAAAGCAGTGTCATCCCCAGTTCTGTGATCTCGCACCCTCCTCTGGTGCGGTTGATTTTAATGAGGCCTTCGTCGGAAAGCTCCTTTAAAATAGAACGCAGCTTTCCCTCGCTTAAAACGGTTCCCCGCAGGGTAAGCACTTCCTTTATGCCGGAGCGGCCTATACGGGGTGAGGCGGCAATCAGGGACAGAATGGAGTTTTTAACAGCACTCTGTCCGGACAGGGGCTTTTTCAGCCGTTTTCTGATGTAGGAAGGCAGCTGGGAGAGTATCAGGGGATGAGCCGCATAATTGGTGAAAAAGAAACGGGTGAGATTTAGGAGCTCCTGAACATTTCCAGGATAATCATAGCTTAACAGAAAATCCATCAGGCTTGGGGATATAATATCTTTCAGACGAAGATTGGTATCGTGGAACAGGTTTTGAAAGAAGTGCTCCATTAGTAAAGGGATGTCCTTTCTTCTTTCCCGCAGGGGAATGGTGTCAATGGAGGCTGTGTTCAGCAGAAAAAACAGCTCTTCCCGGAAGGCGCCGTTTAGAACATCCTCATATAAGTCGTGCCCGGCAGTGGCAATGATGCGGAAATTGGAAAGAGGGCGGCTCTGAAAAAAAGGGGTCTCCTGACTGCTGTTTTGCAGGACTTCAATGAGAAGATCCTGCATTTCAAGGGAAAGGAGCTCAGCCCGTTGGATGAGCAGCGTTCCTTTGTCTGAGGAATTGAGGACTCCGGTCAGCTGATGGCCTAATGTGCCTTTTTCCGGGGGCTCACAGAAAGAATGGAAAACTGCAAGGGGCTTCTGTCTTCGGTTGGAGGCCCTGTGTATGGCTGCGGCGATCATCTTTTTCTGTGTTCCGCTTTCTCCCTGGATCAGCACCGGAAAATCATAGAGAGCCAGGCGCCGGGCATATTCCAGCATGTTTTTTACCTGGACTGTGGCGGTCAGGATGTTTGAGAAACCATTGTTTAAAAAGTGGGCCTCCTGGCTGTCAGCCCGTTTAAAGGCAAGCCGCCGTTCCTCGTCCTGAGACAGAGGGGTATTTTTGCTGGTGATCAGATAAAGAGGGGAATGGTTGGGAAGGGAGAGTTCCAGGATGCTTAATCCGAGAATGCTCCCTTTTTTGTTTTCCAGTTCATAATCCGCGCTCTGGCAGAAAGTTAAGGAAGAATACTTAGCGGGAAGTAAGTCGGAAAACTGCTTCCCGCAGGCATTCGATTCCTGAATTTCCAGGTCCAGGGAGAACTGCCGGTTCATCATGGTGATTTCCCCTTCCGAAGAGATCAGACAGATCCCCTGGGAAAGGTTTTGAATGACAGCCTGCAGCAGCTGATGGGAAAAAATATAATTGCTGTAATAGGTTCCGGTCAGCTTGGTGATCTGCAGGATGCGGTTGATGTATCCCTGGGTGATCTGGTTGGAAAGACTGGCCGGTAAGTGGAAGCAGACACATAATTCATTGATGGTCGAGATGTCTATGATGCGGTTTCCTATATTGACTACATTTTTTATATAAGCTGGAACCAGCTGCGGCTCCCCAACAGTGACGGCATATTGTATGGATTCATCCGTTTCGCCGCAGCCCGGATAATAGGGGATAAACTGATACTGAGTAATTCCTGCCTCCCGAAACTGTTCAATGAGGGTTGGAATGGATTCGCCCACATCATTAACCAGATAAACTCTTTCGCCGGGAGGGATCCGGATGATCTGATCTAAAAACGCATGGTTAAAGGTCCGGGTACAGATAAGCTGCGTCACATCTTCAGGAACCTGAAGGGGAAAGGCGCTCTTTACATAGGCGCTGGAGAATAAAATGCACTGGTATCCAGTGATCTGGGAGGGCGTATGGACCTGATAGAGGTCAATGGTATCAAAAGAGATATATTTACCCAATATGGAATGAAGATACGACTGGAACTCCAGGCGTATGGCGGCGCTTATACATACGATCAAAGCATGGTATCTGGGCGTTTTCAGCATCGTTTTCCTACCTCCTCATAAAGTTATTGGGCATATTATATCAATAATGCCCCCTTAAAACAACCTAAAAGATTCAGAATCTTAATTTTTACAGAGAGGAGGTATTTGCTGCCGGAGATTTGTTTGACAAATCAGAAACGCTGCGTATAAAATGGCTTAAAAGCAAGGAAGCTTACCGGTTCAGGGGCTTGCCTTGCTCTTTTTGTATAACCAGAAAAATGAGGAGGAAATGCTATGAAAAGAGGATGGTTAACGTTGTGGACAGCGGCAATGCTCACTGCATCAATGACATTGCTTACGGCTTGCGGTTCTTCATCAGGAACGCAGAAAGAATCTGGCGGAACATCTGCTTCCGAAGCTGCGGAGACTACGGCCGGGGCAGAGGGAGATTCGGTTTCTCAGGACATGGACGTCACCGCTGCGGTGAGAGTTGATTTTACAACTATGGATCCTATGGATACCAGTGATACCCTTTCCGGCGGCATTCAGCGTATGATGATGGACGGCTTGTTTGGCTTTGATGATGAAATGAAAATTTATCCCATGCTTGCCACTGGCTACGAGGCCAATGAGGATGCCACCGAGTTTACAATCACGTTGAGGGAGGGAATTTCTTTTACGGATGGAGCTCCATGGAATGCGGAGGCAGCCATTGCAAACTTTACGAAGTGGGGCGATAAGACGCTTGGGCTAAAGCGCACCACATTTTTATGCAATACCCTGGATCATGTGGATAAGGTCGATGACTATACCATTAAGGTAACCTTAACATCACCTTTCGGCGCATTTATCAATAACCTGGCTCATCCGGCCTGTGTGATCATGAGCCCCAAACAGATCGAAGCGGGGCCGCAAGTTTGCGCCCAGGCTCCCGTAGGCACTGGACAATATAAATTTGTGGAATGGGTGGCAGGTGATCACCTGACGCTGGAGCTGAATAAGGACTGGTGGGGTTATGATCCGGATATCAGCGGAGGAACAGCGCTGGCAGACCGGGATGCCGGCTTTAAAACCATTACCTTTAAACCCGTGGGAGAGGATGCGACCCGTGTGGCTATGATCCAGTCCGGAGATGCACAGATCATATGGCCGGCTCCCACGGAAAGCGTTGAGGCGCTGAAGACAGACTCCAATGTGACGGTAAATCAGGGAGAGGGCATTGTGGTATGGTATTTCATGATGAACAACCAAAAAGCTCCCTTCAATGACGTAAGGGTGCGCAGGGCAGTCAGCTATGCTATCAATAAGGAAGCTTATGTCCAGGTCGTTATGAATGGGTTGGGAACGCCGGCTACGTCTATCATTGGTCCGGCAGTACAATATTACAAGGGAAATGATCCCCTTGCCTATGATCCGGCAAAGGCAAAAGAACTTCTGGCAGAAGCCGGATATCCCGATGGCTTTACAACCACTCTCATGTATCAGAATACTTCCGCCAACCAGAAAAAGGCTGAGTTTTACAAGCAGCAGCTGGCTGAGGCCGGCATCAATCTGGAATTGAACGGTATGGAAAGCGCCATTGTAAATGAAAAGGTTCAGGGGGCTACCGGCCCGGGCTCAGAGGTAGAGGTTGAGTGTTATTTATCCGGCTGGTCTCCTTCCACCGGTGATGCTGACTGGGGAATCAGGCCTTTGCTTGCCAGGGAATCACAGCCGCCCATGAGCTATAACATGTGTTATTACGAAAATGAGGAATTGGAAGAGTGCATAAAGGCAGGTCTTCAGAGTGCGGATGATTCGGTCCGAAGAGAGGCTTATGCAAAAGCGCAGGATATTATCTGGGAGGATGTGCCCCTGGTATGTGTTTCGCTGGATTACAATACATGGGTGACCGGCAGTAAGCTGTCAGGAGTAAAGATCTATCCCGATGGCGCCATTAACATGAAGAATGCTAAAATGACCAAATAAATGGATGTGGAATCATTGATGCGGCGGGGGTGTCTTGTTACCAGGGCACCTTTGCCGCATTGCCCCATAGAATCATAGGAGATGAGAAGGATGCTCAAGTTTACATACCGGCGCGTGCTGGGAACGATCCCCACGCTGATCATTGTAATAACCTTTGTTTTTTTCTTTGTAAGGATGATTCCCGGTGATCCTGCAAGGCTGGTGGCGGGGGAGCAGGCCACCCAGCAGGATGTGGAGGCCGTCAGGGTCCAGCTTGGCCTTGACAGGCCCATAGCAGTTCAGTATATCCGGTATATCGGAGGACTTTTAAAAGGGGATCTGGGGAATTCTCTGCGTACCAAACGTCCGGTTTCAGTTGAAATAGGGGCCAGATATTGGAATACCCTTGTCCTTACTGCAACAAGTCTTATCTGGAGTACCCTGGCCGGTGTGTTTTTTGGCGTATGGTCCGGAAAAAACAGGGGAAAATGGCAGGACTATACGGGTATGACCGTAGCGGTTTCAGGTATTTCACTTCCTGCATTCTGGGTGGGATTTCTTCTGATCATGATATTTGCCGTAAAGCTCCGCTGGTTTCCCACAACAGGAGCAGGAAAGTTTAAGAATCTGGTCCTTCCCTCCATCACCTTGGGCATCAGCATAGCGGCAGTGATCGCAAGGTTCACAAGATCCTCTGTCATAGAGGTTCTGAAAGAGGATTATATACGGACAGCCAGGGCAAAGGGACTTAAGGAAAAGGCCGTAACCTGGAGACATGCCTTTCGCAATTCCATGATATCAGTGGTTACGGTGGTGGGGCTTCAGTTTGGTTATCTTCTTGGAGGATCTGTGGTTACGGAAGCGGTATTCGCTTATCCGGGTCTTGGATCCCTTCTCATTGAATCGGTCAACTACCGGGATTATCCGGCCATTCAGTCACTGATCCTTATTTTTTCTTTGCAGTTTATCATCATCAACCTGGTTGTAGATATCCTTTATGCAATCCTCAACCCGGAAATCAAGCTTGGTTAAGGGAGGTTCCATCGTATGGCTGAAAAAAAGGAAATAAAAAAAGGATCAGATATAAAAACTCCTGTATCTGAGATGGTGCGAAAGTTCAGAAGGCAGAAAAATGCGGTTACGGCGCTGGTATTTGTGCTGTTCCTGGCAATACTCGCTCTGGTGGGACCGGTTCTGGCGCCTTACGGCATCAATGAATATGATTATTCTTCCATTCTTGAGGGGCCCGGCCCGGCTCACTTTTTCGGAACCGATGAATTTGGCAGAGATCTGTTTTCCAGGATTTTATGCGGAGCCAGGATCTCACTTTCCATCGGCCTGCTTGCGGTTACGGCGGGAGCGGTGTGCGGTACCATTTTAGGCCTTATGGGAGGTTATTACGGCGGTATGATTGATTCCGTAATCATGAGGGTTTGCGATACCCTGTTTGCATTTCCCGGGATCATTCTGGCGATTGCCATTGTGGCAATTCTTGGCAGCGGCCTGTATAATGTGGTCATTGCTGTGGCGGTATTTTCCACTCCCACTTTTGCAAGGCTTGTAAGAGGAAGGACGCTGTCTCTTAAAAATATGGTGTTTGTCCATGCGGCCAGAAATCTGGGGGCTTCGGATGCCAGGATCCTGTTCAAGCATATTCTGCCGGGAGCGGTGCCGGACATTATCGTGCAGTATACCATGTCCATTGGTTCCTCCATTCTGACAGCCTCCAGCTTAAGCTTTCTGGGCATGGGAGCCCAGCCGCCCACGCCCGAGTGGGGCTTGCTTCTGTCCAATGGAAGAACCTATATGATGACCAGTGTCCACACGACTCTGTTTCCCGGCCTTGCCATCTTTCTTACGGTCCTGAGCTTTAACATTCTCGGTGACGGTCTGCGTGATGCCCTGGACCCCAAGCTTACGGATTAATAAGGAGGCGGTAACCATATGGAAGAAAAGAGAAACATACTTGAAATTAAGAATCTTCATACTTACTTTTATATTGACAGCGGAATCATAAAATCCGTGGATGGCGTAGACATTGAACTGAAGGAAGGTGCTACCTTAGGGATCGTAGGTGAATCTGGAAGCGGTAAAAGCGTTACCGCTCTGTCTGTCATGGGCTTATTAATGGGAACCAGAGGCCGGATTGTTGGAGGAGATATCATTCTCGACGGCAGGGATATCGTACGGATCAAAGAAGAAGAAAGAAGGAAATTAAGAGGAGGCAAGATCTCCATGATCTTCCAGGAGCCAATGACCAGCCTAAATCCGGTTATGAAAATCGGAAGACAGTTGACGGAATGCGTGCTTCAGCATGAGAATATTTCCAGGAAGGAGGCTTATAAAAAGGCAGAGGATATGCTTCGTACGACCGGTGTTCCAAGAGTAGAGCGGATGATGAAGGAATATCCGTTCCAGCTTTCCGGAGGGCAGCGCCAACGGGTCATGATTGCTATGGCTCTCGTCTGCAAGCCTCAGGTGCTGATTGCCGATGAACCCACCACAGCTCTTGATGTAACGATACAGGCCCAGATTCTGGATCTGATGAACAACTTAAAAAAGGAAACCGGAACCTCTATCCTGTTTATTACCCATGATTTAGGCGTGGTGGCGGAGACCTGTGACGAAGTGGCGGTCATGTACTGCGGACGGGTGGTGGAAAAGGGGGATGTAAGATCAATTTTTGCAGCACCTGCCCATCCATATACCAGAGGGCTTCTGGCTTCCATACCAAAGCTGGGGGTTTCGGTTGACGAGCTGGAATCCATCCCCGGCAATGTTCCAAATCCCAGGTTCATGCCTGAGGGGTGCAAGTTTGCGCCGCGGTGTTCCCAGGCCTTTGACAGGTGCAGGAAAGAGGAACCGGGATTTTTTTTAATGGGCGGAGGCCATGTGAGCCGCTGCTGGCTTTGTGAAGGGAAGGGTGGTGAGGACAAATGACGGAAAACCTCTTAACTGTTAAGGATATGAAGATTTATTATCCCGTTTCCGGCCGCAAATTCGGAAAAACCGAGTATGTAAAGGCTGTGGATGGAGTTTCCTTTGAGGCAAAAACGGGGGAGGTATTCGGCATCGTGGGAGAATCCGGCTGCGGAAAGTCCACTCTGGGGAGAGGGATCTGCATGCTGGAAGAACCGACCTCCGGTGAGATTATTCTTGACGGAGAAAATATTTCCGGCTATAACAGCAGGCAGATGCGTCCGGTGCGTAAAAAGGTCCAGATGGTATTTCAGGATCCTTATGCCTCATTGAATCCAAGGATGTCGGTGTTTGATATCATTGCGGAGCCTCTGGTCATTCACGGGCTGACGTCGTCAAAGGAAGAGCGGAAGGATAGGGTCCTGGGCCTTTTGCGGAAGGTAGGGCTGGATGATTACCATGCAAACCGGTATCCCCATGAGTTTTCCGGCGGACAGCGGCAGAGGATCGGCATCGCAAGGGCCCTGGCGGTAGAACCCAGGCTTATCATCGCTGATGAGCCGGTATCAGCCCTGGATGTATCAATCCAGGCTCAGGTGTTAAACTTATTAAACCAGTTAAAAAAGGAATTTTCCCTTACTTATATTTTTGTGGCCCATGACTTAAATGTAGTGGAACACATCAGTGATCGGGTAGGGGTCATGTATCTTGGAAATTTCGTGGAGGCAGGAGTCAAAGAGAAGCTTTATAAACATCCCCTCCATCCCTATACACAGGCGCTTTTATCGGCAGTACCGGTTCCTGATCCGGAAGTGAAACGGGAACGTATCATTCTGGAAGGGAGCATTCCCTCCGCTTTAAATCCGCCTGACGGCTGCAAATTTCATACCCGTTGTCCAAAGTGCATGAGTATCTGCAGCATGAAAGCGCCGGACCGGTATCAGGCGGATGAGGATCATTACGTTTACTGCCATTTATATGATGATAAAACCGGTAAAAAATGATAACAGAGTTAAGAGGAGAAAATAATTATGGATATGGAAATGTTAGGCAGACTGTCAAATGCCTTTGGTCCAAGCGGCTTTGAAGAAGATGTGGTGCGGACGGCGGCAGGGTATTTAGGCAGATATCAGGTTGAAAACGACGCGATGAACAATTTGTATGCCTGCATGCCTGAGGCGGAGTCAGGAAAGCCAGTGATTCAGCTGGATGCTCATCTGGATGAATGCGGTTTTATGGTGCAATGCATACACAGCAACGGCTGTCTGGGGATCCTGATGCTGGGAGGATTCCATCTTACCAATGTCCCGGCTCATTCCGTGCTTGTGAAGACCAGGGACGGAAGGCTTATAAAGGGCATTATCACCTCAAAGCCCGTTCATTTCATGAACGACGAGGAACGCAGTTCCCAGAGCCTTGACATAGAAAGTATATATGTGGACATAGGAGCCTGCAGCCGGAAAGAGGCGGAAGAGGATTTTGGCATATCTGTGGGTGATCCCATGGTTCCCGATGTGTCCTTTTCTTACGACAAGGACCATGGGATCTGCTTTGGTAAAGCTTTTGACAACCGGGCCGGCTGTGCTTGCATTATTGAAACCATGAACAAGTTATATGAGGAGAGAAAGGATCTTTTTGTGAATGTCGTAGGAGCCTTCGCCTCCCAGGAGGAAGTGGGAATGAGGGGAGCCACTGTCACAAGCCAGATTGTAAAGCCGGATCTGGCCATTGTTTTTGAGGGCTCTCCCTCGGATGATTTCTTCTTTGATGCGGCTGTCACTCAGGGGAAAATGAAGGGAGGCGTGCAGATCCGCCGAATGGATAAGAGCTATATTTCCAATCCTGCCTTTGTGGAGTATGCCATAGAAACAGCCCAAAGCCTGGGAATCAAATACCAGGAAGCTGTCCGCAGGGGAGGAAGCACCAATGCAGGAAAACTCAGTCTGACGGGGAAGGCGGTTCCGGTACTAGTGCTTGGCGTCCCCACCAGATACGTTCATTCCCATTATAATTTCTGTGCAAAAGCGGATTTGGAAGCGGCCTGCCAGTTGGCAGCCGAAGTGATCCGAAGGCTGGATCTTTCTGCGATCCGCCATATCTGCCGCCAGGATCTGCTGTAAAACCATAAAAGGAGTGGTGACTTGAAAAAACCTGTGATCGGTATTATGGGCAATACATTTATGACAGAAGTGGGAATATTCAACAGCATGGAACGGGTTTATGCCAATACCGCCTACGTGGAAGCAGTACTCAGAAACGGAGGCATTCCGGTTGTCATACCGGCAACCGGGATTCTGGCCGGACCGGAAGAGGCAATGGCATTTTGCGACGGCCTGCTGTTTCCCGGAGGGGAAGATATTCACCCATGGTATTATGGGGAGGAACCTCTGCCTGTTTTGGGGGAAATCCGGCCGGAAATCGACGAAGCTCTTTTTCGGGCGGGGCAGTATGCCATAACCCGGAGCATTCCCATGCTTGGGATATGCAAAGGGCATCAGTTCTTAAATGTTCTTATGGGAGGAAGCCTTTATCAGGATATTTCTCTGCGGGAGAAAGAAAGCCTGCAGCATATGCAGAAACGGAAAAGAAGCTATCTGACCCATCGCGTGGAGGTTTTAGAAGAAACAAGGCTTGCCTCCGTACTGGGGGCAGGAACGCTGGAAACCAACTCCATGCACCATCAGGCAGTGAAAAAGCTGGGACGCGGGCTTAAGGCATCTGCTTATGCATCCGATGGAGTGATAGAGGCTTTGGAGGATAAAGAGGGGCTTATTATGGGGATTCAATGGCATCCTGAAAACTTAATTGATTCTGTTCCCGCCATGAACCGGCTGTTTTCTTTTTTTAACGGGCATTGTGCCAGGATGAAGAGTCAATAAGGACTGTAACCTCAATTCCGCCTCTTTGGTTAAATCAGGCTTTGCAGGCTGCCCATCGTGGAATAATTGCGCTTTTCTCTGATCTGTGATAAACTGATACCAACTGGCAGGAGGTATGAAAATAGTGGAAGACAGAAGAAGTGCATGGAAAGCGTTTTCAAGAGTGGGAATCGGATATGGAGCATTCCTTCTTGTGACGATTATTATACAGCTTGAGGTGGGAGTCATCGCCCTTGCCCTGTCCCGGTTCGGAATGGAAATAACCTTTGGGAACTGGTATATGGTGGTTGTTTCTCTGGCTAATTACGTTGTCGGGGGAATTATCGTCTATCTCATTGTGAAGGATATGCCGGTTTTATGCAGGCCCAGAGGGAAAAAGGCCGGGGCAGGAATGCTTGTTTCCGGATTTTTGATCTGTATGAGTGCCCTGTTTTTGGGGAATCTTATTGGTCAGGCTCTTATGAGCCTTGTCAGCGCCCTTTTGGGAAGGCCTATGATTAATCCGGTAGAGGAAGTGATAAAGGATTTGAGTACCTGGGCGATTTTTGTCACAATGGTGATAATGGCCCCTGTTTTTGAGGAGATCCTGTTTCGCAAGGTCCTGGTCGACCGGATCCGGCTGTATGGAGATAAGGCGGCGATCCTGGTATCCAGTGTTGTCTTTGGTTTAAGCCACGGAAATTTCTACCAGTTCTTCTATGCCTTTGGCATTGGTCTTGTGTTTGCCTATATTTATATTCAGACGGGAAAGCTTCGTTATACCATAATTTTTCACATGATAATCAATTTTCTCGGCTCCATTGCGGCCCTTCACATTGGAGATAATCCACTGCTTGCTGTGGGCTACTCCATATTCATGCTTGGGGCAGTTTTTGCAGGAATCATTTTGCTTTTTATCAGCCGGAGAAAGCTGGTGTTTCATCCGGGGCTTATGGAAACCTGGGGCAAAGGTTCCTTTAAAACGCTGTTTGTAAACCTTGGAATGATCCTGTTTTTCCTTCTTTCGGCTGTAACCTTTGTCGTTTCTTCTGCTTAATCGGAAGGGTGGAATGGACAGTATTTACGGAGCCCTCCGGCACATATTTGCGGAGTGTCCTGGGATTTCATAAAATGCGGTTGACACATTTCGTCAATTATGTTACATTTGTAGTTAGCAAAAATACTTTGATTAGGAGTAGTAAGCTGTCTGAAACATGCAGAGAGCCGGCGGGTGGTGGAAGCCGGTTGTGGATGACGGCTGAACTGGCCTTTGAGTAGCGTGCTGAAGGAAGCCATGCTTTCTGCGTAGGCATTGCCGGTGTCCCGACCGTTACAGCGGGCGGATATGATGATCATATCCAGTGAGAGCATACGGACATCGTATGAAATAGAGTGGTACCACGCGGCAGATCCTGCGTCTCTATGGCCTTATGAACGGCCGGAGGCGCATTTTTTATTTACTCTTAAGGTCATTATTTTATCCGCGGACATTTAAAACAGGGAAAATCCCTTTCGTAAAAGGAGGAAGCACCCTACGGGTATACCTATATGCACAAAAAGCGTGTGCGAGAAGGAGGAAATTTTGTTATGGCAGCATCATACAACCATACCGCCATTGAGAAAAAGTGGCGTGAAAACTGGGCAAAGAACCCCATCAATGTTGATGACGGAAAGAAACAGAAATATTACTGTCTGGATATGTTCCCATATCCGTCAGGAAGCGGTCTTCATGTAGGCCATTGGAGAGGCTATGTAATTTCCGATGTGTGGAGCCGTTATCAGATTTTAAAGGGACATTACGTGATTCATCCTATGGGCTGGGATGCTTTTGGCCTGCCTGCAGAGAATTATGCCATCAAGATGGGAGTCCATCCGGCGAAATCCACGGCAGAAAACGTCATGAATATCAAACGCCAGATCAATGAGATCGCAGCTGTCTATGATTGGGATATGGAGGTCAACACCACTGATCCCGGATTTTATAAATGGACCCAGTGGATTTTTGTCCAGATGTTTAAAAAAGGCCTGGCTTATGAGAAGGAATTCCCCATTAACTGGTGCCCATCCTGCAAGACAGGACTTGCAAACGAAGAAGTGGTAAACGGCTGCTGTGAGCGATGCGGAACCGGAGTCACAAAAAAGAACTTAAGACAGTGGATGTTAAAAATCACCGCTTATGCAGACCGCCTGTTAGATGATCTGGATAAGCTTGACTGGCCGGAAAAGGTCAAGAAGATGCAGACGGAGTGGATCGGAAAATCCTATGGAGCCGAGGTTGATTTTAAGGTGGACGGAAAAGAGGAAAGTATTACAGTTTATACCACCAGACCTGATACCTTATACGGAGCCACCTTTATGGTGCTGGCGCCTGAGCATGCTCTTGCCGCCGGCCTTGCTTCCCCGGAGAATAAGGAAGCGGTTGAGAAATATATTTACGACGCTTCCATGAAGTCAAATGTGGACCGCCTTCAGGATAAAGAAAAGACCGGCGTTTTTACTGGCAGCTATGCTGTGAATCCTTTAAGCGGTGCCAAGGTCCCCATCTGGCTCTCCGATTATGTCCTTGCCGACTACGGAACCGGTGCCATTATGTGCGTACCGGCTCACGATGACAGGGATTTTGAGTTTGCAAAGAAGTTTGATATTCCCATTGTTCAGGTCATCTCAAAGGATGGCAAAGAAATCGAAAACATGATCGAAGCTTACACCGAGGCCAATGGAACCATGATCAATTCCCGTGAGTGGAATGGCATGGAGTCCTCTGTCCTTAAAAAAGAAGCTCCAGTCATGATCGAGGAGCGGGGACTGGGAAAGAAGACCGTAAACTTTAAGCTCCGCGACTGGGTATTTTCCAGACAGCGCTACTGGGGAGAGCCGATTCCCATTATTCACTGTCCTCATTGCGGCAATGTCCCGGTTCCGGAAGATCAGCTTCCGCTCACCCTTCCGGAGGTGGAAAGCTATCAGCCAACCGGCACAGGAGAATCTCCGCTGGCAGCCATTGACGAATGGGTGAACACCACATGTCCGGTGTGCGGTGCTCCGGCTAAGAGAGAGACCAACACCATGCCTCAGTGGGCAGGTTCTTCCTGGTACTTCCTCCGTTACGTGGACAGTCACAATGATAAGGAACTGGTATCCAAAGAGAAAGCAAAGAAATACCTTCCGGTGGATATGTACATCGGCGGCGTGGAGCATGCCGTGCTTCATCTTCTGTATTCCCGTTTCTACACCAAATTTTTAAACGACATCGGTGTGGTGGATTTTGATGAGCCCTTTACCAAGCTGTTCAACCAGGGTATGATAAACGGAAAGAACGGAATCAAGATGAGCAAGTCAAAGGGAAATGTGGTATCTCCTGATGATCTGGTTCGTGACTATGGCTGTGATGCCCTTCGTATGTATGAGCTTTTCGTAGGACCGCCGGAGCTTGATGCAGAGTGGGATGACAGGGGAATTGAAGGCGTCAGCCGTTTCTTAAACCGGTTCTGGAAACTGGTGACGGAAAGCAGCGGTAAGAATGTGGAGCCTACCAGGGAAATGCTCCGCCTTCGCAACAAGCTGATCTTTGATATTGAACAGCGTTTCAGCCAGTTTAATTTAAATACGGTTATTTCCGGATTCATGGAATACAACAATAAATTGATCGAGTTGGCTGGGAAGACCGGAGGAATTGACAAAGAGACGTTAAAGGCTTTTGTGGTTCTGGTTGCACCCTTTGCACCTCATATCGGTGAGGAACTGTGGCTTCGGCTTGGCGGCACGACTTCCGTATTCCATGCACAGTGGCCGGAATGTGATGAAGAGGCCATGAAGGAAGACGAAATTGAGGTCGCGGTCCAGGTTAACGGAAAGACCAGAGCAGTGGTGAAGCTTCCTGTAGGCGTATCAAAGGAAGAGGCCATTGAGGCCGGCAAGGCTTTGATCCCGGATAAGATAACAGGACCCATTGTTAAGGAAATCTATGTTCCCGGAAGAATTATAAACATCGTGTGCAGGTAAAACCGTCAATGGAGTAAACCTTAATTCTATTAGTATGAAATGTGAGGGCATTATAGGCCATAGAAATATGGCTTATAGTGCCCTTATACAGCTTCAGGAACCAAGGAAATTCTCAATGATTGCTAAGTGTGGAATCTATAAAAGGAAATTTCGGTTAGAAAAAAATTGTTGACATTTTACAAATTCTATGCTATCTTTTACTCAAGAGTTGTTACTTTAAGTAGGCCACATCTATCTTGTATGATGTTGTCTGCTTTTTTTTTGTATATATCATACAAGCATTTGGATTGGTAATATTGAGGTCAGAAGAAAAAAAGAAAGGAGCTATATGAAGATAACGAAAGTAATTAATAATAATATAGTGCGCTCAATGAATGAGCGGGGGCAGGAAGTTTTATTACTTGGAAAGGCTCTTGGTTTCCAGAAAAAAGTTGGTGATGATATTCTGGATCATGCAATTGAAAAGATCTATATATTAACCGATAAACAGTATGAGAATGATTTGCTTTCACTGTTATCGGATGTTGATTTTTCCAATATCCAGGTTGTTAACAAGATTGTTGAAGATGCTGAATCTACAATGGGA
Source organism: Lacrimispora indolis DSM 755 (assembly GCF_000526995.1). NCBI lineage: Bacteria > Bacillati > Bacillota > Clostridia > Lachnospirales > Lachnospiraceae > Lacrimispora > Lacrimispora indolis. Next base: position 5,598,606 of record NZ_AZUI01000001.1, on the reverse strand, counting down.
AGGGAATTGCCTGCAAGTGTTTATTTTTCCTTGCTGGATCACGTTAATTTTGCTGTGGAAAGATATCATAACAATCAAATGTTTGAGAATAAACTTCACAATGAAATTAAGCGTTTCTATACGATTGAATATCATATCGGTGAAAGAGCTGTAGGAATTATTAACAGCGCGCTGAATATACAATTGCCAAATGATGAAGCATCTTTTATTGCCATGCACATTTTGAATGCACAACTTGATGATAATTACTTTAACAATACTGATTTTATGACCAAAATTATCAACCAATCCTTAAACATAGTACGTAAAAATTTGAATATTGAATTTGATACTGATTCAATCAGCTATGAAAGATTCATGACTCACCTTAAATTTTTTTCAATGCGTTTAATAAAAAACGAAAGATTACAGGTGGATAACTCAAGCATTCTGGAAGTAATCAAGAAAGAGTATGAGGAGGCATACCGCATTTCATTGGAGATCAGGAACTATATTGAGAATACGTTTGATGTAAGTGTTGAAGAAGCTGAAATCATGTATTTAGCAATTCATATCAATACTTTTATCAGAAGGAATACGAAGAATTGAGGTGGAAACGTTGAAAAAGTACCGGACGATTGTGAGTGGTGCCACTTTCCTTGGACTGGCTGTGGCATCTTGTGATCCAAACAATACGTTAATTGTTGAACGGGGCAATGTCCTGGGAAGTGACTATTACACGAGCCTTAGAATTGACCGCTTGGGCAATTACCAAATGAAAGAAGCAGCAACGAAAAAATTGTATCAAAGTATTATAAAAAACAAGCATATGTATTATGAGGATCTGTTGATTATAAGTGAAATCATGCCGGTTATAGGGAATTTTGTAAAAGAAATGAATATAAATATTCTTTTGGACTGCACGGTTATGGAAAAAGTGCAAAAATCCCATGGATTAGCGGTGGAAGCGTTTTGCCGGGATCAGGTGATGACCTTTGAATCTGACTATTTTATTGATACGACTGCTGATAATCTTAAACTCCCACATGAAATGTCGTGTTGTTCATTAGTAAGAAGCAAAGGAAGTGATCCAGTGGTTTGCCGTGATGGAAGCCATTATGATCTTGGGAATGGCGTATACTGCCTGGAGATCCCTGTGAAAACCGCAAGTATGAAAGATAACAGGAGACAGGTCCTTGCTCATTTTGAAAAACCAATGAAAAGTGAAGATGAGTTATTGATGATTGCAGAAACGCCATGCATTCGTGGAAAGTATGAGGCGGAAAGAACAGGTAATATCATTTATGCTTGCTCAAGTCTTACACAAAATGTGTTTGAAGCAATGGACAAGGGTGTCGAACTATGGAGGGATCTGTGATGCGGACGCTGAATTGGCTGGCGGATGGAGAATCCAAAATGATAGAATTGAACGAGGTAATATACGTTGATAAATTTGACGTGATTGTAGTTGGCGCAGGAACTGCCGGAAGTATTGCGGCTGTCAAGCTTGCGAGCTTGGGACACAAAGTGCTCGTAATTGAAAAAAAGAGCTTTATGGGCGGCATTTATTCAAGCACCATGTTTCAGTACTATCGGGGGTCCATTGGTGGAATATACGAAAAGTTTGATGCAATGGTGGAAAAAATGCAGGATAAGTACCAGGTATCCAAAGCATTTGGCTCTCAGCCAATGATTCGCCGTGTAGTGTATGATAAGCTTCTTGAACAGTATGGGGCAAACATAGAATTTAATGCTGTTGTTGTGAGTGTATACAAACAGGATCAAAGGATAGAAGGAATTCAGTATTTGACGTGCAAAAAAAAGGTCAATGTAGAAGCAAAAGTATTTATTGATGCAACAGCAGACGCTTCGTTATGCAGGATAGCCGGTTTGACATTACATAAGGGCCGGGAGTTTGATGGGTTGTGCCAGCCTTTCTCAAATGTAAGGCTGTATTATGATTTTCTTGCGGATCGGATAGAATTCAATAACATTGATGCCGGAACTATGAAGCAGGAGAATCCGGAAGAGTACTCAAAATCTGTAATTGATTCCACAAATAATTCAGTATATTCCAATCCGCAAGAACACCAATTCACATTGGGAATGTCTCCGATCATTGGAATCCGCGAAGGTTTTTCCATCGATGGATTAAAGAAAATTACCATGAAGGAAATCGTCGATGGGTATATTTCCAAAGAACCGTTATATTATTCAAGTGCTAATTTCGACAATCATACAAAAGAGATGGCATTTGAAAGCGAACAGCTTTGTGATTGGGTTGTTGGACTGAGCATGTGGTCAGCCTTGATATCCGTTCCCATTGAGAAAGAAGTAATGATACCAAAGGGGATTGAGAATATTATGGCGATTGGAAGAATGATGTCATTGGATCATGATATCGCATCCCATACGCGAATGATGCGTGATTGTCAGAAGTCAGGCGAAGCCAGCGCTATTGTTATTGATTCTGCTTTAAGAAATGATTTGAAATTGGCAGATGTCAAATACAGCCAAATTAAATCGCTGCTGGAAAAAGACGGCTGCCTCAATGAAGAAAACAATTACGGATTGAAGGATAACCCGCCTCCGGATATAAATACGCCTATGTGGTTTCCGGAAACAGATTCAGAAATTGTAAAAGCGATGAAATCAGATAGGCCTGGATTTGCCATGCTGGCAGCGTATAGAGGAAGAAAAACCAGATTGCTGAAAGAGGGACTGCAGTCAAATAACCAGAATATGAGGGTGAACAGCGGGATTGTTCTTGCTCTTTTAGATGATAACACCGGTCATGACATTTTAGTTCAGGCTGCGAAAAAACGTGACTCTTATAAGCCGATGACAAGTAAGTCATATAATATGCTGAGAGGTTTGAGTGCGGTATATTGTCTTGGACGATTGCATCAAAAAGAGAGCTATTCTGTTTTGTACCGTTTACTGCAGGAGCATGAGTCTTTTATTGACGATGAAATGGAATTTGATAAATTTATAGGAAGCCGCCAGGATTATCATTTCCAATACGTTGCACATATTGTAAGAGCGCTGGTTAACATTGCAGACCATAATGAAGATATGAAAGATAAAGTGACAGGCGGGATCCATCAGATTGTGTACAGAGATGATTTTAAAGTATATACGTCACTGAAATCAAATCGTAATGATTTACATGATATGACATTTAAGTTAAGGGAATTTATTCAATGGAAGCTTGGTCTGCAAGGCTCCGATTACGTGAAAGCGGCAAAAACAGGAGAGATTGACAATTGCAGCAGGAAGGGAGAATCATATGATTGAACAAAATATTATTGAACAAATTATTGAGGCAATAGGTGGAATTGACAATATTGAACGTATCAGTAATTGTATGACACGTTTTAGAGTTGTAGTTTTTGACAAAGATAAGATCGACAAAGAAAGGCTCAAAGAGATTCCCGGCGTACTTGGTGTAGCAGGGAAAAATTACAACCCACAAGTTATTCTTGGTCCGGGAAATGCTGAATATGTCCGGGGTGAAGTTCAAAAAATGATGGATGCCCGCGCGCAGAAACAGGCTGTTGTTAATAAAGCAGATATTTTCAGAGAAAAGAAAAAGAACCGAAGCGAAATATTCACGATGATTTCTCAGGTGTTTACACCGATGATACCTGCATTGGCCGGAACAGGTCTGCTTTATGGATTGTTGAGAATTTTTCAATATATTTTCATATATTTTAAAGTGGATTTCTTCAACCCTGCTGCAATCGCTGATGGGGGGTCTGTATTTATGGCGGCATTAAGCGTTATTGCAGGATCTTTCTTTTCGATTATGAATATTGCTGTTGCGTCACAAGCGGCTAAAACAATGGGAGGCAATCCCTTTGTCGGTATGGCAATTGGAGCAATTGTAACGAATGTGGGCCTTTTAAATGGTGTATCAATGAGCATCTTTAACTTAGAATTTAAAAGTGGTATGGGTGGAACCCTTGCAGCCTTGCTTGGCGGTTTCTTAGTTGCAATACTTGAAAGAAAATTCAGAAAAGTTATTCCGAATGTCTTGCAGGTACATTTTCCGGCATTATGTTCAATCTTGCTCACCGGTATTGCTGTACTGTTTGTGATTCAGCCAATCAGCGGTATGATTGCAAATGCACTTGCCAACGTTGTTATCTGGCTTGTTTACAACGCGGGAGCAGTCGGAGGTGCAATTATCTCCGGAACATTCCTGCCGCTGGTTGCTTTGGGAATCCATCACATTGTTACTCCGATCCAAACCACTTTATTACAGGAAGTTGGTTACACATCCCTGCAAGGATTCCTTTCACTTGCCGGGGCAGGACTGGCTGGTGTTGCTTTAGGATTACTTATTAAATATCGCAAACAAGAAAAATATAAAAAACTGCGTGCTGCGGTAATTGGTAATTTACCGACACAGCTGCTTGGTATATCTGAGCCAATGATTTATGGTATTTCAATTCCTTTGTGGCGGCCATTTATTGCTGCAAATCTTGGCGGTGCATGTGGCGGCTTTGTATTAGGCCTTTTCCCAGGACAAGGAGCCATTGCCATGAATGTATCGGGGCTGCTGGGTGCATTGGTTAATACCAAACCAGGTGCATACTTATTGAGCTATCTGGCGGCAGTGATCGGTGCAGCTTTCTTTACAAACATATTGGGAGTAAAGGATGAAAACATGGAGATTTTCCTTGGCAATTAAAGGCCTGTTTTTAAGATTCCATACTGACAAGAATAAAGTGCGGTTCCATGTCTGGAAACGCACTTTATTCTTATTATATCATAACCATCGGCTCTCTCTTTTTTGCAGTCCATGACAAAGGGTGCAGTTTGTCAGGTTCTCATTTTGTATTGCGTTTCATGAAGTTTTTAGAGAGCATCCGAAAGGTATCGATCCGTTTCCGCTCATTTTGATCCATGTTGGCGCTCATGATGGAGATGAGAAGATCTGTTTCCTGGTCATTAAACTGAATGCCTTTCTGGCTCGCTTCCGCATTTAAGCTTAAAAGCGTTGGAAGAAGCTGGTCTTTTGGGGTGGTTTCCACTCGTTTTGCAAATTCATTCAGCATGGATAGCTTTTGCGGATTCATGTTTTTTAGTCTGGGGTCTTGTTTCCAGTTTGCGTTCATAGATTACTGTCTTTCCTTTCTATGGGGATATGTAAAGGGAATCAAGGTAGGAACAAAGATTAATTCATCTGCTGCATGGCGGACATCATAAGCTGCATGGTTTCCAATTTGGACTGTTGATCCGGAGGCATGAAGTTCTTTAGCTGGTCAAAAGACATCCGTCCAAAGGGATTGTTATTTTGTCTTTGGTTATTGGCAGGCCTGCCGGGTCCTTCGGACTGGGTTTGGGTTTGGGACTGGGCCTGGGACTGGGCCTGAGCCTGGACAGGAATGGTGGAGCTGGGAACGGGGTCAGGGAAAGAACCGGCCAGCCTAAAGCCCTGGAAGAAGTTGATAACAAGGTCGATGAGATCCTGTTCTGCCGGATTGGCAAAGGGCTTTATGGTGTTAAGCATATCAATGGGGGAGTCGGACTGGCTTCTCTCTCCTGCGGAGCAGATTCCCATGGTCGCCACTTCTCCCTCTTCAAACAGATTGATGGTGCGCTGCAGCTCGTTTATTTTTACGAAGTAGGAGATAAAGCGCTGTTGGGAAACACTCATATAAGGCAGGGCGGCCTTCATCATCTGAAGATGATTATCACCGATAAGGGAGTCCAGATCATTGGCGCGGACATTTTCTTCATTGTTCATGGCATGAGATTCCTTACTTTTCTTGTTGACAATATATGCGTCTGCATATATTAGTATTACAGGAGAGTGATTTAGATATGGAAAGCAGATTGATCATAGATGGAAATGCAGTATATGAAATTGATGAAGAATGTATGAAAAGAAAGCAGAATAGAAACTCTTTAAAGGGCGGAAACGGCCAGAACCCTTTTCCAACGTCCGGAAAGGGTAGCGGCCAGAGCCGTTCATAAATGAAAACAGGGCCCGATCTGTGAAGAAGATCGGGCCCTGTTTTATGTTTTGCTTAGCAGCAGAAGTTATTTCCGCCACCGAAGCCGCCGCCGCCACAGCAGCACAGAAGAATGATGATCCAAATCCAACTGCCACCATCATTTCCGCAACCGCCGCAACTGTTACCGCAACTGTTGCCGCAACCGCCGCTACCGCCACCACAGAAGCACAGGATAAGAATCAGCCAAATAAGATTGAAACCACCGCTGTTGCATCCTCCGCTGTTGCAATCGCATCCGCATCCACAGTTAGTTGCTGCCAGATCACTCATATAGGTTCCTCCAAATAATTTGTTTACACTGTAAGTGTATGAATGCCAGCTTGCCACTGTTTCCACATTTTTCTCAAAATTTTTAGATTTGATGTGATTGAACTTATCCAAATGTTGTGTATAATTAGAACAACAGAGAAATGAGGAGCAAAAGATGGATAAATTATATTATAACAGACCATATGTAAAAAACTTTGAAGGGGAAGTGCTGGATTGCGTCCAGGGAAAGGACGGTTTTTTTCAGGTGCTTTTAGACCGGACAGCCTTTTATCCGGAGGGCGGAGGCCAGCCGGCTGATATGGGAAGCCTGGGAGAGGCAGCAGTCCTTGACGTAAGGGAAAAGCCGGAAGGCATTGTCCATATTACGGATAAGCCTCTGAAAGCGGGCAGCCAGGTAACCGGGGCCATAGACTGGGAGAGAAGATTCGGCCATATGCAGAATCATTCCGGAGAACATTTATTATCGGGTATCGTACATAAGCATTATGGTCTTGATAATGTAGGGTTTCATATGGGAAAGGATGAGGTGACTGTGGATTTTAACGGCCCTCTGACTCTGGAACAGATAGAAGCGGCAGAGATGGAAGTGAATGAGCTCATCTGGCGGGATATTCCGGTCCTGGAATCTTATCCGTCAAAGGAGGAACTTTCCAATATAGATTACCGGAGCAAAAAGGAATTAACCGGACAAGTACGGCTGATCGAATTTCCGGGAGGAGATGTATGTGCCTGCTGCGGTACTCATGTAATGACCTCAGGAGAAATCGGCATTCTGAAGGTGACGGGGATGATTCATTATAAAGGCGGTGTCAGGGTGACTATGGTATGCGGACGGATGGCTTTTGAGGATTACCACAAAAAACAAAAGGCAGTGTCCGGCATTTCTGTCCTGTTATCGGCAAAACCGGATGGCGTTCTGGAAGCGGTTGGCAGGTTAAAAGAGGAAGGGTTTAAAAAGGAAGGAAGGATCAGCCAGCTTTCCAAAGAGCTTCTTGAGAGAAAGGCCGCAGATTATCCACAAATGGATGAGCCTCTCTTGGTATTTGACCGTGATTTGTCACCGGTACAGCTGAGACAGTTTTGTACCATGCTGTATGAAGGAAAGAAAGGAAGCGTGGTTTTGGCATGTTCCGGAGATGAGAGAGCCTTTCAGTATGCGCTTGGAAGCAGCCAAAAGGACATGAGGGCATTGAGCAAAGCATTAAATGGAAGATTAAACGGCCGGGGAGGGGGAAGTGCCCTGATGGCTCAGGGAACTTTTCAGGCTTTTGAGGAAGAGATCAAAAAAGCTTTTTTGGAAGAGTTATAAAAGGAGAGAATGATGGAATTCAATGACAGTACAATAAAAAAAATACGGGGACTCATTGTATTTGCCGTAATCGTGGTGGTGGCAGGCTGGAATTACAGAAGCCTGTTTGCCCTGGCCATGAGGCTTATAGGGTTTGTCTCGCCCTTTCTTTTGGGAGGGGTCATGGCCTTTATCCTCAATGTACCCATGCGCAGAATTGAAAAGATGCTGCCGGTAAAGGAAGAGAGCAGGCTCCGCAGGCCATTTAGCCTTTGCCTTACCCTGGTGTTTGTGGTAGGGGTTCTGCTGCTTGTCATCTTTGTGGTGATGCCCCAGCTTTTTGAGACGATTTTAAGTCTGCAAAACAGCATTCCGACTTTTCTTGCAAGTGTGAAGGAGGAAGCGGAAAGGCTGTTTGCCCAGAATCCGGAGATCGCTGACTATATTAACAGCATCCAGATCGACTGGAAAGCCTTTTTGGAAGGAGTGGTCGGATTTTTATCCACCGGAGCGGGATCAGTGCTTTCCTCCACGGTATCAGCCGCCATGTCCATTATAAACGGAGTGACAACCTTTGTCATTGCCCTGGTCTTTGCCATTTATATTCTTCTTCAGAAAGAGACTCTTTCACGCCAGTTTCAAAAGCTGATGAAGGCCTTTCTTCCGGAAGCGGTAATGGTGCGGACCCTTGAAATTTTAAAGCTGGTCTCCGAAACCTTTTCCAATTTCCTTGCCGGACAGTGCCTGGAGGCGGTCATCCTTGGAAGCATGTTCTTTTTGACCCTGTCTGTTTTCCGCCTTCCTTATGGGCTTCTCATCGGCGTCCTGATTGCATTTACAGCCCTTATACCCATGTTCGGGGCATTTATCGGATGTGCCATCGGAGCATTTTTGATGCTGATGGTAAAGCCGCTTGATGCGGTCATCTTCCTGATCATATTTTTTGTCCTTCAGCAGGTGGAAGGAAACTTTATCTACCCCCATGTGGTGGGAAATTCTGTGGGACTTCCTTCCATCTGGGTCCTGGTGGCTGTCACCATCGGCGGCAGCGCCATGGGGATTGTGGGAATGCTGGTGTTCATCCCTCTTTGCTCCGTGGTGTATGCCATTCTCAGGGAGATCGTAAACGGAAGGCTGGAAAAGAAGAAGCCGATTAAAAACAAAAAAATATAGATGTACAACAAAAAAAGAGGGATTCATGGAACCCCTCTTTTTACTATTCACCCTGGTACATATACTTGATGAGCCGTTCCACATCCTCCGGATCATGGGCAACCAGTTCCAGTTCACTGATGATGCTGCCATTGGAAAAAATGGTAGCCATGGAAAGGTACTGGCTTAATTTGGATTTTAAATTGATCCGGTCGCCTTCCTTGGAGACCAGCTCAACAGTGCCTTTGCACTGCTCGATAACCTTAAAAAATTTTTCTACATCCGTGATATTTTGAATTTTCATGTGAATTCCTCCTTTTGGAATGTCCGTGAAATAATTGTCAATTCCTACGCCTTTATTATAGCAGTGTTTTTTCTCTGGTACAATATGGAAAAAACCAGAAAATGAACGTATTCCGAAGTTTTTTATGTATAATAAGAACATAAATGCAAAAGAGGAGGAAAGGATCATGAAGAGGATACGGGAATATGGTATTATCACGGGGAAACTGGCTCCGGGGCCCCTTAATAAAATTACCGATGTGGAAGGGGTTTTGGTGGGACATGCCACCATCAATACCAAAGATCATAAAACAGGAGTCACAGTCATTTTGCCCTGTAAGGACAATCCATTCTCCAGAAAACTGGTGGCGGCTGCCTATATCCATAACGGCTTTGGAAAGAGCCAGGGTCTTATCCAGGTGGAAGAGCTTGGAACCCTGGAAACGCCTGTGGCTCTTACCAATACGTTAAATGTAGGGAAGGTCCATGATGCCCTGGTAGATTTCATGCTTGAGCAGTGCAATAAGGAGGGAATAGAGGTCACCTCCATTAATCCCGTGGTAGGAGAATGCAATGATTCGGTCTTAAACAAAATCAGTGACAGGGTGGTTGGCCTGGAAGAAGTGAAAGCGGCTGTTGCAGAGGCCACGGCAGATTTTGAAGAAGGAGCAATAGGTGCAGGCTGCGGTACCGTATGCTATGGGTTAAAGGGCGGGATCGGCTCCGCCTCCAGAAGGTTTCAAATCGGAGGAGAGACCTATACCCTGGGGGCAATTGTGCAGTCAAATTTCGGAAGCACGGAAAACCTGATGGTGAACGGAATGGCTGTTGGAAAGGAAATTTTCCGGCTGACAGAGCCGTCAATTTTGGACAGAGGTTCCGTCATGACGATCGTAGCAACAGATCTTCCTGTCACAGACCGTCAGTTAAAACGGATTTTAAAGCGGGCAGGAGTAGGGCTGTCCAGAACCGGTTCCTACATGGGCCATGGAAGCGGGGATATTATGGTCGGCTTTACCACGGCAAACCGGATACCGGAACGGCCGGAAAAAGAGCTGATGTCCATAAGCATTTTAAAGGAAAGCGCCCTGGAAAGTGCATTTATTGCTGCGGTGGAAGCGACGGAGGAAGCGGTCCTCAATTCTCTTGCCATGGCAAAAACAACCACAGGCCACAAGGGAAATATAGTGCGTTCCCTCACAGACCTGTGGCTTTCCAAGGATCGGCCTTAGTCAAAATCTACATGGTAGACTTGATCAGTGGTGTGAATGTCAATGACGCTTAAATTAAACTGGTCTTCGAAAATCTGGATTTTATATTCAAAAAAGGTATCCTCCGTTTTCTTTGACATGAATATATATGCCCCCGGCTCCTTGTCCTCAATTTCGTCACAGATCTCGTTGTAGATTTCTTCCCCATCCACAGGGCCTTTATATCCGGCCGTGCGTATGGCTTCTTCGATTGCCTGATAGAATTCTTCCATAAAACAGTACCTCGTTTCTGATTCATTTAACCGAATTAAGTAAGCTGCTATTCGGTTATGTGCCCGGTAAAGACGGGCATAATGTGAGTAAGTGGCGGAGTGGATTGGGAATATCCGCTTGACTATGGATACTATTATAAGCAATCTTTTCCATTGCTGCAAGAACTACTTGAATCTTCATTTAGAGGGTGTATAATAGGAGGGCAGCCGCCAAGATCAGGCAAGCCTGGTTTTGGCACGTTGCCTATACGGGAATAAAATGGAGGGATTGGATATGGATTTGTTATACAGACCGAGAAGATTAAGAACATCAGATACCTTGAGAAAAATGGTACGGGAAACCAGAGTTTCAAAAGAGTCCCTGATCTATCCCCTGTTTGTGGTGGATGGAGAAGGCCTTGTGGAAGAAATCCCTTCCATGGAGGGCCAATATCGTTACAGCGTGGATCAGCTTCCGCTGATCATAGACAGGCTGATGGAAGCCGGAGTTGGAAAAGTCCTGCTGTTTGGGATTCCGGCCCATAAGGATATGTGCGGAAGCCAGGCTTATGACGAGGAGGGAATCGTCCAGCGGGCCATCCGTTTTATTAAAGAACAGTATCCTTCTGTATACATTGTCACTGATGTGTGCATGTGTGAATATACCTCCCACGGTCACTGCGGGATCCTGGAAGGGGAGTATGTGGATAATGACAGGACTCTGGAATATTTGAACCGCATTGCTCTTTCCCATGCAAAAGCAGGAGCCCATATGGTGGCCCCTTCCGATATGATGGATGGAAGGATCGGTTCCATGAGGCAGGCCCTGGACAGCGCAGGTTTTGTGAATGTGCCGGTCATGGCTTATTCCGCCAAATACGCTTCCGCATTTTACGGGCCTTTCCGGGATGCTGCCGGATCTGCGCCTGCCTTTGGGGACCGGAAGAGCTATCAGATGGATTACCATAACAGGAAAGAGGCTTTAAAGGAAGTGGAACTGGATGTGGCGGAAGGAGCCGATATTGTGATGGTAAAGCCGGCCCTCTCCTATCTGGATATTATAAGAGAGGTGGCTGACCGCCATGACCTTCCTGTGGCTGCTTACAGTGTAAGCGGAGAATATGCCATGATAAAAGCAGCTTCCAAAGCCGGTTTTATTGATGAAGAAAAGGTGGTATGCGAATCGGCGGTGAGCATATACCGCGCTGGCGCGGATATTCTCATCACCTATTATGCCATTGAGCTTGCCGGTTTTATGGACGAAGGGAAGATTGGCTGATTATAGCCCCTTTTCCCGCCGTATCCTCTTGATGTCATCAAGAAGAAGAACGGATATCCGAAGACCTCCCCGTCCGGCTCCCAAGCTGATATCAGGTTTGTTGCTTCCGTGAAAGTCTGAGCCGCCTGTGGGAAAAAGGTCATACTGTATGGCCAGTTTTTTCAGCTTGCCGCTTTCATACTGGTTGTTGGAAGAGTGATAGACCTCCAGTCCGTGAAGTCCCAGCTCCTTTAAATAGCGGACCAGTTCTTCTGTTTTTTTATCTCCCAGGTGATACTGGTATGGATGGGCCAAAACAGGGGAAGCCTTACAGCTTGTAAGGATCTTCATGGCGTGCTCCGGAGTGATCTTTTCTTTGCGGGGGCAGTAAGGGCCGCTGTAGTCTAAATATTTTTTAAATGCCTGGTCCATGTTCTTTACATAGCCCTTTTCAAGAAGGATCCGGGCAAAGTGGGCACGGGTTATGACTGTGTCAGGATTTCCTGCCATCACCTCTTCCAGTGTGATGGAAATGCCGGCATTTTGGAAGCGGCGTATTATTTCTTCGTTCCTTTTTTTCCGGATTTCCTTAAGAGCATCTGTTTCAGAGATAAATTCCCGGTCTGTCGGATCGACAAAAAGTCCCAGAATATGAATTTCTTCGCCCTGGTAAACACAGGAGAGTTCGATCCCCGGAATGATCTCAATGGGAAGGCCGGCGGCAGCGGCCTGTGCTTCCGAAATGCCGTCAATGGTATCGTGATCGGTCAGTGCAATGGCCGCAAGTCCCTTTTCTGCGGCCAGAGCCACCACTTCGGAGGGAGTGAAGGTGCCATCCGAAGCATTGGAATGAACATGCAAATCGACAAATTTCATAGAAACCTCCAAAAAGAAATAGTTTGGTAACACTATAGTAACATGTTTTTTTTAATCTGTAAAATGTAGAAAAAACGCGAAAAATAATTAAGAAAATTCATAAAATCGTAATAGCATTTCCCACAAAGTATGGTATACTACTCAGTGTAAAGCTACAAAATCATGTAAAAAGGTGAAGTTAATGAATCAGATAGATAACAGACAAAGAGGTGGGGGAAGAACCAATTCTTCCCGGAAGGTCAGCAGTAAAAGTGCATCGGAAGCAGGCCGCAGAACAGGACAGGCCTACAGAACGGGCAGCCCCTATCAGCAGAGGCGGGGAAAGAAAAGAAAGAGAGGGCCTCAGTACAGCGTCACAAAGATACTTCTGGGGATCATTCTGGCCGTTGCCGCCTTTATCTGCATCATGGCTGCCATGAAGGTTATTGGAGGAAGCAAAGCTAAGGAGGCGGAGGCAAATACCACAACCGTTTCGGAGCCGGAACTGAAGAAGGAAGTTAAAGTGGATGGGATAACCATCACCGGCATGTCCAGGGAAGAAGCCAAAGAAGCTATTGATAAACAATACCCGTGGGGGATGAAGGTCACCTATAATCAGGAGCAATACGAGCTTAAGAACCTGATGGATAAAAAAGTGGATGCCCTGCTTGATGAGATATATTCAGGAGAACCAAAGGAAAGCTATACCATTGACTTCGACGGACTGGAAGAGGATGTTCAGGCCGAAGTAGAAGCCATTGCAGGAAAATGGGATGTGGCAGCTAAAAACGGCTCCATATCAGGATTTGATAAAAATACCGGAAAGTTTATTTATTCCGGAGAGAAAAACGGAGTAGTGATCGATCAGGAGAAGCTGGCATCTGATATCATGGCACAGCTTCAGGCCAAGAATTTCCAGGCAGACATTCAGGCCACAGGCAAGGAAGTCGCTCCTAAGATAACCGAGGCCCAGGCAAAGGAGATGTATAAGGTCATCGGCACTTATACAACGACAACAACAACCAATAGTGACAGGAATAAGAATATTGAGCTGGCTTCTGATTCTTTAAACGGCCTGATCCTTCAACCAGGAGAAGAGTTTTCCTTCAATAAGGCCACAGGGGAACGTTCCACTGCAAAGGGATACCGTCCGGCAGGCGCATATTTAAACGGAGAATTGATCGAAGAACCCGGCGGAGGCGTATGCCAGGTGTCTTCCACCTTATATAATGCGGTTGTATTTGCAGGGCTTTCCACTACGGAGCGCCATGCCCACAGCTATGAACCTTCCTATGTAACACCGGGGGAAGATGCCATGGTCAGCTACGGCGGGCCTGATATGAAGTTTGTCAATAATTCTTCCACAGCCATTGCCATCAGGACCAGCTTTGCTGACAGGAAGTTAAAAATCTCCATTGTAGGGATCCCGATTCTGGAGGAGGGCGTTACCTTGTCCATGACATCAAAGAAAACAGCGGAGTTAGATGCTCCCGCACCGGTCTATGAGGAGGATCAGACCCTTCAGCTTGGAGAGGAAAAGATCGTTAAGGCAGAGACCAAGGGAAGCCGCTGGGTAACTAACTTAGTTACTAAAAAGAACGGCGTTGTAGTAAGCGATGAGCTTTTGCATAACAGCACCTACCGGGGAAAACCGGCGACCATCAAACGGAACCAATCAGGAGTCGTCATTCCGGCCACGGATCCGGCCGGCTCCGCTGCTGAAAGCAGTCCGGCAGAATCCCCGGGAAGCGGGGAAACCACCGCTCCCAACGGCAATGAGCCAGACGGAAATTCCGGCGGACCTCAGGGACCGGGAACAACGGAAACCCAACCTTCCCAGACTCAGGGACCTTCTTCTACCACAGAAGCGGCAGATGGTGACGGAGGCCAGAATGTAATTCCTCCAAACCCATTCAACTAAAAACAGATTAAAATCAGACAGGACTGGACAGATTATTCGTTCCAGTCCCTTTTTATCGGATTGTTTCGAAAATAATACTTAAATTTCCTGTTTTAATATTTGCAAATTGTTGAATAATTGTTATAATAATGTAAGGTCACTTTCCCTATACGGGAACCAATTTATACATTATTCACATTTGCAGGAGGAAATCAATAATGGCAAGAAAAATGAAAACCATGGATGGAAACCATGCAGCAGCTCATGCGTCATACGCATTTACTGATGTAGCGGCTATCTATCCGATCACCCCATCTTCACCTATGGCTGAAGCAACGGATGAATGGGCAACAGACGGAAGAACCAATATCTTCGGTCAGACAGTACAGATTACGGAGATGCAGTCCGAGGCAGGTGCAGCAGGTGCAGTACACGGTTCCTTATCAGCAGGTGCGCTGACCACCACTTATACAGCTTCCCAGGGTCTTTTACTGATGATCCCGAATCTTTATAAAATCGCAGGCGAGCAGTTACCAGGTGTAATCCACGTATCGGCACGTGCAGTTGCCAGCCATGCTTTATCTATCTTTGGTGACCACTCCGACGTATACGCATGCCGCCAGACAGGCTGTGCCATGTTATGCGAATCCAGCGTACAGGAAGTTATGGACTTGACTCCGGTTGCTCATATGGCAGCTCTTGAAGGCAAGGTACCGTTTATTAACTTCTTCGACGGTTTCCGCACATCCCACGAGATCCAGAAGATCGAAACCTGGGATTATGAAGATTTAAAAGAGATGGTAAGCATGGATGCGATCGACGAATTCCGTCATCGCGCTTTAAATCCAAACCATCCGGAATTAAGAGGCTCCGCACAGAACCCTGATATCTTCTTCCAGGCAAGAGAGGCTTGCAACCCGTATTATGAAGCACTGCCTGCAATCGTTCAGAAATATATGGACAAGGTCAATGCAAAGATCGGAACCGATTATAAATTATTCAACTATTATGGAGCTCCTGATGCAGAACATGTGATCATTTCCATGGGTTCCGTAAACGATACCATTGAGGAAACTCTTGACTATCTGCTGGCATCAGGCAATAAGGTAGGTGTGGTGAAAGTCCGCTTATACCGTCCGTTCTGTGTAGAAGCTTTCATTGAAGCTATCCCGGATACCGTAAAGACGATTTCCGTATTAGACAGAACAAAAGAGCCAGGTTCCATTGGTGAGCCTTTATACCTTGACGTTGTTGCAGCACTTAAGGGAACAAAGTTCGATCAGGTGAAGGTTTTAACCGGACGCTACGGCTTAGGTTCCAAGGATACAACACCGACTCAGATTGTTGCTGTTTATAACAACAAGGAGAAAACACCGTTTACCATCGGTATTATCGATGATGTGACCCATCTCTCTCTTGAGACAGGTACACCGATCGTTACAACACCGGAAGGAACCACAAACTGCAAGTTCTGGGGTCTTGGTGCAGATGGTACCGTAGGCGCTAACAAGAACTCCATTAAGATCATCGGCGACAACACGGATATGTACGCGCAGGCTTATTTTGATTATGACTCCAAGAAGTCCGGCGGCGTTACCATGTCTCACTTACGCTTCGGACACAAGCCGATCAAATCCACCTATTTAATCCGCCAGGCTAACTTTGTGGCATGCCATAATCCGGCTTATATCCGCAAGTACAATATGGTTCAGGAACTGGTTGACGGCGGTGTCTTCTTACTGAACTGCCCATGGGATGCAGCTGGTCTTGAGAAGCATCTGCCAGGACAGGTGAAGAAATATATCGCTGACCACAACATCAAGTTCTACACCATCGACGGTGTGAAGATCGGTATTGAGACCGGAATGGGACAGACCCGTATCAACACCATCCTTCAGTCCGCATTCTTTGAACTGACCGGAATCATTCCTTCCGAAAAGGCAAACGAACTGATGAAGGCAGCTGCAAAGGCAACCTACGGACGCAAGGGCGAAGAAATCGTCATGAAGAACTGGGCAGCTATTGATGCAGGTGCGAAAGGCGTTGTTAAGGTAGAAGTTCCGGAAAGCTGGAAAAACTGCGAGGATGAAGGACTTGATTATAAGTTCATCACAGAAGGCAGAAAAGATGTTGTTGATTTCGTTAATAACGTTCAGTCCAAGGTAAACGCACAGGAAGGAAATTCCCTGCCAGTATCCGCATTCAGCGATTATGTTAACGGTTCCACACCATCCGGCTCAGCCGCATACGAGAAGCGCGGTATTGCAGTTACCATCCCAGGCTGGGTTCCGGAAAACTGTATCCAGTGTAACTTCTGTTCCTATGTATGTCCTCACGCTGTTATCCGTTCCATTGCTCTGACTGAAGAAGAAGCAGCAGCAAAACCTGAGGAGATGAAGACCCTTCCAATGACAGGTATGCCGGGATATCAGTTCGCTGTGACCGTATCCGCATTTGACTGTACAGGCTGCGGTTCCTGTGCAAACGTATGTCCAGGAAAGAAGGGTGAGAAAGCTCTTGTTATGGTCAACATGGAAGAAAACTGCGCAGAGAAGCAGAAAGTATTTGATTTCGGCCAGACACTTCCGATCAAGCAGGAAGTTATCGATAAGTTTAAAGAAAACACCGTTAAGGGCAGCCAGTTCAAGAAACCCCTTCTTGAGTTCTCAGGAGCATGTGCAGGCTGCGGCGAGACACCTTATGCAAAACTGATCACACAGTTATTCGGTGACAGAATGTATATTGCAAATGCAACCGGATGTACTTCCATCTGGGGCAACTCTTCTCCATCCACACCTTACACCGTAAATGCAAAGGGACAGGGCCCTGCATGGGCAAACTCTTTATTTGAGGACAATGCCGAGTTCGGTTACGGTATGATGCTGGCTCAGAGCGCCATCAGAGGCGGCTTAAAGGCAAAGGTTGAAGAGCTTCTGAATTCCGAAAAGGCTTCTGATGAAATCAAGGCAGCCTGCAAGGAATATCTGGATACCTTTGAGTCAGGTTCAACCAACGGTTCTGCAACTGATAAGTTAATTGCAGCAATAGAGGGCGTTGAATGTGATACCTGCAAGGCGATCCTTAAGGATAAGGATTTCCTGGCTAAGAAATCTCAGTGGGTATTCGGCGGCGACGGCTGGGCATATGATATCGGCTTCGGCGGCGTTGATCATGTTCTTGCAAGCGGCAGGGATATCAACGTTATGGTATTCGATACAGAGATCTATTCCAATACCGGCGGTCAGTCTTCCAAGGCTACCAAGACAGGTGCTGTTGCACAGTTCGCTGCAGGCGGTAAGGAAACAAGAAAGAAAGACTTAGCAAGCATCGCTATGAGCTATGGCTATGTATATGTGGCACAGATCGCCATGGGCGCTGATTATGCACAGACTGTTAAGGCAATCTCCGAAGCAGAGGCATATCCGGGACCATCTCTGATCATCGCTTATGCTCCTTGTATCAGCCATGGTATCAAGAAGGGCATGTCCAAGGCTCAGACAGAAGAGAAGCTGGCTGTAGAGTGCGGTTACTGGAACAACTTCCGTTACAATCCAGCTGCTGAGAAGAAGTTCACCTTAGACAGCAAGGCTCCTGTATTAGAAGGATATCAGGATTTCTTAAAGGGTGAGGTTCGTTACGCTTCCTTAGCAATGAAGAACCCTGAGAGAGCAGCTGAATTGTTCGCAAGGAATGAGGCAGATGCAAAAGACAGGTACGAATACCTGAGAAAACTGGTTACTTTATACGGTAATGACTAATTGGCTAAATAATTATTTAATAGTAATCTAAAATACGCCCGGATGAGAAAATCCGGGCGTAAGTTTCACTATCTGTTTTTTCATATACAGCATACATGAAAAAATAAGGGAGGGAATCCGGATTTTGCGGATTCTCTCCCTTATTTTATTTACGTTGAGCAAGGATAATGATCCATTGTTAACTTATACGTTTATCTGGCAGAAATCTGGTTACATCGCACTGGGAAGCGTCGCCTGAATCAGGCCGTTATTGTCCAGCCTGGAAAGCTCCATGACCTTATCCATGGACAGACCTGCAGCTTTTGTAAAGCGCTCTCCATACTCAGGATCAGCCAGATAGCAGTGGACCGCATGACGGTATTTGATATTCTCTGTGACAGGAGCTATATCTCCAGCAGTATTTTCAATGAGGATCTGTTTCTTTTCTTCCGTCAGTACGCGCCATAAATCACCGCCGGCACGGAAGCAGTCATCTGTTGGGTCATCCTTTGGGTCGTAACGGTACATGGCGCCTTCCAGATCCAGAGGCGGTTCCATAACTTCAGGCTGGGCAGTCCAGGCACCGTAGCTGTTGGGAGAATACGCAGGAGCGCCGCCGTAGTTGCCGTCCACACGCATTGAGCCGTCACGGTGATACTCATTGACTTCCACCTTGGCACGGTTCACCGGGATTTGATTGTGGTTTACGCCCAGGCGGTAACGTTGTGCATCGCCGTAAGAGAATAACCGTCCCTGAAGGAATCGGTCCGGACTAAAGCCGATGCCGGGAACCACGTGAGCAGGAGTAAAGGCGGACTGCTCCACCTCCGCAAAAAAGTTTTCCGGATTCCGGTTTAGCTCCAGTTCGCCGACTTCTATAAGGGGATACTCCCTGTGGCGCCAGATTTTCGTAATGTCAAAGGGATTCTCGTAATGGTTTTTGGCCTGTTCCTCAGTCATGATTTGCACATACATGGTCCATTTGGGGAAATCGCCCCGCTCAATTGCTTCATATAAATCCTTTCCATGGTATTCCCGGTCCATGCCATTGATCTTGGCGGCTTCTTCGTTGCTTAAGTTTTTAATGCCCTGCTGGGTCTTGAAATGGAACTTGCACCAAAAACGCTCATTCTTTTCATTGTAAAAGGAAAAGGTGTGTTCGCCGAAGAAATGCATGTTGCGGAAGGAAGCAGGAATGCCCCGGTCGCTCATAACCACGGTGATCTGATGAAAGCATTCAGGCAGCAGCGTCCAGAAGTCCCAGTTATTCTGGGCGGAACGGCGGCCGGTGCGCGGGTCTCGCTTTACGGCACGGTTTAAATCGGAGAAATTATGTACATCACGGATGAAGAAGGTGGGGGTGTTATTGCCGACTAAGTCCCAGTTCCCTTCCTCTGTGTAGAACTTAACAGCCACACCGCGGATGTCCCGTTCGCAGTCAGCGGCCCCCCTCTCACCTGCAACTGTGGAGAAGCGAAGGAATAATTCGGTCTCAGCACCGGGCTGCAGAACCTTGGCCTTGGTATATTGGGAGATGTCATGGGTAACGGTTAATTTGCCGTAAGCACCCCAGCCCTTTGCATGCATGCGGCGTTCAGGGATAACCTCGCGGTTGAAGTGGGCCATCTTTTCCATCAGCCATACGTCCTGCATTACCACAGGTCCCCGGGGGCCAGCTGTGAGGGCGTTCTCATTATCAGCTACTGGAGCACCAACTTCATTGGTTAATTTCTTGTACTCGTCGTTCATGATAAAACTCCTTTCTATTTTTTATTTTTATGTAAATACCAAATGAATACCTGTGGGAAAGGTTACTTTTTGACACGATTGGGATTTTCAGGAAACCAGCCTTTTTGCACCCGCTTGGTTTGCTCCTTAAGCTCTCCGATGCTCCAAAGCATGGTGAAACCTGTTACCGCCAATGTGGCTGATAAGATGATTTGATGGGCGAACAGTGACAATGCACAAAAAATGAGTCCTCCGATTAGAAAGACAGGCCATATCCGATCCGTAAAATAGTATTGGCAATGAATCACGATCGGATGAAAGATACCGATAATAAGAAATGAAATAGCGCCGATTATTACTCCTGACCAAAGCATCACAAGATCACTCCTTTTTATTTTTTATGAAGGATTGCAGTTCACAAGGATAGGCACATGACCAGCATCCATAAATAAACGCATGTTTTTGGCAGCATCAGCATGCCTATTTTGGGATTCCGGCTGGACCAGAGCACTACCGGAAGATAAAAAACAAAGCTGAGGATAATGGCAAGCCACATGAAGCCAAGACCCGGCGTTATGCTTCTTTGCAGAAAGAACAATCCTGCAACCATGGTACCCAATAGAAAAAAAGGCACGTTGCGGAAGATTCCCCAGCTGACCGGGGGATGTCTTTCCTGCCATTTGTTATGTGGCAGAAGGCACAGCAGAATCCGAACAGCAGCCAGAAAATAGATCAGGCAGGACCAGAAGCTTATGCCCTTTGGGGAGAAAATAAGGAGTCCGATTTGCCATAGAAACAGATAAAACACGGTCATTGTGATTGAGGTGATCTGCTTTCCATGGCCAAGAGCCTCAAGCAGCCGTTCCTCTTGATGGGTGATGATTACCATCATGCGGGGCAAAAGGTGAAAGGCATCGCCGCAGACTAAAATCAAAGCCATCATACCGGCAAGCATGGAAACGCTGCTGGCGGATCTGGTTAAAAGCAGCATAAGACTGAGGGTAAAGGCGGTAATGAGATACAGCATATCAAAGACAGCTTCAAAAATACCAAATACCCGCTTCATGATTCATGTCCCTCCTTTTTTTGTTTAGCCTTGGAAATCCAGAGGATGTGGAGCGTTACAGCAGTGCCAATGGAAAAAAGCATAAGTGAAATCCAGACTGTTTGAATTACCACCATGGAAAGCACCAGCATTCCCCATAAGTAGCTTAAACTGATCGTCACCGTTTTCCTCGAAAGGCCTGTCCTGTTTTCATAGTTTTCTATGTGTTCTCTGAAAAATGAAATACTTGTAATCCACGCTCTCAGAAGAGGTGTACGGGAAAAGCAAGCGGCAGAAACCAGAACAAATGGGGTCGTAGGCCAGACCGGCAGCAGAAGCCCGATCGCTCCAAGACCCAGGAATAAAAAACCGAACCCTGTGAGCAAAATGTTTTTTATCTGCAATTACTCACCTCCTTCGATTTTATTTTACAAAAAATAACGAAATTCATTACTGTTATCATACTTCTAAAGGTAAAAAATGTCAATATATAGATTATAATATGGATATAAAGTAAGAAATTATGAATTTCAGATGGAAATGCCTCATTAAATGAAATGCAAATCATGGCATTCCCTCAGATTATTAATAAAAAGACAGGGACTTAAAGGGAGACAGGCACTGGGCATTAATGAAGGAATAAACTTACTATATAACTATCATAAAAGAGGGTTTCTATGGGAATTTTAACTTATATGCAGAATGATACGGATATGGAAACAAATCCGCCGCCAGGCCCCGAAGAAGACGAGTTTCCCACGGGAGGAGAAAACAGTGACATTACTGATGAAACAGGGGAAGAGCCGCCGGAGGAAAATAATGAGATCGTGCCCCCTCCAAATCTGGAAAAGGAAACGCCTCTTCCCAATTTCCCCTTTCCTAATACAACTACTGATGGAACCGGGAGTTCTATTATTACGGTATTTCCCAAACCCATCATCCCATGCTTTTTCTGCGGTTCCGGAGAATATGGACTTGTCCGGTTCTTAAACGCGGCGGCCGGCTATAATCCATTTCTCGTTTATATAAGCAACCAGCTGGCAGTCAATGGGCTGGCTAATGGGGAGATGAGCCAGTACGGCCGGGTTTTGGCAGGACAGCAGACTGTAATCTTAGGAGGACAGAACGGATATGTTTACTTCGAAAAGCAGATTACAGTTACAGTTAACCGCGCAATCACTGTTGCAATCATCAATACGGATTCAGGACTTGATTTAATGGAGATTGAAGATATCCATTGTAATGGGGGGATTAACACAGGCTGTTTCCGTGTGTGCAATTTATCCATAACAAACCGCAGGGTCCATGTAGCATTAAACGGCGGAGTTGTAACCTTCCGCAATGTGGATTATCAGGAAGTGACCAACTTCCAGTATGTTTTAACAGGCTTTTATATGGTTTCCGTGTCCAACGCCAATGCTTCCGGAGGAAATATCCTTTTGAACTCTAATATCTATATAAGAGGCAATGCTTCCTACACCCTGTATGTGTTTAACTGGAGCAATGCGGAGGATGCCATCCGTATCCTGATTGTGGAAGACAGGAGAACCTAGAAAAACAGAAACCTCTGATTGACAGGTCAGAGGTTTTTTGCTATACTAAGTGTATTATGAGTATTAGTACAGATTAGGAGGTGGAATATGATACTGCTTGATTATAAAGACCGCAAGCCCATATACGAGCAGGTTGTGGAAAAGCTTAAGGATCTTATGATATGCGGCGTATTGGAACAGGATGCCCAGCTTCCGTCTGTCCGCGCTTTGGCAACAGACTTATCCATTAATCCCAATACCATACAGAGAGCTTATGCAGAGCTGGAGCGAAGAGGGTTTATCTATTCCGTAAAAGGAAGAGGAAGCTTTGTAGCCGACACCAGTTCCATAAAAGCACTTAAAAACAGTGAGTTGAAAAGAAAGCTTGTGGGCTGGATCCAGGAAGCCAAACGGGCAGGAATGACAGAGGATAAGGCTCATACATGGATTGCGGAAGAATGGGTAAAACAGGAATATTTGGCAGGGGAGGAGAGAGCGGATGATAACAGCAGAGAATCTGACAAAAAAATTTGATGATATTATGGCAGTAGACCATGTAAGTGCAAAGATACGGGATGGAAGCGTTTTTGGACTCATTGGAACCAATGGAGCGGGAAAAAGTACCTTTTTAAGGATGTTAAGCGGTATTTTAAAACCAGATGAAGGAAATGTTACCATTGATGGAGAACAGATTTTTGAAAATGAAAAGGTGAAAAGCCGGTTCTTTTACATTTCAGATGACCAGTATTATTTTAATAACGCATCGCCCCTTGATATGATGGAGTTTTACAGCAGGATATACCCCAGGTTTGACAAGGAACGCTTTCATAATCTTCTTGGAAGCTTTGGGCTGGAAGCCAGAAGAAAAATCCATACGTTTTCAAAGGGAATGAAAAAGCAGCTTTCCGTCATATGCGGAATATGTGCCAATACGGACTATCTCTTCTGCGATGAAACCTTTGACGGACTTGACCCGGTGATGCGCCAGGCTGTGAAGAGCATTTTTGCCAACGATATGTCGGAGAGGAACTTAACTCCTATCATTGCTTCCCATAACTTAAGGGAGTTAGAAGATATCTGCGACCATGTGGGTCTTCTCCACAGGGGAGGGATACTGCTTTCCCGGGATTTGGATGATATGAAGCTTAACATCCACAAGCTGCAGTGTGTGTTAAAGGATGGGATGACAGCTGAAGATCTGGCAGCTCTGCAGCGTATTAAGACAGAAGCAAGAGGAAAACTCTATACCATAACGGTACGCGGAACCAGAGAAGAAGTGGAAGGGCTGATGGAATCATACCAGCCGGTATTTTACGAGATCATACCATTATCTCTGGAGGAGATATTCAT
This sequence comes from Lacrimispora indolis DSM 755, assembly GCF_000526995.1. NCBI lineage: Bacteria > Bacillati > Bacillota > Clostridia > Lachnospirales > Lachnospiraceae > Lacrimispora > Lacrimispora indolis. Next base: position 5,574,742 of record NZ_AZUI01000001.1, on the reverse strand, counting down.
TAGTGAGACGGAGGTGGCAGGATATGACATCAAAAAGCTTATTTTATAATTTATTAAGAGAAGATGGCAAAAGACGCCTTTGGTCTATGGCACTGTCATTCTTGGTATTTTTCTTTACCTTTCCGGTGAGGACCGCTCTTTCCTTAAGCGAAAGGCTGAGAGGGCAATATGATTATCCGTATATTGTATCCAGCTTAGAACAGTGGCTGGGCTTTCGCAACGGCTGGGTGGCGGCGCTGCTCATCCTCCTGTCCCTGATCATGGGAGTGACCAGCTTTTCTTATCTCCATTCCAGACAGAAAGTGGATTTTTATCACGGCATTCCAGTAAACAGGAAGCATTTGTTCTGGGTCAACTATTTTAACGGAATTTTTATTCCGGCAGCAGTATATGGGATAAATCTGATCATCACCCTGGGAGTGGTGGCAGTAAACGGCATTTCTCCTTTTGAGGTTTTGGGATCGGCCATTACGGGATTTTTGCTGTTCATGATCCATTACAGCATGATGTATTCTGTGACTGTAATAGCCATGATCCTGACAGGGCATGTCTTAATCGGCGTTTTTGGAACCATGGTCCTGCAATTTTATTTTGTTTGCGTCATAGGGGTTCTGGAATTCTGCTACAGCCGTTTCTTTTATACCAGTTATCGGGGCGGCAGGGATGTATTCAGCTATTTTATGGATAAATGTTCGGCAGTTGTCCTGTTCCTGATGAATTTAGAACGGCTTCAGCCGGGGACTCCGGCGGGAACACAGGCTGTCAGGATCTTTGCAGTTTTAGCTGTGACGGCAGTTTTGACCTTCCTTTCTTTCTTATTATATAAAAAGAGAGGTTCGGAAGCGGCAGGAAAAGCAATGGCTTTTAAGGTGAGTATGCCGGTGATCCGGATCCCCATTGTGGTTCTGTCGTCCCTTAGCGGAAGCATTTTTTTCTGGTCCATGCACACCAGTGTGGGCTGGGCGGTATTCGGGCTGATTTGCGGAATGTTTTTATCCCACTGCGTCATTGAGATCATATATCATTTTGAATTCAGAAGGCTGTTTTCCCACTGGAAGCAGATGGTGGCCTGCGCCTTGCTGGCAGCAGTGATATTCTGCGGCTTCCGCTATGATCTGTTTGGGTATGACAGCTATATACCGGCTGAAGCGTCCATTGAGTCCGTTGCAATGTCCATGCAGGATGCAACCTACTGGGTCTCTTACGGAAGCCCGCGGCAGGATTCCCTGGGAGAATATTACTGGGAATACCAGAACTCTGATGACTATGCATTCAGCCATATGGAACTGAAGGACACTGCACCGGTTCTGTCTCTGGTACGTGATGCGGTGGCCAGAAACCAGAAGCTGCACCATGAAGATGATGGTTTCAACGATTGGGAGGATGGAAGTATAAGGTATAGTTTTTCCATAAAATATACGTTGAAAAACGGTAAGGATGTTTACCGTTCCTACCAATTATCCAGCGATGAAATCCGGCCGGAGATCGTAGAGATCTTTGAAAACCAGGAGTTTAAGAAAGCAGTTTATCCAATCCTTGTTCAGACGCTTGAGGATACTTCCTGGGTCAGGGTGAGCAGAGGCGAGCAGACCAATATCGTAAGCCGTGACAGAAACGGGACAGATAAAGCCATGACTGAAAAACTGCTCTCTGCGTATCAGGAGGATCTAAGAAATTTAAAGGTGGAAACCATGGAAAATGAAAATCCAATAGCCACCATACAGTTTTTGACGAAAATGCAGGCAGAGGCGGAAACAAAACGAGATGAAACTCAAAGCTCCTGGAAGTACAGCGATGTCACTTCAAGAGGATATTACCCCATCTACCCGTCCTTTAAAAACACCCTGGAACTGTTGAAAGAGTCTCAGGTTGATGTGGAAAGCTGGGGTAATCTGGAACATGTAAAAGAAATCAACATAGATGCCAGTCAGTTTTATTCCTATAAATACACCTATGAGGATAAGGGATCACAATACTTAACCATCACCGATCCCCAGCAGATCAGCCAGATCATGAGCAATGCGGTGTTGGAGGAATATTCCAGCATGAATCCTTTTGGCAGTAAAAAAGGGGAGTGGGTCAGCTTTTCTGCTGTTACGGAATCCGGCAGAAACAGAAATGAGGTGGGATGCTCCATCTCATTGGACCGGTTGCCGGTATCTGTAAAAAATGAGATCGAAAAGATAAAAAAAGATGTGTAAACAGTCTTTCATTGACTTTTTCTTCCAATGAAGTTAAAATGGTAGAAGCATAAGTCAAAGGAGGAATCACGGATGGCATTTTTTGAAGAGCTGGGAAAGACACTTAGTGATACCGGCAAAGAGGTTGCAACCAAGGCAAAAGCGCTGACTGAAACGATACAGCTGAAGACACAGATCAGTGTAGAGAAAACGAAGCTGGAAGAAGCTTATGCAGTCATCGGCAAACAATTTTATGAAGCGAACAAAGAGCCGGAGGAAGCTTACGCAAAGGCTTATGAAGCTGTCAGGGCCAGCCGGGAAAGAATTGCCGCTCTGGAGATTGAACTGACCCAAAGCGAAGGAACCCGTATCTGTGCGGAATGCGGAGCCAAGGTTCCAAAGAATTCCTATTATTGCGGAAAGTGCGGAGCCCATGTAAAAGAGGCATCCCAGAAAGCTGATACAGAAGATGAGAATGTAGAAGAGGTTGAACAGCCAGAGCCGGCAGAGGAAGTGAATCCGGCAGCTGGAATTAATACGGTTAGTGAAGACGCATTTGAACAGACAGAAGAACAGGAATAGTTACTTAAAAGGCCGGCCCTTATAAGCCGGTCTTTCTTAATATCATAGGAAAATGTGTCCTGTGACAGTAAAAGCCTCCGGCGCAAGAGTCTGCAAAACAGGCTTTCTGTTCCTGTTATTTTGACTTTTTAAAAAAAAGTATGTAAATTTCCCGTAAAATGTGATAGACTAAATCCGACTTTGAAAAGTACTAAAAGGCAAAGAGGTATATCATGAAATTATATGTGAAGTGGCTTGGAAGGATTTTTGTATTTTCAGCCATGATAAATGTTTTTATTGAACTGGCCAGCAGAAAATCTCTGACAAGCCTTGGTCTTTATATATGGGGAAGCTTCCCTGTTTTTTTACTGAACACGCTGATCATCACCCTTCCTTTTACGGTTATATTTGTGACAAGACGCAAGGCTTTTGTATGCATTACCTTATCCTTGATATGGTTCTTTATGGGAGTGGTAAATGGCATTCTGCTTATCTTCCGCACCACACCTTTTACTGCGGCGGATTTCCGCCTGGTGAAGTATGCGGTCAGTCTGGCCACGGTTTACTTTACCTGGATGCAGATCATTTTAATCGTGGCAGGCATAGTGTTTGCAATTCTGTTTTTAGCCGCAGTCTGGCGCAAGGCGCCTGTTTCCAGGGAAAGAGTGAGGTACGGCCTTGGATCCGGGCTTATAGCCATAGGCATCGTTGTTGTTCTTGGAGCCACAAGCGCTGCCATGAAGACAGGATTGGTTGCGGTTCATTTCGGCAATATCGGAGATGCATTTAAAAGCTACGGGTTTCCCTATTGTTTTTCCAACTCCCTGTTTAACACCGGGATCTCCAAGCCTGAGGGATATGGGACTGAGACAATGGAGGCCATCCGGGATGAAGAACTGGTTCCGGAGAATACTTATGCTTTGTCAGAGGATACAAAGCCAAATGTGATCATGATCCAGCTGGAGTCCTTTTTTGACCCTTCCTTGTGGAAGGACAATCCGGTAAATTATGATCCTATCCCTTTTTTTCATCAGCTTCAGAAGAATTATCCCGGCGGCTATTTAAGCGTGCCTGCTGTGGGCGCGGGCACCGCAAACACGGAATTTGAGTCCATCACAGGGATGAACTTAGACTTTTTCGGCCCGGGAGAGTATCCTTATAAAACCGTATTAAAGAAAACTTCCTGTGAAAGCGTTGCCTTTGATTTAAAAAATCTGGGCTATAAAGCCCATGCCATCCATAACAATGAGGCCACTTTTTATGACAGGAACCGGGTATTTGCCCAGCTTGGTTTTGATACCTTTACTCCTATTGAATATATGAATAATATAGAAAGAAATCCTACGGGCTGGTGCAAGGACAAGATTCTCACCGGTGAGATCATCAGGACCCTGGATTCTACGAAAGGTCCTGACTTTATCTATACCATTTCCGTTCAGGGACATGGGAAATATCCAAGCTTTGAGTATTACTGCCAGCAGATCGGGGAAATGGACCAGTTTATCCGTTCCCTTGTCAACACCTTACGGACCAGGAAGGAACCCATTGTTCTGGTGATGTACGGGGACCATTTGCCTGGATTTGTGTGGTCACAGCATCAGATGAAAAACCGTTCCCTGTTTCAGACCGAATATGTGATCTGGAATAACATGAACCTTCCTGTGGAGAAAAAGGATGTAGAGGCATACCAGCTTGCTGCCCATGTATTGGACATGCTTAATATTCATGAGGGGACGATGATGAGATTCCATCAGAACTATTTCAGCAACCCAAAAGCAGAGGAAGAAAGCTATTTAAAGGATATGAAGACCCTGGAATATGACATTCTCTACGGTAACCGGGATGTTTACGGCGGAGAGAATCCTTACCAGTCCACGGACCTTAAAATGGGAATTGATGATATCATAATTGACCATGTGGTGTACAATGATTCCAATGTTCTGGTTTACGGAGAAAATTTCACTCCTTATTCCAGGGTCTGCTTTGACGGAAAGGCTGTGGAAACCACCTTTGTCTGGCCGGAGCTTATTATTGCCAAAAATGTTCCTGAAAAAAAGATGAAGGATTCGGAGCTTTCAGTCTGGCAGATCGGAAGGGACAAGGTACCTCTGGGACAGGGAGTAACCCGTTACAGGGCCAGGGAATTGAATTAAAGAATGAAAGGATATGGGAGAGCACAAAATCATATGCCCTCCCTTTTCGTAATTATGGTTTATATAAAACAGTATTTCTGAAAGTCTGTGGTATTACAGGGTGATCAGCTGGTATTCCTCATTTCCCAGGCCGATTTTCACCGCATGTTCAATGGAGGATCTCCAGTTGGTGTTTGGATGGGTATCTTTGAAATGGTCATGGTGATGACTGCCGTGCTTTTCCAGGATGCTTCCTGCCATAACAGGCTGGCGGTTCACCGCATGGACACAGGCCATATCCAGGGCTACCGGGTCAAAGGAAGCAAACATGCCCACATCAGGAATGATGGGAATATCGTTTTCAGAGTGACAGTCACAGTAAGGAGATACATCCATGACCAGGCTGATGTGGAAATTGGGACGGTTCCCGATCACTGCCTGGGTGTATTCCGCAATCTTGTAGTTTAGGATGTCGTTAGACTCATCAAAGTCTGTCTCAACGGCATCCACGGGACAGACTCCGATGCAGCGGCCGCAGCCTACACAATGGTTTATGTCTATGAAAGCCTTTTTGTTTTGGAAGGAGATGGCGCTGTGGGCACAGTTCTTTTCACAGGCATGGCAGCCGATACAGGTCTCCTCGGTTACATGGGGCTTTCCGGAGTTATGCATTTCCATTTTCCCGGCTCTGGAGCCGCAGCCCATTCCGATATTCTTTAAGGCACCGCCGAATCCGGTGCTTTCATGGCCCTTAAAATGGGTGAGAGAAATGAAGATATCCGCATCCATAACTGCCCGTCCGATTTTTGCTTCCTTTATGTATTCCCCATCAATGGGAACCAGGCTTTCGTCAGTTCCCTTTAAACCGTCAGCGATCAAAACGTGGCAGCCGGTTGAAAAGGGGGAGAACCCATTCTCATAGGCAGTATCCAGATGATCCAGGGCATTCTTGCGGCTTCCCACATACAGGGTGTTGCAGTCCGTTAAAAATGGTTTTCCGCCCTGGGATTTTACAAGGTCCACCACTGCTTTTGCGTAATTAGGGCGGAGAAAGGATAAATTCCCCAGCTCTCCAAAATGGATCTTAATGGCCGTGTATTTGTTCTGGAAGTCGATCTGCTCCAGCATTCCGGCGGTTTTGATAAGCCTTTTAAGCTTTTGCGGAAGGTTTTCCTGAAAGGTGGTATGAAAATTCGTATAGTAAACCTTTGATTTTTCCATAGAGGTCTCCTTTGATAAGTTTATGATATCGCTATTATACTGTAAGCAAACAGGGAATTCAAGAAGGCAATTAGGACTTTATTTCCAGATCCATTTATGATAAACTAGGAGAATCATATGACTAAGTTTTACAGGAGGAAAAGAGATGAGTCAGAACGGGCGTTCCAGAGAGACAGTTTGTATCCAGGGCGGCTGGCAGCCGAAAAGCGGCGAGGCCAGGGTGCTTCCTATTTTTCAGAGCACAACATTTAAATATGATGACAGTGATAAAATGGGAAGACTGTTTGATTTGGAGGATGAGGGGTATTTTTATACCAGGCTGGCAAACCCCACCAATGATGCTGTGGCTTCTAAAATCTGCGAACTGGAAGGCGGAGTGGCGGCCATGCTGACTTCTTCCGGCCAGGCGGCTAATTTTTATGCGCTTCTTAACATCTGTGAAGAGGGGGACCATGTGATCAGTTCTGCCACGATTTATGGGGGCTCCACCAATCTGTTTACCGTAACCTTAAAAAAAATGGGAATCGAATCCACGCTGGTGGACCCGGATGCTTCGGTGGAGGAACTTGAAAAAGCGTTTAAGCCTAATACCAAAGCAGTGTTTGGGGAAACCATCGGCAATCCTTCCCTTGTAGTTCTTGATATAGAGAAATTTGCAGGGGCTGCCCACAGGCACGGGGTTCCGCTGATTATAGATAATACATTTGCAACTCCAATCAACTGCCGTCCGTTTGAATGGGGAGCAGATATTGTAACCCACTCCACCACAAAATACATGGATGGCCATGCTACCAGCGTAGGCGGCTGCATCGTTGACAGCGGAAATTTTGACTGGGAGGGCCATGGAGAAAGGTATCCTGGACTTACCACACCTGATGAATCCTACCATGGCATCGTATATACTGAGAAATTCGGCAAAAAGGCTTATATTATTAAAGCCACAGCACAGCTGATGAGGGATCTGGGCTCCATTCCTTCCCCCATGAACTCCTTTTTATTAAATCTTGGCCTGGAGACCCTGCATCTGCGGGTTCCCCGCCACTGCGAGAATGCTTTAAAAGTGGCCCGGTATTTAAGCTCCAGGGAAGATGTGGCGTGGATCAAGTATCCGGGACTGGAAGGGGACAAATATCATGATCTGGCAAAAAAATATATGCCCGATGGCACCTGCGGCGTGATTTCATTTGGCTTAAAGGGAGGAAGGGAAGCTGCTGTTAAGTTTATGGATGGACTGAAGCTGGCGGCTATTGTAACGCATGTGGCAGATGCACGTACTTCCGTTTTACATCCGGCCAGCCATACCCACAGACAGCTGACGGATGAGCAGCTTGTTGAAGCAGGGGTTGATCCGTCCATGATCCGGCTGAGCGTTGGCATTGAAAACGCAGAGGACATTGCTGAGGATATCAGGCAGGCACTGGAGGGATAAGATTAAGATAAGGGAAAGAAACGGCGGGAAGACTGCGGTACCAGCGGTTTTCCCGTTTTTTCGGCTTAGTGGGAAAAGGGATACAGAGGCGGCAAGGTGTTGCAAGAAAAGGAGACAGGCTGTATAATTGAGGGGATATCATCAATGGAATCGGCAGCATGGGAGGTGCACAGGATGAAACAGATCAGGAGAATGCTAAGAATTATTTTTGGCCGGACTACATTTGCGGCCGTTTCTCTTATCATACAAGTGGCGATTCTTATTGCGTCATACCGTTTTTTGAGCCGTTACCTTGCGTATTTTTACGGCGGTTTTGCTCTGCTCAGTGCATTTGTTATCATTTATATCCTGAATAAGGAAGAAAATCCCAGCTTTAAGCTGACCTGGATGGTCCCTATCGCGGCTGTTCCTGTATTTGGAACGCTTTTTTACCTGTTTGTAGAACTGCAGATCGTGGGAAAGCTGATGAATAAAAGGCTTCGCGTTAACATGGGGCATACGGAAAGCTATCTGACCCAAAACCCCAGGGTCATGGAGGACTTGTCCAGGATAAGCAGGCAGAATGCCAATCTGGCTCATTATATTAAAAATTCGGGCCATTACCCGGCATATAAAAACACCAATGTGCAGTATTTTGCCCTGGGGGAAGCCATGTTTGAAGCGATGAAGAAGGAGCTGGAGGCAGCAAAACGGTTTATCTTCATGGAATTCTTTATTGTGGAGCGGGGAGAAATGTGGGATACCATATTGGAGATCCTGGAGAGAAAAGCGAAGGAGGGAGTAGAAGTCCGGTTCATGTATGACGGAATGTGTTCCCTTGTACTTCTTCCCTTTAGCTATCCAAAGGAATTGCAGGCAAAAGGGATCAAGGCAAAGATGTTTTCCCCCATTAAGCCTGCATTTACCACCTACCAGAATAACCGGGACCATAGGAAGATACTGGTGGTGGACGGCCATACGGCTTTTACCGGGGGGATCAACCTGGCAGATGAATATATTAACAGGCGTGTGCGTTTTGGCCATTGGAAGGATACGGGCGTCATGCTGAAAGGGGATGCAGTTACCAGCTTTACCATGATGTTTCTGCAAATGTGGAACATTTCTGAAAAAGGAACTGAGGATTATGGGCAATATTTAAGGGACCCGGAATATTTTTATCCCCTGGAGTTAAACATGGATGGATTTGTGATCCCCTATGGGGACAGCCCTCTGGATCAGGAGAACTTGGGAGAGCAGGTTTATTTAGATATCATAAATTCTGCCAGACATTATGTACATATCATGACGCCGTATCTGATTCTGGATTATGAAATGATCCAGGCACTTACCTTTGCTGCCAAACGGGGAGTGGAGGTTATTATCATTATGCCGCGGATACCGGATAAAAAATACGCTTTCCTCCTTGCAAGGTCTCATTACGAGGAGCTAATAAGGGCCGGAGTCCAGATTTTTGAGTACGTGCCTGGTTTTGTACACGCCAAGGTATACGCAAGTGACGACACCAAGGCAGTAGTCGGAACCATTAATATGGATTTCAGAAGCCTTTACCTTCATTTTGAGTGCGCGGTCTATTTATACCGCAGTGAGGTGATCCGGGATATTCAGAGAGATTTTCATAACACCCTGGCCCAGTGCCGGAGAATCACCATGGAAGACTGCAGAAATTATCCCTGGTATGAGGTGCTGGCAGGGCGGGCATTGCGGTTGTTTGCACCGCTTATGTAGAGCGATGGGGAATGTACTGCTGTCTATGGAAAAATGCGTCGGAAGCATATGCTTCCGACGCATTTTTATAAGATCATGGATCTTTAAAATGACTTCATATCAGTAATTACTGGGAAACTTCAAAAATAACCATGTGTGCCTGAACTGGGGTCGCACCGTAAGAAACGGTCTGCCCAGTTGTGTTAACAAGTGCAATGGTAGATGGAATAGCGCCTACAGTAATCAGGGTAATTCCGCTTAACTGGCCTGTTACGATCGGCGAGCATGATGCGATGCCGCTGCTTCCATTTATCTCTAAAGAAAATTCCACATAAGTGGATGGGCCTGCACCATCTGTAGATACCCACCAGGATACATAGTAATTTTGTTCCGCATTAAGCGTTGCAACGCCTGTTGTTGTGTTATAAGAGATATTAAGGCTCTGGTTGTTTAAAATGGTATTGAATATAACAGGACTTCCGTTTGCTACTGAAGTACCTCCAGTGAGCTGTAAGTCAAATCCACGTAACTGCGTAAATGGTCCTGCAGGGCCAGTAGGTCCGGTAGGTCCTTGAGCACCAGTAGCACCAGTTGCGCCAGTCGGTCCAGTCGGTCCAACAGGTCCTTCAATTCCCTGTGGTCCCTGAGGTCCGGTCGGCCCAACAGGTCCCTGAGCACCAGTTGCGCCGGTAGCTCCGGTAGGTCCGGTCGGTCCAACAGGTCCTTCAACTCCCTGTGGTCCCTGTGGTCCCTGAGGTCCAGTCGGTCAAACAGGTCCCTGAGCCACCAGTAGCACCGGCAGGCCCCGTAGGTCCGGCGGTCCAACAGGTCCTTCAACTCCTGTGTCCTGTGCGTCCTGAGGTCCAGTCGGCCACAGGTCCTGAGCACGCAGAGCACCAGTACGCCAGCTCGGTCCAGTCGGTCCTGAGCACCGGTAGCCACCAGCAGGTTCCAGTTGTGCCCCTTCAGGTCCTTGCGGCCTGAGCACCGGTAGCACCAGTTGCACCGTCGTCCAGTCTGTCTGGCACCGGAAGGCACCAGCAGGTCCAGTTGGCCTTCAGGTCCTTGCGGTCCCCTGAGCGCCGGTAGCGCAGTAGCGCCAGTCGCTCCAGTCGGTCCTGAGCGCCGGTAGCGCCGAAGGTCGGTCGGTCCCTGCGGTCCCGAGCGCCGGTAGCGCCAGTTGCCACCAGTCGTCAGTCGTCCTGAGCGCGTAGCGCCGGCAGGGTCCGGTCGTCCCTGCGGTCCCTGAGCCGCCGGTAGCGCCGGTAGCGCCAGTCGGTCCAGTCGGTCCCTGAGCGCCAGTAGCGCCGGCAGGTCCGGTTGGCCCTTGTGGTCCCTGAGGTCCTTGCGGTCCCTGTGGTCCCTGGGCGCCTGTAGCGCCGGTAGCACCAGTCGGTCCAGTCGGTCCCTGAGCACCAGTAGCGCCGGTAGCACCGGTCGGTCCGGTTGGTCCCTGTGGTCCCTGCGGTCCCTGAGGTCCTTGAGCACCCGTAGCACCGGTAGCACCAGTCGGTCCGGTTGGTCCCTGCGGTCCCTGAGCGCCAGTAGCGCCAGCAGGTCCGGTTGGTCCCTGTGGTCCCTGTGGTCCCTGAGGTCCTTGAGCACCGGTAGCGCCGGTAGCACCAGTTGGTCCGGTTGGTCCCTGTGGCCCCTGAGGTCCCTGAGGTCCTTGAGCACCGGTAGCGCCGGTAGCGCCGGTTGGTCCGGTTGGTCCCTGTGGTCCTTGTGGTCCCTGAGCGCCGGTAGCGCCGGTAGCACCAGTTGGTCCAGTTGGTCCCTGAGCACCGGTAGCGCCTGTAGCGCCAGTTGGTCCTTGTGGTCCCTGAGCGCCGGTAGCACCGGTAGCACCAGTTGGTCCGGTAGGCCCTTGTACTCCCTGAGGTCCCTGAGGCCCTACTGGTCCTTGAGCTCCTGCAGGTCCCTGAGGTCCTTGCGGTCCCTGAGGTCCGGTCGGTCCGGTTGGTCCCTGGAATCCTCTAGGCCCCATTGGTCCGGTTGGTCCCTGTGGTCCTCTAGGCCCCTGAGGTCCGGTTGGTCCCTGGCAGCCTCTAGGCCCCATTGGTCCAGGACATCCTCTGGGTCCCTGCGGTCCAGTTGGGCCGCAGCAGCCACCACAGCCACTGCAGCCGCAATTATCGTCCCAATTTCTATAATTATTCATTATAATTCCCTCCTGTTAAGGTGTGATATTGTGATTTTCTGCTTATAAGCATTCTGTACAAGATTAAAATCAGAATATAAAGGGCTTTCGTACTCCTTTATACCTTATCATATGTACCAAATGGCAAGTTTGTTAGAAAGATAAATCAACTTATTAACCCCGTCAGGATCACTGTATAGGGGAGGGAAACATTCTGGAATAATGGTATGGAAAGTTCTGAATTTATAGAAATTTATGGGAGAGGATAAGGTCTTTGTTTGCCTCACGGGGTTGTCCCAAAAGAATTGTAGATTATTTAACATACAGCTACAGCAGATTTTTTCAGCCTTGCCCTCACCGGGTATCTGATATGCTGTGGATTAAAAAATGCTCCTTTTTGATAAGAGTTCAAATACCCAGGAACTTATCAAAAAGGAGCTGCCCACTGTAAACATACAAGTTATTTTACCCTGCAGGAATAAGGTCAAAAGAATTTTCATATTAGATACCGGTCAATAGATATTCGCTTTTATTTCATCGATCAAAGCATTTAGCCCTAATTCGTTACAATCGTTAATGAGTCCCATAGTAATAAAACCGCCGAAGGAGTTTTTGGTTCCTTGCTTATCGTTGGAATTTAATGATTGGACCGCTTTGTCGATCAAATTCAAAGCCTCGTTGTTGATTTCATTGTGTTGATTATAATACATGGATAATTTTTGCAGTTCATTGAGTACTTTTTCATTCAGTCTGCTGTTCATGATGTTTAAGACCTGGCTGCTGGGAGCGGGCTCCTTTGCCGCCTCGGAATCGTCGGTGATCTTTCCATCCCCAACAAAACTGATTTGAAGGTTTGAATCGGCACTGTTTTTTGAAATAAGATCGCTGATTAACTCATAGGCCTGGTAGGTGAATTCTTCGTTATTGCACAGAAACGAATAAATTTTACCGGAACCGGTTTCAAAATGAATACCCTTGAATTCTTTTTGCTTCCTTTCCCAGTAAATCCACGCCGCCGGGTACAGGATCAGAGCCAGCAGGACACCAATGATACTTCCAGGGCTGGTACCAGATAAGGCAATGAGCAATAGAATAAGAACAAAACGGACAGGAAATGGTTTGTCAGGACAGTTTCCTATCCATATATGAGAAATATTTTCGGTTTTGATCATATGATCTTCCCATCTGATCGTATTTTCTTCAATCGCTATGGTAGAATCTTTAAATTTTAAATTCGTTTGATTCGCCATGAAATTCTCCTCTAAACAATTTCATTATTATTAACTACAACAGATGCAATGAGAACCGGATTTGTGATCGAAATGGTACCGGTGGTATCAAAGCTCATAATTTCTACATATACGCTGTAATTGCAGCACTTACATCCCATGGAGTCACAGTCATAAGCCGTGAAAGAAAAGGTATTTGTTTCCCCGCTGTCTGAATTTCTGCTGTAAACCAGACTGGAACTGACAGGTGTGGAAATTGTCTGGCCGCTTCCTCGCTTAAACAGCTGAAATCTAAGATGCATGCGGGCATTGGTGGTGGCGATATTACAGGAAAAATTGAAGTGGATCAAAAAGTTCCTGTAGCTGCATGTATCCATGTTAAGCGAAGCTACGTTATATGTAGCGTTCTTATCTGTATTTTCAGGTAAAATGATTCCTCCTAAAGCAGAACTCTTTAATAAAAGCTGGTTTCCAGGGGAAGGCTCACAGGTGTTTTTTTGAATATTTTGAATACTTTCGATGTGGTTGTCTTTTTTTGGCGGAGCAGGCTGAGGGCTTCTGTTTACTGCATTATGATATGGACAATTGGGACGGCATGGTATACTCATACTGAATAGGCGGTTATACATAATGACCCCAGCTCCTTATTTGAATGCTCATAGATAGAGCATTCAGCCTGGTTCAGCCAAATACCCTATCTATGAAAAAAGTTAGTTTATGCAGCTATTGGACAAACATCCCCTCGTACCCACCGTTTAAAGTTGGAATTAAAAGCAGTCGTTATCTACGATGATTGCAGCAAGAGATGCATTGTTAATGGCAGTAACGCCTACCGTAGCAACGCCGGCAACCGTAGCGACTACGCTGTAAGTGCAGCAGTCATCGCCGCAGGTATCACAATCGCAAACGAAGAAGGAGAAGGTGTTACTATCAGTAACAGCAACAAGCCGTGAGAACGTCCAGATCGATCCTACGGGAATAGGAGTCAGCTGGTTTCTGCACTGTTTGAATATCTGGAAATTCAGAGTGATAACAGCAGCAGTCGTCACGATATTACTTGCAAATTCAAATTTAATGCATGGGTTTTTTAAGCCTTTTGAATCTACGGTTACAGTGGCCAAGGTAAAAGTTGCTCCGGCAACCGTTGCTACTGGAAGGCTAACGCTGCCTTGGCTGCCGCATTTTAACATTGTTCTGTTGGGTTTAAGGTACTTTTTGGGCCGTTCGCATGTGCAGTTACAGTTGCACGCACAATCCTGGCATTCATCACATTCGCAATCACATATTCTCATATCAAGATCATTCATGATGTGGCCTCCACTTTACTTAATAAATTAGGAATATTTCGTTATACCATCATGGTATACTACATTATATTATCAAGAAAAAAATGTGCTACAACTCAATAGACAATATCTTGTACGGCTGTCATCTATTGGCTGATTTGAGGCATTTATGGATTTGATACTTGAAAAATTTTGCTGCAAGACTTCAACTGTAAGTAATAATTCTCCGTTCATAAATAATTAAAATTCTGCTTTCTTCAATTACCGGATGGTTAAAACCAGATCTTTGTTCTTCATGGTGACCAATAACCGGTATACATCATGCTTCCATGAAATTTTCAGACGTTCATCGGTGATGGGAATTACCTCTTTTTGTATTTTGGATGCACCTTCAATGAGGAAACTGCCTAAGTTTCCTACTTTAACAGTATCTCCATTTACAACCGGCTCCTCATAAAACATAAGTGATAATACCGGATATGGAAGATCCCCCTCATAGTGATCGGAAATGATAATTTCCTTTCCCTTATTAAGTACAGCGTTCCGGGTATAAGATCTGATCCGCTCATCCGGGTAGGCGGCAGCTAAATCCATGGAGATCCGGCAGTCAGAAGCTCCTAATTGGTGGGTCACGTTTTCCGCCCGGTAATCAGCTCCATCCTTTTGCATGATCTGGGTTTTTCCGTCAAAAAAGGTGGGGAGGTTATGATAGCGGGACTGCATGGTCCAGATGTCATAACGGTCTTTTGAAAAGGTCTTCTTTGTATAAGTTTCCACTCCCACATCAATAAACATGGGATTTCCATCCTTGTAAATGGTAAAGCTTCCCGTATCATTGTGGTTATGGCTGTCGTCATTATCTCCGGCTTTTACTGCAAGATAAAGGTGGCTCTCTCTGGCAATGAAAAGTCCCGCGCTCTCATACCAGAAATCCCGGTGGACAATGGGGGATTTGGCAAAGGAAACCATTTCCTGATGGGTAAAGACTGTCTGCAGGCGGTAAAATAAGTTATGTTCCTCTGCTGTTAAGGGATCTTCGCTGTTTTGGTAATCCCATGCGGCAAAGGACATAAGTTCCTTATTGCCGGTCCGCCTGCCAAACAGGAATTCCCTGGCTCCGCACCGCCCGGCAATGGGAGAGCAGTCAGCAAAGTTCACATAATAGACATCATCGATGTGGGCGGTCAGGATATAAGAAGCAATGTTCTTGATTTTCCCGATCTCATATGCAGGGAGAAAGGCATTGTCTGATATTCCGTTTAAAACCTCCAGGCAGTTAAACAGGCAAAGCCCGGCGTGACGGTAATACTGGGCTCCTTCGTCACAGCAGCCGTCTTCCCCGTACTCTGCCAGAAAATAGTCAATGCTTTTGCATGCCTTTTGAAATATGTTCTCCTTTTGGATCTGGGGAAGTTCTCTTGTAAAGGCGGAGAGAAGAACGTTCTGGGTACACCAGACCGTCCAGTTGTTCATATGGCTGTCTCCATCACCCATCCACCAGAAATGTTCGTTAAGATAAGGAGTGAAGATCCGTTCATCAAGATTTTTATTGATCATCTTTGAAAGGAAGGGAGTGACGGAAAGAAGCTCCTGCCTTAAAAGATATTCCGTCACTGACAGGACTGCGGCTGTTTCCGCTGCAAAGAGGTCGATCACAGGGCGGGTGACATCGGGAAGGATAAAGGGAGGAGTATCCCGGATGTAGGAATTGTGGGCAGGAAGCTGCCAGGCATTTTCCTCACAGATCAAATAAAGCCCGTTGATGATGTCATCAAGGAAACGTCCTTTATATTCTGCACATTCAGCCAGAACCAGGGCATCCAGAACAGTCCTTCTTAAAAACAGCTTGTCCTGGAAACGGCTTCTGTTCCCATTTCTTGTAAATTCCATATAATCTGCTGCGGTCAGGGAAGGATAATCAAAGTTTAAAAAGGTTTCCCCGCTTTTAATGAGACGGCTTTTAAGATCCTCCGGAAGAGAATCCCAGGAACTCCGGTCAGAGGCCTGGGGAAAGGGGGTAAAGCTTGATAATGGTTTCTTTTGGTCTTTTGCAAGTTCTGTGATCATGATGAATACTCCTTATTTGTTTTCGTCAGGATTGACGGTATTTTGCTGTATAAATTCCCGGGGAGAAAGCCCGGTAACTTTTTTAAATACTTTACTGAAATAAAAGGCGCTTTCAAAGCCCAGCTGATCGGCTGCCTCATAGATTTTCATGTCCTGTTCCATGAGGAGGGCTTTGGCCCGGTTGACCTTTGCCTGGGCAATGTATTCTGAAAAACCGACCCGGCAGTTCTTCTTAAACAGGATGCTTAAATAATTGGGGCTTAGGCCGAACACTCCGGCCACTTCGTTTAAGGTGAGCTTTTCGGATATATGGTTGTTGATGTATTTTTGTACATTGGTGATGACGTGGGCTTTGTAGGTTTTCCGTTTGGACCGCAAAACGTCGCAAAGGCCGTCACGGAAGATCGTCATCCATTCTGCGATCTGCTCCACATTGGTAAAGCGGTAAATGGAACGGTAGCTGTCGCTGTAGGAGGAAAAGATCTCCGTCATATTTTCTTCTCCGTCAGGCAGAAGAGAGAGGGCCAGGTAAAGGATGTTGCAGGCCCCGTCCGCAGCCTGGGAAAAACGCAGGGGATGGGCTTCAAACAGCCTAATGATTTCAGTCAGAGTGCGGTATAAGATATCCGTATCAAATTCATTAAATGCCTTGGTTATTTCATTTTTAAATACGGAAATGTTGAAAGCGTTGCGGATGGAGGCCGCATCACTGCCGGTGAACATCACGACAGGCTGTTCTGAGGAGGTCCGCCCAAAGGCCTGGCGGGCTTCCTGATAGGACTCGCTGATCTTCATGGGCTGGCTGACCGGAGTTCCGATTCCTGTGAGAACGGTCACATTAAAATAGTTGCGGATCATATCGGCTGCGTTGCGAAATGCGTTAAAAACAGCCTCTTTCCGGTAGTCTGCCTGATCGGGAAGGTGAAATACCACTGCAAAATGTTTCATATCCAGGCTTACCACATAGGCGGGAAGATGTCTGCCGATGATTTCCTTTGCCATTTGCAGAGCGCTGTTATAGAGGTTCATGAGCTTTCCGTGATCCATATCCTTACGGGCTTCCTCCCGTATCTGGCAAAGGGCCGTGAAATAACAGTTTTCCGAAAAATCCAGTCTTAAATCCCTGGACTGGAGCTCAAACTGTTCTTCGCTGTCAAAGAGGTTATGCAGGAGCCGCATGAAAAATTTTTCATAATAGCTCTGCAGGAGAGGGCGGCCGGAATCCTTATATTCCATGGAAACCTGAAGGGTCTCCAGGCGGGAAAGGGCCTTTTTGGCTGCCTCGGACAGGGAATCGGCATTTAGTTCCAGCTTGATTAGATAATCCACCGCTTCATAGGACATGGCTTCCTTGATGAGCTGAAATTCCTCGTAGCTGGTAAGAAAAATGAACAGGGGTATTTTACCGTATGTTTCCCGGCAGGACCTTGCTAAGTCCAGTCCGTTCATGATGGGCATGCGGATATCGGTAATGACAATTTCCGGTGAGTATTCTGCTATCATTTCCAGAGCATTTTTACCGTTTACGGCGGTACCGCAGATTTCAATGCCGTAATCCGCCCAGTTTATCATGGATTTTAATCCGATCTGAACCAAAGGTTCATCATCAACAATTAATAGTTTAGTCATAAAATTACCTTCCTGCTGATTTCTTTTCCGAATGAAGCACGTAAGGCATTAAGATGGTCATAGTGGTAAATTCGCCTGGCCTGCTTGTTATGGTGATGCCATATTCCGGGCCGAAGTCGTGCTTAATTCGTTTATTCACGTTGCTGATGCCGACGTGCCGGAAAAATTCTGTTTTGTTCTGATTGTCGTCTTCCTCACAAAGAACCTTGCGGATAGCCTCCTGGGACATGCCGATGCCGTTGTCCGTTATGCTTATTTTCAGCGCTTTCTTCCGGTAACCTTCCGTTGTTTCGGCGGACACTGTAATCTTTCCTGCGGTTCCTGTGGGCTCGATCCCATGGAACAGGGCATTTTCAATGATAGGCTGCAGGGTGAAGCGGTGGATCTGGCAGTCGTATAAAGCTTCAGATTCAATGAAATACTCTATGGTTACACTGCCGCCGTACCGGTACTGCTGGATCAGAAAGTAATCCTTTACCAGAGCCAGCTCATCCCTTAAGGGAATCATGGAAGCGGTTCCCTTAGATACGTTTTTAAGAAGCCTTGCCAGAGCAGTGGTCATATCCGCGATTCCGCTGGCATTCTGGATGGTGGCCATCCATTTGATGGAATTTAAGGTATTGTATAAAAAATGAGGATTGATCTGGCTCTGGAGAATCTGGTATTCCAGATCCTTTCTCTGCTTTTCATCATCCACCCGTTTTTCCATCAGCGTGACGATGTTTTCTGACATGCTGTTGATGCCCCGGCCGACCTGTCCCAATTCATGGTTCCATTCGATGGAATTGTCCCTGGAAAAATCTCCGGCCGATATATCGGCTATCTTGCCGCTGAGCCTGTGAATGGGCTCCATGATGATCCTGTTTAAGAGAAAGGCCAGCAAGACCCCAAGGGAAACGATGGTGAGACAGATGGCGAAGATTAAAAGGGTATACAGCAGCTTCTGCTGACCAAACTGCTGCTCGGAGAGAACATTGGTTAAGCTCCAGCCTTCCATTCCCTCCACCGGGCGCTCCACCAGGATCCTTTTTTTTCCATCGTCCATAGTAACGGACAGAACCCGGGTGCCTTTGGATAAGGAATCACTTTTGGTTAATTGCACCGGATCCGTATAGGGTGTCCCGATCTCCTGCCATCCACCGGACTTTAAGCTGTAGGACTTCCCTCCTATGGTAATAAAAAGCATGCTGTCCGAAGGGAGGGGATAGTGTGCTAAGTAATCGGTAAACAGGCGGGAGGAGATTTCCACATAAGTCCAGCCTATGATTTCTGTACTGAATTCATCATAAACAGGCCGGACGATGGGAATGTACTGGTCCCGGCTGATGCTGGAGAAGGGATCGTTTACAAAGCCGATCCATAAATAATCTTTAGAATCATAAAGCTTTTGAAAAAAATCGGTCTGGCTGATAATACGTGCCGCATAAGAGGAAGAGTTGTTGGCCAACGCGGCCATTTGAAGGAAATTATTTTTATTATTTGTGGAAATAATAACCCTTGACATGTATTCGTATGCCCGGTTGTAGTAATATTCCTCTTTTAAGCGGTTATGGCTGGAAAGGGCCGTAGGGCGTAAATTTTCCAGGTCCGTTGAGAGTGTGGGCAGCTTTTGATAATTCTGAAAGGCTTCCAGATAGTCTAAAATGGCACCGTTGGAGCAGCACCATTTGCTGAAATAGATGATATCCTTCATATCGGATGTTATGTTGTTGCTTACGACCTGAAGGCTGAATTCCGCGGACTGGATCTGATTTTTCCTTAAAAAAGTCTGGAAAACCGAGAAACATACCGTTGTAGTAAGAACAGTGATTAACAGGGTAACGGCGGCTGTTAGAATCATGATTTTGCCTCTTATGGTCTTTGGTAAAAACATTTTCCACATGGTAAAACTTACCCCTTCCTTATATATTGCAACATAATGCTGCTGCACTTATTATCTACAAAGGTAGCTTATTTATTGTAAAATGTCAATGAAAAACAGCGTGGTTTTTTGTGAAAAAGTGATATATTGTATACAAGAGAGAAATTTTACTGCTAATCATAAAAAAATACATGATTTAACAAAGTGTGAAAGAAATGTGAATAAAAAGTGAATATTTTATTAGATAAATTCCATTCTTAAAAAAACAGTCAGGGGTTATAATTCAGATATGGTAAATCACATGTAAAAAATGCGCGGTTTACTGAAAACAAATTCAAATCAGGAGGGAATACAATGAAAAAGAGAACACTCAGCATTGCGCTGGCATGTGCGCTGGCAGTGACCAGCCTTGCTGGCTGCGCCGGCGGCGGTGGCAATGAAACCACTGCAGCGGCTTCGGAAGGGGATAAGGCGGAGACCACTGCAGCGGAAGCGACCACCGGGGCCGGAGGACAGACTACCCTGAAATGGTCTGTATGGGATATCAATCTTGCGCCTTATTATCAGCCGCTTATTGATGCTTTTGAAGAAAAACATCCGGATGTCAAAATCGAGATGGTTGATTTAGGCTCCAGCGATTATCAGACCGTTCTTGCTACGGAGCTTACAGGCAGCGGTTCAGATTTCGATGTGGTAATGGTAAAGGATGTTCCCGGTTACATGACTCTGGTAAATAAAGGTGTATTGGAGCCGCTGGACAGCTACATTCAGTCTTCCGGTGTGGATTTAAGTCTGTATAAAGGCCTGACCGATCAGATTACCATTGACGGCAAATTGTATGAGCTTCCGTTCCGTAACGATTTCTGGGTACTGTTTTATAATAAAGATGTCTTTGACAAGGCAGGAGTGCCTTATCCAACCAATGATATGACATTTGAGGAATACGATGCCCTGACAAGAAGCCTGGCGGTTGAGACCCCGGGTCAGGAGGTTTATGGTTCCCACTACCATACATGGAGATCTGCAGTACAGCTTTTTGGTGTTCTGGATGGCAAGCATACGATTCTGGATGGCAAGTATGAGTTCTTAAAGCCATATTATGAAATGGTACTCAGCCAGCAGGAAGACGGAATCTGCCAGGACTATGCAACGTTAAAGACAAGCGGTCTTCACTATTCCGGCGCCTTTGCACAGGGCAATATTGCAACAATGAACATGGGCACATGGTTTATTTCCACCTTAATTGAAAAGATCAAAACCGGAGAATATACCAACTGCACCAACTGGGGAATTGCAAAATATCCTCATGCGGATGGCGTAGAGGCGGGTTCTACCCTTGCAACCATTACTTCCCTTGCAATTCCTACCAATGCTCCCAATAAGGATCTGGCCTGGGAGTTTGTAAATTTTGTAAGCGGTACTGAAGGCGCTGAGATCCTTGCTTCCACAGGAACGATTCCGGCAGTTATGAACAGTACGGTGGCTGATTTGATATCCAATACGGAAGGATTCCCGAAGGATGACGATACCAGCGTCGATGCACTCAATACAGCGAATCTGTATTTGGAGATGCCTGTAAATGCAAAGAATTCTGAAATTGAAACCGCATTAAATGAAGCTCATGACGCGATCATGACAGGCGGCATGTCCGTAGACGACGGCATTGCCGAAATGGATGAAAAAGTAAGCGCAATTCTGGCTAAGTAATAAGCCGAAAGAAATAAAACAGAGGCGGGCAGCAAGAAGGCCCGCCTCATTTAAAGAAAATTTCTGATTTGATTTTGATGGAATGAAAAAACGAGAAAAGGAGGATAAGCCGTTTCATTTGGCTTTCATTATAAAATATGGCTAAGACAATAACAGAAGCGCAAAGACAGGAAAAAATCGTGGCTTTAAACGAGAAACGGGAAGCTCTGAGCCTTTTGCTAAAAGATGCCCGGGGAACCCGAAAGCGCGATGGGCTGATTGCGAAAATCGAGACAATAGATGAGAAAATAAAAAAAGTGCGGACAGGGGAACGTTTCACACGTCAGGAAAAGAGGGATATGATCGCCTATTCCTTCATTGCCCCTAATTTCATTGGGTTTGCAGTCTTTACACTGGGCCCCATTATATTTGCCTTTGTCCTGGCATTTATGAAATGGGATGGAAACAGCCCCATGGAGTTTGCCGGACTTAAGAATTTTTTTGATATGTTTGTAAGCGCCAGGTTCCGGGCGTCCTTTACCAATACCATTGTATACTGTATTGCAACGGTTCCTTTGACACTGGCCTGTGCCTTAGGTCTTGCCGTGGTTCTAAACCAGAAGATAAAGGGAAGGAATTTCTTCCGTACCGTGGGCTTTTTCCCTTACGTGGCATCTTTGGTGGCAGTGGCTGCCGTGTGGAATATGCTGTTCAGTCCTCAGAAAAGCGGCCCGGTGAACATGATCCTTTATCACCTGGGAGTCCATGCCAAGAGCCTTCCAAAGTGGTCCGCAGATCCCCACTGGGTGATGTTTACCATTGTATTGTTCAGCGTTTGGAAAAATATGGGATACTATATGGTCATATATCTGGCAGGACTTCAGGGAATCAACGGAGAGCTGTATGAAGCGGCAGGCCTTGACGGCTGCAATTCCTGGCAGAAATTCCGCTATATTACCTGGCCCCAGCTTCAGCCCACCACCTTCTTTGTGACCATTATCCTGACCATCAACTGCTTTAAGGTTTACGATATCGTTTACATGCTGGCAGGCGGTTCCAACGGCATTGTAAGCTCTCAGGCAATGGTTCTTGTTTACCACATTTACGAAGAAGCGTTCCGCAACTGGAATTTAGGCTATGCAAGTGCGGTAGCCATGGTATTGTTCTTAATGGTGCTCGCAATCACCCTGGTTCAGTTCCGCGGTGAGAAGAAATACGCAAACTAAGATAAGGAGGATTAAGAAATGAAAATAAAAAGCACAAGTTATAAAATCAGCAGATGCCTCCTCTACGTGGTTTTGCTCATTCTGACAGCCGTTATGCTGATTCCTTTTGTATGGATGATGTCGGCTTCCTTAAAGCTTGACAAGGATGTATTCATTTTTCCCATTCAGTGGATACCGGAAAATCCAAGATGGCAGAATTATCTGGATATCTGGACAAAGATCCCGCTTATGACCTTTGTACTTAATACGGTAAAAATCACCCTGATCGTTACCTTTTTACAGCTTTTAACCAGCAGTTTTGCCGCTTATGCCTTTGCAAAGCTGAAATTCAAATACAGAAATCTCTTATTTACGGCTTACATCGCAACCATCGCGGTTCCGTGGCAGGTGTATATGGTTCCCCAGTTCATGATGATGAGAAATTTCGGCCTGAATGATTCCCATCTTGCCATCATCTTTCTCCAGGCGTTCTCTGCATTCGGGGTGTTCATGATGCGCCAGTTCTATCAGGGGATCCCTGATGAACTGTGTGAGGCGGCCAGGATAGACGGCATGAGTGAATATCAGATTTATGGAAAGATCATGCTGCCATTGTCAAAGCCGGCGCTGTCTACTCTCACTATCTTCACCTTTGTCAACACCTGGAACGATTTTTTAGGGCCATTGATCTACTTAAAAACAGAAGCAAAAAAGACCCTGCAGTTAGGGCTTAAGATGTTCATCAGCCAGTACAGTTCCGAATATGGACTGATCATGGCCGCGTCCGTGCTTTCCCTGATCCCGGTCCTTATCGTATTCTTATCCCTGCAGAAATATTTCGTAGAAGGCATTGCAGCAACAGGAGTGAAAGGATAAGAAAAACCGGCCTTTTTGGTCATGAAAGAATATTACAAGGAGGTAAAAAAGCGTGAACAGACAGACGGAAGCTCTTCTTAGAGAAAAACCGGAGCTTACAGAAGAAAAGTGCAGGGAGGCCATGGATTTTGCTGCGGAGCAGGTAAAGGACAATTTAAAGGAATTTACGGAGTCTTTTAAGAAGGCATACAGTGAGGATGGATTTTACAATCCCACCCCCAATGTTAACTGGACCACAGGCTTCTGGACAGGACAGATATGGCTGGCTTACGAGTGGTGTAAGGAGGATGAACTGAAAAGGGCCGGACAGATTCAGGCAAAAAGCTTTTTGGACAGGATCGACCGCAAAGTGGAAGTGGATCATCATGATATGGGATTTCTGTATACCCCTTCCTGTGTGGCGGCATATAAACTGGTGGGAGATGAATCGGCAAAGGAGGCAGCGATTAAAGCGGCAGACCAGCTGCTCAGCCGTTTCCAGCCGGTGGGAGAATTTATCCAGGCCTGGGGGCCTATGAACCAGGTGTCAAACTACCGCTTTATCATTGACTGCCTTTTAAACCTCCCCTTATTGTACTGGGCCACAGAAGAAACAGGGGATCCCCAATACCATGACATAGCGGAAAAACACATTCATACGGCAATCGCAAATGTCATAAGAGAAGATTATTCCACCTGGCATACGTTTTTCATGAACATGGAGACAGGAGAGCCGGATCATGGGGCCACCTGCCAGGGATACAGGGATGGCTCCGCCTGGGCCAGAGGACAGGCATGGGGAGTCTATGGCTGCGCCCTTGCTTACCGGTATACAAAGCGTCCGGAATACATTGAGGATTTCAAGAATGTGACCGGATACTTTTTAGACCACCTTCCCTCAGATCTGGTGCCTTACTGGGATCTGGAATTTGGTCAGGGCTCTGAGGAACCGAGAGATTCTTCTTCTGCTTCCATAGCAGCCTGCGGAATGCTTGAAATGGCAAAATATTTAAACGAAACTGATGCTGCCTGCTATATTTCCATAGCCAAAAAGATCATGGAATCGGTTGTGGAGCATTACGCAGTAAAAGATTTAAGTGAATCCAACGGACTGGTGCTTCACAGCACCTACTCCAAGAAATCTCCTTACAATACCTGCACACCGGAAGGGGTGGATGAATGCAACATCTGGGGAGATTATTTCTACATGGAGGCTCTCACCAGGCTGTCTAAGGATTGGAATCCATATTGGTAATAATCGAAATAATTCGAAAAGAGGCGAATATAGATGAAACTTGAAACAAAGAAGGATTTCCAGCAATGGATGTTTAAGGTATTAAACCCGTTAAAGCCATTGTACAGCCAGGGCCGCGCCAGGCTTTCTCTTGGGGACACCGGAGTGACATATCAGGCGGTGAGCATAGAGATGGAAGCCTTTTCCCGGCCTTTGTGGGCCTTAGTGCCCTTGTGGCTTGGGGGAGGAAGGGGATTTGAGGAGATTTACCAGAAGGGCCTTGCTAACGGTACGGATCCTGCCCATCCGGAATACTGGGGCGGTTTTAAGGATTATGATCAGAAGTTTGTGGAAATGGCAGCCATAGCAAGCGGCCTGATTTTTACCCCGGAAAAATTATGGGAGCCTTTATGTGAAGAAGAAAAGAAAAATCTGGCAAAATGGCTTTACGGGATCAATGAATACATCATTCCTGACTGCAACTGGCAGTTTTTCATGATCCTGGTGAATATTGCATTAAAAAAGCTGGACTGCCGGTACAGTGAAGAGCGGCTGTCCTCTGGTCTTGAAAAAATAGAAAGCTATTACGTGGGAGAGGGCTGGTACCGGGATGGGGCTTCCAGTCAGAAGGATTATTACATTTCCTTTGCCCTGCATTACTACGGGCTGCTGTACGCGGTGGCAATGGAGGATGAGGAACCGGAACGGTGTTTTCGGTTTAAGGAGAGGGCAAAGAGATTTGCAAGGGATTTTATATATTGGTTTGATGAAAATGGGTCTGCCCTTCCTTACGGAAGAAGCTTGTCTTACCGCTTTGGAGAAGCTGCATTCTGGTCAGCTTATGTGTTTGCAGGACTTAATGATATTCCAGCAGGGGTTGTTAAGGGGATTTTATCGCGCCATTTAAACTGGTGGCTGGAGCAGAAGATTTTTGACCGTGACGGAGTTTTAACCATTGGATACGGATATCCCAACTTAATCATGGGAGAACGGTACAATGCGCCAGGTTCCCCTTACTGGGGCATGAAGACCCTTTTGTGCCTGGGACTTCCCGATGACCATCCCTTCTGGACCGCTAAGGCCCGGGAACTGCCGAAGCTGGATAAAGTAAAAATGCTAAAGCAGGCTGACATGGTGATGCACCGTCATGGAAAGGATGTGGTGGCCTATCCGGCAGGAGTGTGTGAGAAATACGGCCATGGCCATGTGCCGGAGAAATACTCCAAGTTTGCCTATTCCACCCGTTTTGGATTTTCCGTTGCAAAAAGTCAGATCGTGCTTCATGAAAACGCCCCGGATTCCTCCCTGGCTTTTGTCATTGACGGAGATGATTACGTGTTTGTCCGGAAATACAGCGATTCCTATGAGGTTTTTCCTGACAAGGTCGTCAGCAATTGGCATCCCTTTCCGGGAATCACGGTCACATCCACAATCATTCCCAAGGAGTACGGCCATTTGAGGATCCATGAAATCCAAAGCCAGTATGATTGCACTGCTTATGACTGCGGTTTCTCCGTGAAAAAATTCACAAGTGGTTATGAACAGAAAGCAGCGGGAAATGCCGCTTCAATATCCCATACAGATCAGGGCTGCACAGTATCAGGGAAAGGCCCGGAGGCAGCAGGCCGGGTGATCGAGGCTGATCCTAATACCAATGTGCTTTACCCCAATGCTTCCATACCTGCTGTTTCCTACCGGATCAATAAAGGAGAAACCGTTCGGCTGGAGACAAAGGTGGAGAGTTTTGTATTCTAAGATGATCCGTTGATTTTAAAACTCTTTGGCTGTATAATAGGTTCATAAACAGGAACCGGCGAGGAGGGCGACGAAGATGTGGATAAATAACAAGCAGAATTTAAAGGCTTCTTATTATAACAGCTTCTTCGCCCTCATCGTCATCCCCATTCTTTTTATTATCTTACTTTCCATTCTCATCATCCGTACCATGATGGTGGATTCCTCCGTTTCCAACATCCGGCGCGCCCAGGATAACATTGCATCAGCCCTGGGAGGCGAAGTGAAGGATGTGTCCCTCCGTTTATCCCATTTCGTGTATGTCAATGACAATGAAATTATAAAAAATGCGGCCAAAACCAATACAAAGGACGTGGCTGAAAAATACCGCTATACCAAGATCCTCACCGAATCCTTTCACTATGCCATGGTTCCGGTGCAGGACATCCTGTCTGCCGTATTCTATATGAAAGACGGAGACCATATCTACATGAAGGATGACATTACCCTTGGCATGGAGGAATTGAAGGCAGCCTCCTGGTATCAGGAAGCCTTGGCAGAGCCTAACGTGGTAAAGGTAGGCTTTTATGACCGCAGTGTGACTAATTCCAGAAGAAATGCCTATACCCTGACCATTGCCGCAGGAATATCTCCCGGAATGGATGTGGACAGGGATGGAGTCATAGAGATGGCGGCGCTGTTTACTTCCTCCCGGGCAGGCTGGATGATAAAGGATTATAATAAGGAGCGGGTATTGGGATCCACCATGATTGCGGACAAGTCAGGAAATGTTATTTTTGACGCGGAAGGCACCATGGCCCTTTTGCCCCCCGGCATTTCCTTAGAACAGCCGAAGTTCCGGTACAGGGCAGACGGCAAACGGTATATGGGCGTGGTGACCGAAGAGCCGGTGACAGGCCTTAAGATCATCAGCGTGGTGGCATATGAGACCCTTACAAGAAAATTTAACCAGACAGCAGCCGTTATTGTGGCTGTTACGCTCATCCTGTTTGCATTGTTTTACCGTTTTTCCAGTTATTTCCTGAAAAGCATCATTGACCCCATTCATCATACGGTGGAGGGCATGAAGCGGGTAGAGGAGGGGAATCTTCTGGTCCATGTGGAGCCAAAAGGGCAGCCGGAGCTGCGTCTGATGATCCATTCCTTTAACCGCATGACAAGACGGCTGAAACATCTGATGCAGGAAAATGAGGAGCAGCAGCAAAAGAAGCATGAGGCGGAAATCAGGGCGCTCCAGTCCCAGATCAATCCTCATTTTCTGGTGAACTCCTTAAATTCCATCCGGTTTATTGCCCAGATGTCAAAATATGAGTCCATTGCCCGTATGGCAGAGGCGCTCATTAAGATTTTATCCTGCTCCTTCCGGAGCAATGGAGAATTTTATCCTTTAAAAGAGGAACTGGAGGTTCTGGACGGTTATATCTATCTGATGAAAATCCGTTATTCCGATGGTTTTGAGATAAATTATGACATAGAGCAGTCCTGCCAGTCCTGTCTTGTCCCCCGGCTTATTCTCCAGCCTGTGGTGGAAAATTCCATTGTTCACGGTTTCAGCGGCCTGATGGATGAGATGGGAAAGATCTGGCTGACGGCTTATGAAAAGGAGGGGTTTCTTTTCATCGAGATCCGGGATAATGGAAAAGGGATGTCTGAGGAAGAGATACGCCGGATCATGAGCGGAGAAGAGAAGCGGGAAGGGCAAAAGGACCATGTGAGCATTGGAATCACCAACGTGAAAACCAGACTGGCCCTCAATTATGGCCCAGGCTGTGAATTTAAGATGGAAAGCGGGGAAGGCCGGTTCACAAAAACCTCCATCCGCATCCCCATAAGAAGAAAGGAGCCGGAAAACATATG
This sequence comes from Lacrimispora indolis DSM 755, assembly GCF_000526995.1. Classification (NCBI taxonomy): domain Bacteria; kingdom Bacillati; phylum Bacillota; class Clostridia; order Lachnospirales; family Lachnospiraceae; genus Lacrimispora; species Lacrimispora indolis. Next base: position 5,546,711 of record NZ_AZUI01000001.1, on the reverse strand, counting down.
AGGAATGTCCTGATCGTGGATGACGATACCATTATCCGGATCACCCTGCGCTCTCTGGTCAACTGGGAAGAGATGGGGTATCATATTGCTGCCGATGCCATCCACGGGCAGCAGGCCTTGGAATATATAAAGGATCATCCGGTAGATTTGGTGATCACGGATATGAAAATGCCGGTCATGGATGGAATCGGTCTTTTGGAAGAATTGAACCGTTTGAAAAACATGCCTGCAGTGCTGGTATTAAGCGGCTATGACGATTTTAAGCTGGTTCGGGATGCGTTCCGTCTGGGTGCCCATGATTATCTTTTAAAGGCCGGATTAACGGAAGAGACTCTTGTATCCATGCTGAAACGCATGGATGAGGAGGTCTTTCAAAGCCGCAGCAAGGAAACACAAGGAGAGAGGGAACCGGCCGCAAAAGTCCCGGATTCGGCCCTCCTTGCGGACATGGCCGTTGGAAAACGGTCTCTTGAGGAATCCTTTTTTCAACATGAATATCTGGTGATGCAGTTTGAAATAGAGGATTTTCATAAAGCATCGGCCCGTTTTGGTGAGGATTTTGAAGAAGAGCTGATAAAGCCCATGCTGGAACTGGCCGGTCAGATTCCAAGGGTAGCTTCCCGCTGCATTCTTGGGGCAGTGGGGCCTTCCCGCTATTGTTTGCTGTACCGCATAACTGATCCGGGACAGTATAAGGAAAATTCGGTTTCCGCCTGCAGGCAGTTATGCAATGTGTGGAAGCATTTTATGAACCTCTCCGTGTCCGCGGGGATCAGCAGGCCGGGAAAGGGGGCGGCGGATTTCCTAAACCGTTTTGAAGAGGCAGGAGAGCGGTTAAGGCTTAAATACTTAAAAGGAAAAGGAAAGATCTGCGATCCATGGGAAAAGGATATGGTTTCCTTTAAGGAAGTCCGGCAGACAGGGCAGGATTATGAAAGGCTTTTAAAAGGGCTGATGGTGGGAGATGAGCTGGCCGTATGGTCGGAAAAGAAACGGCTTTTTTCAGAGCTTTACAAAATGGAATTAAAGGCTGCCAAAGAGACCTGCCTTTGCATCATCTGCAGTATGGCCTGGCAGCTTTCGGATAACCACGATGATATCGGCGCCCTGTTTGTGGAAGAGGTCAATTACTATGAAAAAATCGGACGTCTGGATGAGATGAGAAGCCTGGAATTATGGCTGAATAATTTTTTTCGCTGGATCATGGATTATAATGCCCACCAAACGGACCGGAGACAGGCGGATATGATGATCCGGGCAAAACGATTCATCATGGACAATTACGCCAACCCGGAACTGACCCTTGGAAGCGTGGCGGGCTTTGTTGGTCTTAATGAAAAATACTTCAGCACCAGATTTACGAAGGAAGAGGGAATGACCTTCAGCAATTATTTAACAGAGGTCCGGATCCGAAAAGCAAGGGAGCTGATGGAGACAACGGATTTAAAAATTTATGAAATCGGCCAGAGTGTGGGCTATAACAGCGTGGAGCATTTTACCAGAGTATTTAAAAAGCTGTGCGGAGTCAGCCCGGGAGTGTACCGGAAATAAAGATCTGACAAAACATCAAGTTTTCAAACCATATCTCATGGAGAAGCTTGTTTTGAAATGGTAATATAGTTATCAGAAATCGCTTTTCAGATTTCCGATAAAAGGCAGTGCTTTTACTGCCGTCCATCTGACTATGAAAACGTCTTTTTGTTTTCATAATATAACGTCATCAAAACAAGGGAGGTATTACAGCAATGAGAAAACGAGTGTTGGCTTTGGGACTTTGTGCAGCAATGGCTATGGGAACAATGGCAGGCTGCTCCCCGTCAAAGGGAACAACGGAAACCCAAAAGGAAGAAACTGCGGCAGCAGGTCAGGATGGGGCTTCCACGGAAGCAGGAAAAACAGAGGCAAAGAATGACTTGGAAGGCAGTCTGGTATTTGCAATCTGGGACAATAACCTGATGGATTATATTGATGAAAATGATATGGTTGGGAAATTCCAGGAGAAATATCCCAATGCGGAAATTGAAGTAGAAAAGATCAAGGATGATTCCGAATACTGGAATGCCATGAAGATGAGAACTTCGGCAAACCAGCTTCCGGATGTCATGTTTAACAAACCATTTACCTTATCCAGATTTAAGGATTATCTGCTGGATTTATCTGACTTAGAAGCAGCGAAAAACAACGAGCTTGCCTCCGGGTATGCAATGGATGGCAAGGTCCTGGGGATTCCCATGACAGCGGGCTATGAATACGTGTATTACTGGAAAGACATGTTTAAGGAAGCCGGCGTAGAAGTTCCCACCACCTGGGAGGACTTTGAAAAGGCTGCTCAGACCCTTCAGGATCATTACGGAAAAAATGACCCGGATTTCATGGCAATTGCTCTTGGAGCAAAGGATGAATGGCCGGATTATCCCTATATGGAATTTATGCCGGCGCTTCAGGGCGGCAATGGACAGAACTGGAATGACATGGCAAAGTCAGACGCACCTTTTGCAGACGGAACGGATATTAACAAAGCGTACAATAAGGTATACAGCTTATTCACCAAGGATGTGTTCGGCAAAGATCCACTCGGCATGGGCAATGACCAGGTAACTGCTCTGTTTGCACAGAAAAAGGCTGCCATCATTGCACTGGGAGACTGGGGCTTACAGAACATTCAGAGCGGTACGGATGACGCTTCAGAACTGGGTACCTTCTATCTTCCGGTAAGAGATACCAAGGATGATCCTTTCCGTGTCATTGTACAGGGCGATTCCTTTATGGGAGTGACCACACACAGCAAGAATCCGGAGCTGGCAAAGGCATTTGTGGAATGGTTCTACAGTGAAGACTGGTATCCCGGATACATCAACTATGTGACCAGTGCCTCCTCTATGAAGAACTTCCCCAAGGAGAAGGATCCTATTCTGGCCCAGTCGGATGAGCAGCAGCCGGATAAGGAACTGGTTATGTATGACGGCGGCGGAGACAGTTTCCAGGCGATACAGAACGAAATCGCATTTGATTATAAGAAGCTTGGATCCCAGATGTTTACCAATGGCTTTGATCTTAAGGCGGAACTGGATGGGCTTAATACAAAATGGGCACAGGCCAGAACCAAGCTGGGAATTAAATAAACAGAATGGAAAAGGGGGCAGGGTGATGGAATCCTGTCCCTTTTTCCTCCAAGGACTTATATCAGGAGGTTTCTATGAATTCATTAGAAAGACAGAAAAAAAGGTTTATTGTATGTTCCCTTGTGGTGCCTATGGCATTGCTCATTGCATTTGTGGTGTTTCCGGCCCTTGACTTGATCCGCATGAGCTTCACAAACTGGGATGGATACTCCAGGACCTACGATGCCATTGGTTTTGGCAATTACACTGCCATGTTCCGCAACAAGGACTTGTGGCTGTCCCTTCGAAACAACGCAGTGTATTTTTTCGGACATCTGATATTCATACCCATTGAGCTGATGTTCGCTGTTCTTTTGACTTCCAGGCTTCGGGGGGCAAAGTTTTATAAAACCATGGTTTTTATGCCATATATCATCAACGGAGTTGCCATTTCCTATGCTTTCTCTTATTTCTTTTCTCCCATTAACGGAGCCTTTGATGAGATATTGACCGTATTTCATCTGGAAAGCTTTATCAGGAACTGGCTGTCAGACCCTAAAATCGTCAATTTCGTCCTTACCTTTGTTTCCCTGTGGAGGTTCTCCGGGTACCATGTCATCCTTTTCATGGCAGCCCTCCAGTCTCTTCCTCAGGATGTGCAGGAGGCGGCCAGAGTGGATGGGGCCAATGCATGGCAGATGTTCCGGTACATTCAGATACCCTCCATTATGCTCATGGTGGATTTTGTCCTTTTCGACAACATCCGCGGCGCCCTTCAGGTATTTGACATTCCTTATGTCATGACCAGCGGAGGACCGGGGTATGCTTCCTCCACCTTTACCCTTTACACCATTGATACGGCCTTTAAATACAGCAACTTTGGCCTTGCTTCCACCATGGCCGTGGCGATTATGATCATGATTGTTGTCATTTATCTGATCCAGAACAAGATCATTCACGGAATCATTTTAAAAGGGGGGGAAAAATAAGATGAAAACACGTACAATGGAACAAGGCTTCAAACAGATCTTCTGCATGGGCATGGTCCTGATCGTTCTGGCGCCCATTGCTTTGACTTTGTTTGCGGCTTTTAAGACAAAGGCGGATATGGTGAACACATCCCCCCTGCTTCTCCCGCCAATTGACAGAATCACGTTTTTAAACTTTACAAAGGTGCTGGGAGATAAGTATCTGTTGATCGGCTTTAAGAATACGGGCATTATACTGGCGGTCAGCATTCTGTTTAATGTGCTGTTTGGCACCATTACCGCGTTTATTCTGGAACGTTTTGAGTTTAAGCTGAAAAAGGTGATCATGGGCCTGTTCTTCCTGGGCATGCTGATCCCCAGCTTTGTAACGGAAATTGCCAGGTTTAAGATCATTAACAGCATCGGGCTTTACAATACTCTTGGCGCTCCCATTGTGATTTATGTGGCGTCAGATTTAATGCAGCTTTACATTTACCGGCAGTTCATTTCAACCCTTCCGGTATCTCTTGATGAAAGTGCTCTTTTAGATGGCTGTTCCTATTTCGGCCTGTTTACAAAGATCATTTTCCCGCTGCTGGCACCTGCCACGGCTACGGTGGTGATCATCAAAGCCATTACCATCATCAATGACATGTACATCCCATATCTGTATATGCCAAAGAACAGGCTGCGGACCTTAACTACCTTTCTGATGAATTACGCCAATGCCCAGCAGGGATCCTGGCAGAAGCTGGCGGCCGGCATCATCATCATCATGCTGCCCACCATCCTGATCTATATCTTTTTCCAGAAATACATTCTTGCAGGAATCGCAGCCGGAGCAGTAAAGGAATAAAAGATACATGAAATCGTAAAATATGCAATGGATTCTTGAATCACAGTCGCTTATAATGGATCTAGAGTATTTATAGAAGGAGGTTTCTTTCAATGGAACAGAAAACCGCAAAACTGGAATGGCTGGAGGATCCCCGGGTCTTTGCAGTGAACCGGCTGGCCCCGCATTCCGATCACCGCTATTACGAGACGGAAGAGGAAGCTATAAGGGGGAGTATGGGGCTGCGACAGTCCTTAAACGGAACGTGGGGATTTTCTTACGCAGAAAATCCTGCTGCAAGGAAGGCGCATTTCTACGAAAGAGATTTTAGCCTGGACGGCTTTGGCACCATAGAGGTTCCGGGACATATAGAGCTCCAGGGATACGGCAGATGCCAGTATATTAATACCATGTATCCATGGGATGGTCTGGCCGATATCAGGCCGCCTCACACGGACAAGGAGAATAACCCGGTTGGAAGCTATATCAGAGAATTTGAGCTGGAGGAACCACTGAAGGGAAAACGGCTGTTCTTATCTTTTCAGGGAGTGGAAACGGCCTTTTATGTCTGGCTTAACGGGACCTTTATCGGATATTCCGAGGATTCCTTTACGCCCTCGGAGTTTGAGATTACAGACGCCCTTCTTCCGGGTACCAACCGCCTTGGGGTGGAGGTTTATAAAAGAAGCAGTGCAAGCTGGATCGAGGATCAGGATTTCTTCCGGTTTTCCGGTATTTTCCGGGAAGTGTATTTATATGCTGTTCCGGAATGCCATATAAATGATTTATTCATCCACGGAGATGTGTCTGATGATTACCGGGACGGCTTATTCCGGGCGGCGCTGACCCTTACCGGAGAAACAAAGGGAACCATCCATGCCGTATTAAAGGATCGGGCAGGGGAAACGGCCGCATCCTGGGAAGCCATTCCCGCAGAGAAAGAAGTGGAATTCTCCTGCCGCATTCCCAATGCCCGTTTGTGGAGCGGGGAGGACCCTTACCGGTATGAGCTTACGGTCACCTTATACGATGAACATGGAAATGTGAAAGAGATCGTTCCCCAAAAGGTGGGCTTCCGCCGTTTTGAGCTGAAGGACCGTCTGATGTGCTTAAACGGAAAGAGAATTGTGTTTCGGGGGATCAACCGGCATGAATTCAATGTGAGAAGAGGCCGCTCCATCACAAAAGAGGACATGCTGTGGGATATCCGGTTTATGAAACGCCACAACATCAACGCGGTCAGAACCTGCCATTATCCGGATCAAAGCTTATGGTATGAGCTTTGCGATGAATACGGGATCTATCTCATTGATGAGGCGAATTTAGAAAGCCATGGTTCCTGGCAGAAAATGGGAGCCTGCGAGCCTTCCTGGAACGTGCCAGGAAGTCTTCCTCAGTGGAAGGACTGTGTGGTGGACCGGGCAAGGTCCATGTTGGAGAGGGATAAGAACCATCCCAGCATCCTGATCTGGTCCTGCGGCAATGAATCCTATGCAGGAGAAGACATTCTGGCAATGTCGGAATTCTTTAAAGAAAGGGATCCTTCCAGGCTGGTCCACTATGAGGGCGTATTCTGGAACCGGGAATTTGACCGGACCAGTGATATGGAAAGCCGGATGTATGCCAAGCCTTCTGAGGTAGAGGAATATTTAAAGAAAGATCCGGGGAAGCCCTTTATTCTTTGTGAATACATGCATGCCATGGGCAATTCCCTTGGAGGGATGAAAAAGTACACTGATTTAGAAGACCGGTATGAGATGTACCAGGGCGGTTTTATCTGGGATTATATTGACCAGTCCTTAATGAAAAAGGATGCTTTCGGCAAGGAGCATATGACCTATGGCGGAGATTTCGGTGACAGACCAACCGATTACAGCTTTTGCGGAAACGGGATCGTTTATGCTGACAGGACCATTTCCCCAAAGGCTCAGGAGGTCAAATACTTATATCAGGATATCCGCCTGATTCCTGACTCTAAAGGCGTATCCATAGAAAACAGGAGATTATTTGCAGATACCTCTGATCTGGAGTTTGTCTATTCTGTTTTAAAGGACGGAGAACCGGTTTATCAGAAGAGCTTCCACACATCAGTAAAGCCTTTGGAAACAGGATATGAAGTTCTTCCAATTCCGGATTTCACTGAGCCGGGAGAATATGTCCTCCAGGTTTCGGCTCTTCTTAAACATGATGCCTTGTGGGCGGAATCCGGCTATGAAACAGCCTTTGGGGAGGCGGTCACAGTGGTAGAAGGCCGGCAGGAAAAATCCTGTAAAAAGCCTTTGACGGTGATTCACGGCGATGTAAACATCGGTGTTATGGGAGATGGCTTCCGGGTATTGTTTTCCAGACAGGAAGGCAGCATGGTTTCTATGGTTTATGATGGGAAGGAATGGCTGGGAAGGCCGTTGATGCCGGTATACTGGAGGGCGACGACGGATAATGACAAAGGAAATAAGTTTTCCGCAGCAAGCTCCGTGTGGTATGGGGCAGGCAGATTCCCTTATTACAGCAATGAGAATTGCAAGGTGGAAGAGAAAGAAGGAAGTATAAAGGTGACCTATACCTATGAGCTATCCACTGTTCCCCAAGCGGCAGCAGAGGTTTCCTATGAAGTAGATGGAAGCGGGGCCATTAAGGTAAGAGCATTATTTAAGGGGCAAAAGGGCTTGCCTCAGCTTCCAGCCTTTGGCATGAGGCTCATTACACCGGAAGCAGCTAAAAAGTTTACCTGGTATGGAAGAGGCCCGGAGGAAAATTACTGCGACAGGAAGGAAGGAGCAAGGCTGGGTATCTATGAGGATACGCCTGATAACAACCTTTCCCGTTATCTGGTGCCACAGGAGTGCGGCAACAGGACCGGAGTCCGCTGGCTTAAGATAGCGGACATGGAAGGCCATTCCCTCACCTTCCGCGCATCCGGCCTGGCTTTTGATGCTTCCGTACTTTCCTATACCGCGGAGGAACTGGAATCCGCCACACACAGAGAGGAGCTTCCCCTCCCAAGATATACGGTAGTGAACATTTTAGGAGCAATGAGAGGCGTAGGCGGCGATGACAGCTGGGGAGCGCCGGTTCATCCGGAGTATTGCATAAGCGGGGAAAAGGAGCTTATAACGGAATTCATTATAGAAGGAAGATCGTAAATGCAGGCGGCAGATGGCAGGAGTATAAAAAATCCTGCTGTCAGCCGCGTTTTTGTTCTGCCAAAGAGAATCAATGCTATTGATAAAAATAATCAGGAAATCTCACCCCATTTCCCCCAGATTGTACTATAATAGGATTGAACAGGCAGAAGTCAGCTGGAACCGACAGAAAGCAGCTGAAAGCAGAATGTGCAGGAGCAGATGCAAAGCCGAAAACCAGGAAGAAAAGATAGAGGAGGAAACAGGATGTCTACTGCAATTATTTGCGTAATTTTAATCATCATTTGCTATTTTGGATTGAGAAGCACCATAAAAAGGACGAAAAATGGCTGCTGTGGAAGCGGCGGCGATGAGGTGAAGAAAATCAAGGCAGCTGATAAAGATATTTCCCATTATCCTTATACCCGCACCTTAGAGGTAGAAGGAATGACCTGCGGAAACTGTAAAATGAGGGTTGAGAATGGATTCAACAGCCGGGAAGGGCTGTATGCCTCTGTGGATTTAAAGAAAAAACTGGCTGTAATCCATATGAAAGAGCAGGTTCCGGAGGAAGAGCTGAAGGACATCGTGAGAAAGGCCGGATATACCCCTGGGAATATAGAGTAAGCGTTCTGTCCATTATGATAAGGCAAAAATGTTACCGGAATTTGCAGAGAAAAGAAGATGATTGCAAACAGCAGCGGGCAATGATGGTTTGATTGGAAACCCATTATTGTCCGTTGTTTTCTGTTTTTCGGGAAAAAGAGAATTATCTGGAAAAATAGATTGTTTTTCCCTGTTATACGTGGTAAGTTGATAGCAGACAGGAGGTGGCCTGATGATAAAAGTTACATTTTATGATTCTGCAGAGGATCATTTGCTGGATTTTGCAGTCATTGTTTCCCGGTACAGGGATCAATGGATATTTTGCAAACACAGGGACCGAAACACCTTTGAATTTCCGGGAGGGCACCGGGAAAAGGGAGAGGATATCTTAACTGCTGCAAAGCGGGAACTTTATGAAGAGACAGGAGCCGCAGAATATACTTTAAAGCAGGTCTGCGCCTATTCGGTTCAGAGGCTTGATGATAAAGAGGCGGATTTAAAAGAGTCATTTGGCATGCTCTTTTATAGTGAGGTAAAAGAACTGGGAGAAATGCCTCCTGGCTATGAGATAGAAATGATCCGGCTGTTTGATGAAATGCCGGATTCTCTTACATATCCTGAGATCCAGCCGGAATTAATGGAAAAGATTCTCCGCTCTGTTTTCTGATGGCCGGAAGGCAAGAACGAATACACTAGAAGTGTAGTTTTTAGAAAATGAGAAAGGTGAGGAAGATCATGATCATTGATTTTAACGAAACAGAAGAAACCATTCTCCCCCATTTTAATGGCGGAGAAAAAGAGTTTAAGGCAAAAATGCTTGTGGATGGGAACAATAAGATCCTCTATGGAAGGCTGGAGCCAGGAGCAACCATAGGGCTGCACACTCATGATACAAGCAGCGAAATCATCTATTTCCTGCAGGGAACGGGGAAGATGCTGATCGACGGCGGGGAGGAAACCGTACAGGCAGGATTATGCCATTATTGCCCAAAAGGGCATACTCACAGTATGATCAATAACAGTGAGGCTGATTTGATTTTCTTTGCGGTTGTCCCCCAACAGTGACATACTGCTGTCATATTTGGGATGATATAATTTCAAAGAAAAGAAGGGGGAGTTATGAAGTTTCAAGGCTCTGCGCCAGCAGTAACAAACACGGAAAGGCAGGAAGAAAGGAGATCACATGCTGGAATATATACCGACCCAAGAGGAAATGACTTCACTGTTGGGAGAGGCTTTATTTGAATCATGGAAAAGCCTTTGTGAAAGAATTGAAGAAAAATATGATATGGAGTGCCAATGGAACAGGGGAGGCAAGGCGTGGAAGTATGAGTATAAATACCGCAGGGGCGGGAAAACTCTCTGCGCTTTGTATGCAAGAGAAAAGTGCTTTGGATTCATGGTGATTCTGGGGAAGGCGGAACGGGAAGCCTTTGACCAGGAACGGGAGAACTACTCCCCTGAAGTTCAAAGGGTATACGATGAATCAACGACCTATCACGACGGGAAATGGCTGATGTTTGAAATAAAGGATCCATCGCTGTTTAATGATATGATGGGGCTTTTGAGGATAAAGAGAAGGCCGAATAAAAAGTAGCCGGAATGATTGGGAGGAGATGTATGAAATATCATTGGATCGATGAATATTTGAAATCAATGAAGGGAGTATCCAGTGATTTCAAGGAGGAATGGAACTGGACCAGATATCTTCTTGGGGATAAAATGTTTGCCGCGGTATGCAAGGATGATCAGGGCAGGGATCAGCTGATCACATGTAAGCTGGAGCCGGCAGAAGGAGATTTTTTAAGGCAGAAATATGAAGATATCATACCAGGCTATTATATGAACAAGGTTCATTGGAATTCCATAAAAGCAGACGGGAACGTGCCGGATGATTTGGTGAAGGACTTGCTGGAGAAATCCTATTACCTGGTTTTGACCGGGCTGACGAAAAAGAAGCAAAAAGAATTGCTGGGAGAGTGAACCTCATCTGTTGCAGGATTCTCCGGCAGGAAGCATAAGGAATGTAGGTGTGACCCATGAAATATTTTGGAGAAGGATTAAGCGATGTTCATAAGGCTTTAAGTAAAATAATCCGCAAGGAAGAAGAGACCGGGCAGGCAAAAGCTCTCTTTTTAAACCTGCACAGGGAACTTCACCTTTCAGAAATATCAGAAGGGGAAGAAAATGAGGTGGACAGACTTCTTGGAGATCTGAAAGCAAACGAGTACGCCATCATGCCTTCCGAAAAGGATGAAACCATAGCATGGGTTTTATGGCATATTGCCAGGATCGAGGACCTGACCATGGGCATTCTGGTGGGAGGCAGGAACCAGCTTTTTGATGACGGCTGGAAACAAAGGATGAACTCTTCCATTACAGATACCGGCAACGCTCTGTCAGACGATGAGATCATGGATCTAAGCAGAAGAATCAATATTTCAGAGCTGCTGCATTACCGGAACGAGGTTGGAATCAGAACCAGGAACATAGTTAAAAGTTTAACATCAACTGATATGAGAACAAAGGTTCCGTTATCAGGGCTTGATAAAATCCTTTTGGAAGGCGGAGTGACAAAGCAGGAGGATTCTGTCTGGCTTCTGGATTTTTGGGGCAAAAAGGACAAAGCAGGGATTTTGCTGATGCCGCCTACCCGCCATGTCATGCTTCATCTCAATGACTGCTGTAAGTGGAAGGAGCTCATCAGGACAAAGAAGAGGTTTTACAAGAGTTCCTGAGGTTTTTTGCAGCAGGAAAGTGACTGGAAAATAAAGTTAATAAATTGCTTGACAAAATAAAGAATTGGCAGTATTCTAGTAATTGTACGATAAATACCAATAATTCTAAGAAAAGGAGGCAGAAACGATGAAACGTTACTATTACACAATCGGAATGAATAGAATAGCGAAGTTATTTTATATGAATTCAGTCTGCCTCAGAGAAGATAGAATCTCATGATGATATTGTTATGGGCTAAGTGACGGCTTTTATCAAAAGCCGCTTCTATGAGTATTTAACCGCAGTCTGAATGAACTGCGGTTATTTTTTTGCCATTTACCGGAAAAGGCCGCCTTATGCTGCCTTTTTCGGTTTTTTTACATATACGGGTGGTTAACCCATTCATGCTTGCAACAGGTAAAGGAGGAAAAGTATGAAAAATCTATGGAAGTATGGAAAGAAGTACAGTTTCTTGTATGTTTTGGCGGTTGTGGCCATGGTCGTCAGCATTCTTTTGGATGCAGCGGCTCCCCAGATCACAAAGCATATCATTGACGATGTCATTGTGGGAGGACAGATGCAGATTCTCATGAGGCTGCTTTTAGGGCTTGTGGGAATTGGACTTGGAAGAGCGGTGCTTCAGTACACAAAGGAGTATATTTTTGACTATGCGGCATCAGGAATCGGCTGCAGCTTGAGAAAGGATTTATTTGACCACATCCAGACCCTGTCCATGGGATACTTTGACAGCCACAACACGGGGGAGCTGATGGCCAGGATCAAGGATGATGCGGAACGAATCTGGAACGCCTTCGGATTTGTAGGAATGCTGGTTTTGGAATGTTCCATTCACACGGCAATTGTAATGGTCTGTATGTACCGTTTAAGCCCCATCCTCACCCTGATTCCGCTGGTGATTCTCCCTCTCATTGCCTGGTATGCGGTCAAAATGGAAAATGGATTGGGAGAGGTTTACGATAAGATCAGCGAGCAGACTGCTGAACTGAATACGGTGGCCCAGGAGAATCTGGCAGGTGTCCGGACTGTTAAGGCCTTTGCCAGGGAAGATTACGAGATCGATAAATTCAGAAAGCACAACAAACAGTATTATGACTTAAATATGAAACAGGCCAGACTGATCGTCCGTTACCAGCCTAACATCTCCTTTTTATCAAAGGTGCTTTTAATGGCGGTCATTGTTGTGGGCGGCATTTTAGTCATTAACGATAAGATGACCATTGGAGATCTGGGGGCATTTTCCGAGTATGCCAACAACATTATCTGGCCCATGGAAATGGTGGGCTGGCTCAGCAATGATATTGCAGCAGCCGTGGCCTCCAATAAGAAGATCAAAAAGATCATGGAAGAGCAGCCGGTCATCTGCAATCCGGAAAGTCCGGTTCTGCCGGAAAAGATCCAGGGAGAGCTTGCGTTCAACCATGTGGACTTTGAACTGGATGGAAAAAGCATTTTAAAAGATATTGATTTTACTTTAACAAATGGGAAGACACTTGGTATCATGGGTGTGACCGGTTCCGGTAAAAGCTCCATTGTCAATCTGATCGAGCGTTTCTATGACGTAACAAAGGGAGAAATTCTTTTGGATGGAATCAATGTAAAGGATCTGCCTCTATCCCTTCTCAGAGGTCAGGTATCGGTGGTCATGCAGGATGTATTCCTGTTTTCAGACAGCATAACGGAAAACATTAAGACAGGAAATAAAGATGCGACGGAATGGGAAAGCGTACAGCAGGCCTCCATTACGGCAGGCGCCCATGGCTTTATCCAGAAGCTTACAGAGCAGTATGATACGGTAATCGGGGAGCGGGGAGTCGGACTTTCCGGAGGACAGAAGCAGAGGATCAGCATTGCCAGAGCCATTGCAAAACAAACGCCTCTTCTGATCCTGGATGACTCTACCTCGGCTCTTGATATGGAGACGGAGAAGGAGATCGAGGCCCATCTTACAGAGTTAAAGGACAGTTCCAAAATCATTATCGCCCACCGCATTTCAGCAGTGCGCCGTGCCGATGAGATCCTGATCCTGGATGGAGGACAGATCGTGGAACGGGGAACCCATGAAGAGCTTATGGAAAAGCGGGGGCAATATTATAAAACCTATCAGGTGCAATATGGAGAGGAGGAGATAAAATGGCAGTCAATTCAAGCAGAATAGATGAAGATCAGAAGGAAATTTTCAAAAAGGATACCCTGCTCCGCCTGTACCGGTATCTTCTGGACTTTAAAAAGCAGATCGTCATCGTTCTTTTTATCATGTCAGGAACCATAGCCATCAGCATGTCGGCACCCCTTATGATGGAATATGCCATCAATACCTGCGTAGCCCAGAAGGATATGGGCGGCCTGATCCGGCTGGGAGCGGGAGCAACGGTGCTGTTCCTCTTATTCCTTGCAGGAACTAAGATGCGAATGCGCCTTATGGCCGATGTGTCCAACCGGGTGCTTTTAAATATCAGAGAAGAGCTTTATAAACACATTCAGACCCTGGGCTTTGGTTTTTTTGACAGCCGGCCTACGGGAAAGGTACTTGCAAGAATCATCGGGGATGTGAATTCCTTAAAAGATGTTCTGTCAGACAGCGTGACCCAGCTGATACCGGACTTACTTACAGTCCTCTGTGTGGCGGTCATCATGCTGATAAAGAATTACCGCCTGGCAATGGCAGCGCTGCTGACTCTTCCCATATTGGCGGTGGGCATGTTCCTGATCGAAACCACTGTTCATAAAAGGTGGCGGATTTACCGCAAGAAAACATCAAATTTAAACGCTTATGTTCATGAAGATTTATCCGGTATCAGGATCATACAGAGTTTTGCTGCGGAACCGGAGACAAAAGAGGTATTTCATGATCTGGTAAACCAGCATTACAAATCCTTCATGGACGCCGTCATCGTGGCGGATGGCTTCGGCCCTCTGGTAGAAGTTACATGGGGCCTGGGAGGCTTCCTGCTGTATTTCATCGGAATCAAGATTGTTGGAGTGGAAAAAATCGGAATCGGTACGTTTCTTGCATTCTCCACCTACATCGCCATGTTCTGGAGCCCCATCCGGAATCTGGCCAACTTTTATAATAAGCTGACTACCAACATTTCTGCTGCGGAACGTATTTTTGATATCATTGATACGGAAGCAGAGATCATTGATCAGGAAGGAGCCGTGCCCTTACCGGAGCTTAAGGGTGAGGTGGTCTTTGAGCATGTATCCTTTGCTTATGGGGATGAGCCGGACCGCCTGATCCTGGATGATGTGAATTTTTCCGTTAAGCAGGGAGAAACCATTGCCCTGGTAGGCCCTACGGGTGCGGGGAAAACCACCATCGTAAACCTGATCAGCCGTTTTTACGAAACAACAGGGGGAAAGGTTTTAATCGACGGTCATGAGATCAAAAAGGTGACTTTAAAAAGCTTAAGAAGCCAGATGGGGATCATGACCCAGGACAATTTCCTGTTTTCCGGAACTATTCGGGATAATATCAAATACGGACGTCTGGAAGCGTCTGATGAAGAGGTGACGGAGGCCGCCAAAGCAGTCAACGCCCATGAATTCATCATGAAGCTGGAAAACGGATACGATACAATGATCAGCGAAAGGGGGGCAGGACTGTCCATCGGACAGAGGCAGCTTCTGGCTTTTGCCAGGACCATGGTGTCAAAGCCTGGGATCCTGATCCTTGATGAAGCCACCTCCAGCATTGATACCCATACCGAGCTCCTGGTGCAGAAGGGAATCGATGTCCTTTTACAGGGCAGGACTTCTTTTGTCATTGCCCACCGCCTTTCTACCATCCGCAAGGCAGACCGCATTTTTGTCATTGACCAGGGCAATATCATGGAGGCAGGAAACCATGAAGAACTGATGGAAATGAGGGGTGCGTACTATAAACTATACCAGAGCCAGTTCTCCTAGTTTGGAAAAAGGATTGACCGGAGGGTCGAAATGCAATAAAATAGGAGGCGAGGTGATAAAATGACAGAAGGAGCATTGGTTTTAGAAGGGGGTTCCCTAAGAGGCGTATTTACGGCCGGAGTGTTGGATGTGTTCATGGAACAAGGGATCGAAATGTCCTATGTAAATGGGGTATCGGCCGGTTCCATGTGCGGCATGAGCTATGTGAGCAAGCAGATCGGCCGTACCATTAAAGTGGATTTGGATTATGTCAATGATAAACGGTTTTTAAGCTTTCGGAATATGGTAAAAAACCGCTCCATTTTTAATTTTGATTTCCTGTTCGGGGAATTATGCGATACCCTGGTTCCCTTTGACTATGATACTTTTTGGAAATCACAGCAGACCTTTGAGGTGGTTGCCACCCGCTGTAAGACGGGAAAACCGGAATATTTTGAAAAGAGTTCCTGTGATGATTTCGTCAGCGCGGTAAAGGCTTCCAGCAGCATTCCCATTTTATCCGGCATGGTTTCTGTAAAAGGGAAAAAGTATCTGGATGGAGGCTGTTCCATGCCCATTGCATATCAGAGGGCCATTGATCTGGGATATAAAAAGATCGTTGTAGTCCTCACCAGAGAACACGGGTTTCGGAAATCCCAGCTGGACAAATGGACAAAAAGAGGGTATGAGCGTTATTTCGCTCCTCTGCCTGAGTTTATGAAGGCTTTGAAGGAGGTTCCTGACCGGTATAACCAGATGCAGGAAGAGATCGACCGCCTGGAAGAGGAAGGAAAGATCTACGTCATCCGTCCGGATAAGCACGTGACGGTCCAAAGAACGGAAAAGGATAAGCGGAAGCTGGAGGCCCTTTACGAAGACGGGCGCCGTTTGGCGGAAGAACATATGGGGAAGCTGAAGGAGTATCTGGAGATTGCAGAGTGAGGAAATGTCATGGAGGCATAGCTTTGTGCCCGGAAGAATCGGGCCATAGGGCAGAAATGCAAAAGGCATACTTTTATGTCCTGGGAAGAAGGGCAGTAAAGAGGAAACTCCATACAGGTATATCTTTATGCCTTGGGGAAAAGGACAATAAAGAGGAAACTCTTTACAGGCATACCTTTATGTCCTGGAAATAGGGCAGTAAAGAGGTTACACCTTACAGGTATCCCTTTATGCCCTGGAAAAAAAGGCAGTAAAGAGGAAAGGAAAGTACGGTATAGTTTATGAGTATTTATGATACGTTAAATCCAATGCAAAAGGAAGCGGTACTCCATACGGAGGGACCGCTTCTTGTGCTGGCAGGAGCCGGGTCTGGCAAGACCAGGGTTCTTACACACCGCATTGCTTATTTAATAGAAGAGAAGAACATCAATCCATGGAACATCCTGGCCATCACCTTTACCAATAAGGCGGCAGGAGAGATGAGAGAGCGTGTAGACCGTCTGGTGGGCTTTGGGGCGGACAGCATCTGGGTCTCCACCTTTCATTCATCCTGTGTGCGCATTCTCAGGCGGCACATCGAAAATCTTGGCTATACGACGAATTTCACCATATATGATTCCGATGATCAGAAAACTCTGATGCGCCATGTATTAAAGGGCCTTGATATGGATCCAAAGATCTATAAAGACCGTGCCATGCTTGGACTTATTTCCACGGCAAAGAACGAGCTTGTGACGGCGGAAGAATTTGAACTGAATGCGGGCGGTGATTTCAGGCAGAAAAAAGCAGCTCAGATATACAAAGAATACCAGAACCAGCTAAAGAAGAATAATGCCCTGGACTTTGATGACCTGATCATGAAAACCGTACAGTTATTTCAGAATAACCAGGAAATCCTGGATTATTATCAGGAACGCTTTAAATACATTATGGTGGATGAGTACCAGGATACCAATACGGCCCAGTTTAAGCTCATAAGCCTGCTGGCAGGAAAATACAGAAATCTTTGCGTTGTGGGGGATGACGACCAGTCCATTTATAAATTCCGCGGCGCCAACATTGAAAATATCTTAAATTTCGAAAAGGCTTATCCGGGAGCAATCGTAATTAAGCTGGAACAGAACTACCGGTCCAGCCAGAGCATTTTAAATGCAGCCAACGAAGTGATCCGCCATAACCGGGGGAGGAAAGACAAAACACTGTGGACTGCCAATCAAGAAGGCCCTCTGGTGCAGTTTAAGCAGTTTGAAAATGCTTCCGAAGAGGCAGATACCATTGTCCGGGACATTTTAAACAGCTCCTCCGATTACCAGGACTGTGCTGTTCTTTACAGGACAAATGCCCAGTCCCGTCTGATTGAAGAAAAATGCCTTCAATACAATGTTCCATACCGCATGGTGGGAGGCGTGAATTTCTATCAGAGGAGGGAGATCAAAGATATCCTGTCCTATTTAAAGACCATTGCCAATGGAAGGGATGACTTATCCTCTTTGAGGATCATCAATGTGCCAAAGCGAGGGATCGGAGCTACCAGCCTGGGAAGAGTGCAGGCCTTTGCATCGGAACATGGATTTGCCATTTATGATGCATTTTGCCGGGCAAAGGCTGTGCCCGGACTTGGGAAAGCGGCGGAAAAGATCCTTAAATTTACGGAGCTGATCGAAGATTTCCGGGAAAGGCTTGAGGAAGAGACCTATTCCATCCATGAACTGATTGAGGACGTTCTGGATGAAACAGGCTATCAGAAGGAACTGGAAGCAGAAGGCGAGATCGAGTACCAGACCCGTCTGGAAAATATAGAAGAATTGATCAATAAAGCGGTCAGCTTTGAAGGAGAACATGAGCACCCCAATCTGAGTGAATTTCTGGAAGAGGTGGCTTTGGTGGCTGATGTGGACCGGATGGATGATTCGGAAAACAGGGTGACCCTTATGACCCTGCACAGCGCCAAGGGCCTTGAGTTCCCAAGGGTGTATTTAAGCGGAATGGAAGACGGCTTGTTCCCAAGTATGATGTCCATTTCTTCTGATGATAAGGAGGATGTGGAAGAGGAGCGCCGGCTCTGTTATGTGGGTATTACCAGAGCCCAGAACTTCCTGATGATGACGGCGGCAAGGCAGCGTATGGTCAATGGAGAAACCAGATATTCCAAGATCAGCCGTTTCATTGATGAGATCCCTGATGATCTTTTGGATTCTAATAAACTGGAGTCAAGGCTGTCTTCTTCCAGGACCGCTGATTATGATGACAGCGGACTGCCATGGGGAAAAGCAAGGTCAACCGGCAGAACGGCAGGTGTCAGCAGCTTTGGACCGGGGAACAACGCATATGCATCAAAAACTGCAGCGCCAGCGTCAACACCTGGCTTTGGCAAAGCCTTTACCGTTGAAAAAGCGTCTTCTTTAAATTATAAAGAGGGGGACCGGGTCAGCCATGTAAAGTTCGGGGAAGGCCAGGTACTGGAGATCAAGGATGGCGGAAGAGATTTTGAAGTCACCGTCCGGTTTGACCAGGCCGGCGTCAAGAAAATGTTTGCTTCCTTTGCAAAGCTGAAATTAGTGTGAGTTTAATTTGAAAATACATAATTTATTAAAAAAAAGCAAAAATGATAGTAAAAGAATCAATATAATGGTATAATAACTGCGACAGGCAGAGAGACTAAAACTTAGCCGGAAGATATGAAAAAATGCTTTGCAGGCATACCTTTATGCCTGAAGGGCTGGCAGAAAAAAAGCAGGGCTCTCAGAAAGGACGTGGAGACATGAACAGATTTGATGCAATGAGTAAAGAAGCCATGAGCAGGCTGGAAGATTTTATGAACTCAAGCAAGATGAATGAATTGCTTCATAAAAGGGAACAGGAAGAGAAGAAGAAAAACTGTATCCTCTGGATACTGGCTATCATAGGTGCAGTGGCTGCGGTAGCAGGGATTGCTTATACCGTATACCGTTTCTTCACACCGGACTATTTAGAAGATTTCGAAGACGATTTTGATGATGATTTCGACGATGATTTCTTTGAAGATGATAAACCGGGCGAAGGTTCTGAAGAGTAGGATCGGCATTATAAAAGGGAGAGCGTGCCTCAGACAGTGAGACACGCTTTTTTGCTCGGTTGGGAGACATGAAATACTTATGGCAGGTTATGGGGGGGGGTTGCCCCCTGCGGCAGCCGTTGGATACAGGAATGTTGGCATTCCTGTGTCTGGCCATTGTTTGCAGAAATAAAGTTAGAAGAGGAGCACGTAAAGTGAAAAAGGGTGAGATATACGAAGGGACCATCGGAAGATTTGACTTTCCGGACAAAGGGATCATGGAGCTTCCGGAAGGGAAAATTACGGTAAAGCATTCACTTCCCGGCCAAAAGGTGCGGGTTATGATAAATAAAAAAAGAGGAGGGCGCTGTGAGGGGCGGATTCTTGAGGTATTGGAGCATTCAAGCCTGGAATCGGCAGCAGATCCCTGCCCTCATTTTGGAAGCTGCGGGGGCTGTGTTTATCAGACCATTCCGTATGAGGAACAGCTTAAGATCAAGGAGCAGCAGGTAAAGGCCCTTATAGACGGTGTCTGTGAGAATTATGAATTTGAAGGGATACGTCCAAGCCCTGTGGAAGCTGAATATAGGAACAAGATGGAATTCTCTTTTGGTGATGAATATAAGGATGGCCCCCTGGCCCTGGGAATGCATAAGAGGGGGAGCTTTTATGATGTGGTGACCACTACGGAATGCAGGATTGTTAATCCGGATTTCTGCAGTATCTTAAAGGTGGCAAAGGAATATTTTGAAAACCTGGGGATCGGGTTTTATAAGAAGATGCAGCACACGGGTTATCTGCGCCATCTTTTGGTGCGCAGGGCCGTGAAAACCGGTGAAATTTTGGTGGCATTGGTTACCACGACCCAGGAAGAGGTGGATTTAAAGCCTTTTACGGAAATGCTGCTGGATCTTCCGTTAAATGGAAAAATCGTTGGGATTCTTCATATTTTAAATGACAGCCTGGCGGATGTGGTTAAGAGTGACAGGACCGATATCTTATATGGACAGGATTATTTTTATGAGGAGCTTTTAGGGCTGAAATTCAAAATTTCTCCGTTTTCCTTTTTTCAGACCAATTCCCTTGGGGCAGAAGTCCTGTATGAGACAGTGAGAGGGTATGTGGGAGATACGAAAGATAAGGTGGTATTTGATTTATACAGCGGAACCGGTACGATTGCCCAGATCATTGCTCCTGTTGCTAAAAAAGTGGTGGGCGTAGAGATTGTGAAAGAGGCTGTGGAAGCAGCAAGAGAGAATACGAAGCTGAATGGACTTGAAAATTGTGAATTTATTGACGGGGATGTTCTTAAGGTTATTGATGAATTAAAGGATAAGCCGGATTTGATTATTTTGGATCCTCCGAGGGATGGGATTCATCCAAAGGCGTTGGGGAAGATCATTGATTTTGGTGTGGACAGGCTGGTGTATGTTTCTTGTAAGCCGACAAGTTTGGTAAGGGATTTGGTAGTTCTTCAGGAGAGAGGGTATCGGGTGGAGAAGGTTTGTTGTGTGGATATGTTTCCTTCTACGGCTAATACAGAAGTTGTAGTCCTGTTGCAACGTTAAAAATATTGATGATTGGAAATGAGCAGTACCCCTTGAGCGTGAGAGCGATTTTGCTTTTGCGCTCTTTTTCTTAGAGTAACTAAAAAAATTTAATAAGGAGAATACTTTTATGAAAAAGATTACGTTTATCCCGGCTATAAACTCTTTGAAAAATACCGGAAAATTAAAGGTTGCGGCATATTGCAGAGTCAGTACCGAGCGCGAAACCCAGAAAAGTAGCATTGATCTACAGATCAATTATTATACTGACCTGATTCAGGCAAATCCTGAATGGGATTTTGCGGGCGTATTTTATGATTATGAAAGCGGGCTTAGAAAAGAGAAACGGAATGGTTTGGATGCGATTCTTAAGAAGGCATACCGTGGTGAAATTGACTATATCATTACCAAGTCTATCAGCAGATTGTCCAGAAATATATTAGATATGCTAACTATTAGCCGGAGTTTAAAAGCAAAAGGTATAAATATCTATTTTGAAAAGGAAAATTTAAATTCACTTGAATCAGAAAAAGAAATAGATATTACAGTCAATGGGATTTTAGCACAGGAGGAGAGCAGGAATTTAAGCGAAAATGTTCAATGGGGATACAAACGTAAATTTGAAAGAGGGGATGATTTTGTCGGCAAGATACCCATGGGATACAAGCGTGACAATGATGAATGGATAGTTGTGCCGGAAGAAGCTGATATCATAAGGAGAATTTACCAGTTGTATTTGGAAGGCAGCACACTGCAACAGATAAAAGAGTATCTGGAAGATCATCAGATTAAAACCGCTACAGGGAAAGACGCATGGGCAACAGCAGTTATTCAAAAGATACTGAAGAATGAGAAATATAAGGGCGATTCCTTACTTCAAAAGACCTATACAGAAGATTTTATAACAAGCAGAAAAAGCAAGAATGTTGGGCAAAGAGAACGTTACTATATAACGAATAGTCATCCGGCTATTATTACTGCCGAAGTATTTGATAAGGTTCAGGAAGAAATGTCTAGACGCGCAAGGCTAGTTCGTAAAGACGATGGCACAGTGGAATCTAGCACTAGCAAATATAGTGGCAAATATCTTTTGGGAAATCTTCTTGTGTGTGGAGACTGTGGTGCTTCATATCGGAGAAGAAAAGAAAGGGGAAAGGTGGTTTGGAGATGTGCAACGAGAATCGAAAAGGGCAAAGATATCTGTCCCCATTCCCCCACTCTAGATGAAAGATGGGTTAAAAATGTCTTAGTCGAAAAGATTTGTGAGAACGGAGTATATAACGAAGAAGTCGTCAAAAATGAAGTTGATTGTATTTTCGTGTTTAGTAGAGATTTGCAAATCCACGGCAAAGATGAAAGCATATTTAGCGTTAAGCTCTTACAGAGCAAAATGTGATTTTCTTTTCTTCGTTGACGCCTTGCATCAAATTCAAATTTGCGATGAAAAATAATAAGCAGACTTGGATAAAATGTTTTCTACTGAAAAATGGTTAATATTAAAATCTTCTGAATGTTACTGTCAGAAGTTCCCTTGACGCTATATTGGAACACCGATATAATGGCTATGGGTGATGAAAATGACAATAAAATATGGACGCTGGAAAGACAAACAGAAAAACTTATTTGGAAACTGGATTGCCAGAGAGCATTCAAAAGGCAATAAAGGAATACGTACAAGGCGAAAAGGGACAGGTGCTCTATCTCGATTGCTTGTGGGGAGAATTATATGGAGCTATTAATTCTAACCTTTGGGCTGGCTTGATGACAGAGGAACAGGCAGACTATCTGCATGTAAAATATCTTGGTACAGAGGGAAAGGAGAACAACTTTCCTAATTGATTTTACATCGTATGAGATAAATAAATTCAGCATCTACGACGAGGCAAACGGGAATAAAACTAATATTCTTTATAATGGAAATAATGATATGTTTAAATTTCCACCTGCTACAAGCCATAATAAAACCATGATTTATACCAATGGGTGTATCAGTGAATAGCCTGTTGGAGTGAAAAGATTGATAAATCAAAGGCATTCAAGATTGTAAAAGAGGAAAGAATGTGAGTTTTTTGCCTTGATAAGTACTGGAGAAAGATTGTTTTCTCCGTGAGGTAAATCTATATGTTTAAAATTGAATTTAAGATTACGGCTATAATGCGTAATTATTAAGTTGCTTTTAAAGAGTGTAAATATGGATAGAGTAATTAAAAGTGGACTATTTAGTTTCTATTTGAGGTCATTAAGATGAAGAGTACGAAAGGAGTGCGTGAAAAGTGAGACAATCAGTTATCCTGCCAAGTACACATGATCATATTTTTCTTTATGAAGCACAAGACTCGGGTTTAGTAAAGAGAATTCCTTCGTATGCGGATGAATTATATGATTCCAATGAGTTAAAAATGGCAGAGGAAGACTATAAAAATCATTTGAGAAGTATACCTGGTTTAAAACAAGAACTGTTTCAATCAATTTTACTTTTTGATGAAATAATTTTGGATAAAGCGGATATGAATTATAATTACAAAGATTTAGAAGAAACAGGACTTTTTAGAGTCATTGATTTCGAGAAATCTTATTACTATAATCCCATGCAAGAGGAAGGTCATATTGAATATGCTGGTTATTTAGAACCTGCCATCATTCCTGTTCTTTTAAAAAGATTAAATCGATATTTTCCTTTGATTCCTAAGGGAATTAATTTCACAAAGTTTGTTACTGCGTTTTACGAAATGGTTTTGATGAAGAAAAAATTAACAAAGGAATACCATAATTTAATAGAGATAAACAAAAAAGAGTTTGATAAGAAATACAAATTTGATAAATGGTATGGAAGACTAAAATCATTTCAAGCTCCCTCAATTATGTTGGAAGGTAGATACTATTATGATATACAAAGTCATGTAATAACTCTTTATGATTCTTTGTGCTGGCAATTAATGATAAGTTCTGATTATGAATCTGCAATTATGAATAGTGAGTTTGAACTGGTAAAAATAGGCTGTGAGTCATTTACTGGTAATATTGATTTATCTTTACAAGCATATAGAATATTACAAGTTGAATGTTCAAAATTAATTGGTACTTTACCAGAAGTAAACACTATGAGAGACATGCTTAAGTTAAAAGAAACGAGAAAAAACGATATTAACAACTTAAGACGGGAATTGTCTTATCTAGAACAAATCCTTCGAGATGGAGGAACTGAAAAAACAATAGAGCGAATTGCAAAAGATATAAAAAAAGCTTCCAAGGCATTGTCTACAGGTAACAATATAAGAGAGGTAGGTAAATGGGTAAATCGATTTCTAATTCCTGCCGATTTATGTACAGGATTACTTAGTATATCTTCTGAATCAATAATTCCTAAAATAGCTTTGGGTGGATTGTTGATGGCAACAGCGATAGGACAGACCGCTCCAGAAATAAGCGAATTTATAGAAAGTAAACATAAATGGTTCGAGGTAGTAACTAAATAGTTAAAAATGGGTTGATACATATCTTTTTACTATTGATATAATACACAGGTGCGTCGTTTCCCTGGAATGAGGCAGCAAAGAGTAAGATAATGCGAAGTAATCAGCAGGGGGATATTTTCGCTCCTACTGAAAATGGTTAAGGCTAAGATTTCCAGTGGGCTGGGGATCTTAGCTTAAAGTATCACATTTATATATTGCACAAGTCAAGAGAAAACATGGTATAATTGAAAGGGTTAATTATAATGTTGGTGATGGGAAAGCAAACGTGCCACAAGTATCGCCAGAAAAAGAAAAGGCTATTGAGGATGCGTTAAGATATTTTCAAATGATATAAAAAATCTGAACATGGCTTATAATATTATGAATGGAGGCAATGTATTAACATGGATGCCATATTAAAAAAAGACGCTCAATATCAATTAGGACTTTATTTATTACAATTTGAAACATTATGTCATTTTAATTTGATAAAATGTTTAGTTGAAATTTTCAAAATAGATACATTGCAGCCTAAATACGGTTGTGAAGCAGGACTAAACACTTTTATAGCAATAGGTTATCAACTTGATGCGTCTGTTATCTTATATGAAAGTATAAAGCATTTTTGTATATTTTCTGAGAAAGAAAGTAAAGCGTTTACAGAACAGCCATGTTATCCCGATTTAGAGGTAGTGCGAAATAATATTCATACATATTTTAAAGATGGTGGATTTGCTGAAAAAGCAAATACTATTATAAAAGATAAACTAAAAGAATACAAACTTGAAAAACCGGACATGTTTTCCGCATTAAGAAATGATATTTCTTTGGTGTTCCATATTAAAAATAACTCAAGACGTCTTATCGGCTGTGATTACTTTATTTATCACTGTATTTATGAAAGTGAAAATAAAAAATGGGAGGGAACAGACTATCGTGATTATTCTGAATTTCTGTCATCTAATATTAAAGCTATTGCTTCAACAGTAGATGAAATACCATATCAGTTATCTCAATTGCGCTTTCGTGAGCAAATGCCTACAGTTGAATTATTTGATTATAAAAGTGCTGATTTGATGAATTGCAGTGTGGTTTCCCCTGCATCTACTTTTAGATTAATGCTAATCTTGTATCAAATTAGCTATGCATTGCTTTTAACAGATGAAATATTCGATTATAAAATTATTGATAAAGATGATATGTGGTCTTGCTTTTTTATTAAGATTGTAGCTATTAAATATGATGAATCTTTTGATAACTTTCAAAGCTTATTAAAATTTTCCCCAAAAGAAGATATTAAAATTTTGAATAAATATTTTGAAAACGAAAAACTCAATCTCGAGAATTTAGGAGCCAGAGGATTTGCTCAAAAACTTAGAAACACATTACACTATCAAGAAATATTGTTAGACACCAATAAAATGACAGGAAATTCTACTAAAGACATTGTTACAGCAATTTACTTGTCTAACACTGAAACAAATTCTATGACGGAATTTAGAAATAAGGGCTTGAAAATGATAAATGAAATGAGATCATTACAAAGAATTATTCGTAAGATAATTTCGGTAGACAAGAATTACATTGAATAGAAAGTGCAGCGATTTAGTTTGAGAAAATATTCACCGTTTTCAAGATTTCCTAAAGACTGTTGTGGTCTTACATGTGACTTATTAGGACAGTATTTGTCTGAAAATGGTATATAAACATATCTAATGAACGGTGTATGCAAATGCGATTCATTATGGCATCATGTATGGTTATTGACTATTGATGCGATTGTAATAGACATTACTGGAGACCAATTTGTGGATAAATTGGTTTCTTCAATAGAGATTAAAGCGGTACATGTCGGAATAGAAGGAGTCATACATAGATTATTTAACTTGAGAAGACAACCTGAGAAAAATACTGTTTTTATTGACACTAATGATTTTACTGGTTTTGGGGGGCATCCAAGTCCACGCCAACAAATATTAATGGAAGTATACGAAATAATATGTCGATATTTATAATTTAAAATTGAACAAAATCGCTGAACCATAACCTTAGCAGGTTATCGCAACGCTGATTTTGTTCAATTCCAGTTTATCTCTATATAGGAATAGAAAAATACAATTGTTTTGAAGGATAGGCTTGAGGGGAATTGAACCCCTCGGTGTCCAAACATTACTTGTCTTTGTTCCTCATTTAATAGTTCTATGCAAAGCCTACACGCACCTGCACCTACCAAAATGTTTTTAAATAGTTCAATTATTGACATAAGCGTACTTCCTGAAAAGATAAATCTAAAGGTAAAGTTTCTTTTGGGGCTGGTAGCATAGAGGACGGAACAACAAGAAAATATAATACCAAGTGATGCATTAACTGGCAATTTTACTATCAGAATTATTATATACCTAATTAGCGAGAAAATCAATATTGGAGAATATAGACTCATATTATTCATATTATAATAATTAAGGGAACTATTTTTATATGAATTAGAGAAAGACAAATTCCGATTTGTGAAGAGAAATGATAGTGGATCCAAAGATAGTATTTTCTACCGAAAACTACTAAGGGCTTTATTATTAGCAGTCTTTATCTTTATTAAAATATACATCAATAAATAGGAGTCGCCATGTTCTAATTAGCATAGAATATTTGTGAAAAGGAAAGGCTGAGCGTCAGAATTATTGAAAATATAACTTGACGTCAAGGGAGGAGTGGGTTCGATGGTCATCAGAATTACAGCAACAAGGAATACAGAATGTTGCGTTCTGTTGCAACGGGAGGCAAATTAGAAAAATGAATATTTGATACACAAACAGCGTGAAGGTTATTCAAACCTTCACGCTGTTTGTGTATCAAGGAAAGGAAAACATAGTAAGCGCCAAGTATTAGGGTGGCTGGCACTTCGCCACCAAATGCTCCATAATGATAGATAGCTAGATGCAAGTACTTTACTCTGGAATGCAGCGCATTCCGTTGATAGGTGCGGGCATTTCACTACATATTCATGGAGGTAATTAAAATGTCCAGTTATCATGCCAGAGTTCCGGCAGATCAGCAATACCAGTTGATCATGGAATGTCGGAATAGTGGACTCTCCGACTATCAGTGGTGTAAGGAACACGGAATTCATCCGGGAACCTTTTACAACTGGGTTAGTCTGCTCAGAAAGAAAGCTTGCTGCGAAATCCCAGAATCCATTTCCAAAGAGAATCCGTCGCCAGCTCTTGTTCAGGAAGTGGTTCGCTTAAACCTTCATTCAAAAGCTGAGATGCAGGAATCGGTTGTTTTGGTCCCACCAGTTTTAGCGGATTCCACCAGATCATCCGGGATTGCTGCCATGATAGAAATATCACTTGGACATGCTACTATCCGGATTGCCAATGGCACAGAGCCCGCCATGCTGGATCGTATCCTGAGTCTTGTAAAAGGTGCGGTATGCTAGGCAATATTTCGGTGGCTGACAACATCTATATCATCTGTGGAACTACCGATATGCGTAAATCAATTGATGGTCTCTGCAGTATCGTACGTGACAAACTTTCCATCGACCCGGATCAGTCATCCTTGTTCCTTTTCTGCGGAAAGCGCTGTGATCGGATTAAGGTACTGCTCCATGAACCAGATGGGTATGTGCTCCTTTACAAGCGCTTGAGTGTCACACAGGGACGATACCGTTGGCCACGAAAGAGTTCAGAAGCACAGGCGATTACCTGGCGGCAGCTTGACTGGCTCCTCAGTGGTCTGGAGATTGAACAGCCCAAGGCTATCCAGACCGGATAAAAAAATCTATTGTGAAATCGCCGAAATTTTTCGGCTGTATTTCACCAACAAACGTGGATAACTGTTCCGTGTTTTCTCCTGATAGGGATAACTTTTGCAAGGCTCCAGCTATAACGGATTCTATGGCTATATGAGACATTTATGGCAGTAAATATGTTTTGTTATCCAGTCTTTTTGATTCTGCCAACGAATTATCCACCGTCATTATGACAAAGTGCGGCTCTGTCTGAATTCGCTTTTTTCTCTGTTTTCTGGTAAAATACCAGTAACGAAACAAAGGAGCGAAAAACCATGGCATCCAGCGTAAAGGATATCCAGTTCAAGGAACTGAAGGATACGATCTCACAACTGAATACAACCATACGTACCCAGAATGATCTAATCACATCCCTACAGAAGATGCTTGAGGAACGTAACGCAAAGGATGATGAAAAGGATCGGGTCATTGCAAATCTGCAGGCACAGCTTGAATATTTCAAGCAGAAGCTTTTTGGCAGTTCCAGTGAGCGGCGCAGTGACATGCCAGGTCATCTGGATCTTTTCGCCGATCCTGATTCCGAAGAGGAACCTTTGCCGGAACTTATCGAACCGGAGTTCATCGATGGGAAGGCAGGCAAACGGGAACGTAAACCCAAAGCGAGCTACGATGAGATGTTCGCAAATCTGCCAATCCACTATGAAGAAGTGTATACACTGACAGAAGAAGAAAAACAATGCCCGGTCTGTGGGATCATGATGGTACCAATTGGTCATGAAGAGATACGAACCGAAATACGCTATACCAAAGCAAAGCTGGAACGCATCGTATACGTTGCAACCACCTACGGCTGCTCAGTCTGTAAAGATACGGAAAATCCTCAGTTCATCAAGGATGAAGGGATCCCGGCTCTGATCCCGGGTGGATACGCCTCATCATCCCTCGTATCACACATCATGTACGAGAAGTATGCAGATGCCCTTCCTCTATATCGGCAGGAAAAAGGCTTTGAACTTCTTGGCGTCAGTATCAGCAGAACGACCATGGCGAGTTGGATCATCATCTGTTCCCAGAATTATCTGAAACCAGTGTATGACTACTTTCACCGCGAACTGCTGAAACGGCATTTCGTGATGGCGGATGAGACACCAATCCAGGTATTAAAGGAACCAGACCGCAGACCACAGAGCAAGTCCTATGTCTGGCTGATGCGTTCCGGAGAAGACCGGCTACCGCACATCGTTGTGTATCACTATTCAGAGACACGGGCCGGAGAACATGCCGTCAGTTTCCTGAGAGGGATCGAGGATGGTACTTACGTCATGGTTGATGGTTACAGTGGCTATAACAAACTGAAGAATATCAGGAGGTGCTGCTGTTACGCTCACATCCGAAGATATCTGATTGAAGCCATTCCAAACGGCCATGATAAGGACTATAGCCATCCGGCGGTTCAGGGCGTTGTGTACTGTAACAAGCTGTTTGAGTATGAACGCAGCTACAAGGCAAAGGAATTGCCTTATACGCAGGTTTACAAACGCCGCCAGAAGGACCAGAAGCCGGTCGTGGAAGGTTTCATGCGCTGGCTCGATGCGCAGCATCCCGAAAAGGGAAGCCGCATGGATCGGGCAGTGACTTATATCCGAAATCGAAAAGACACCTTAATGACTTATCTTGAAGACGGACGCTGCAGCCTGAGTAACAACCCATCGGAGAATTCAATCCGACCACTGACCTTAGGCCGCAAGAACTGGCTATTCAGTGACAGCCAGGATGGTGCGAATGCGAGCATGGTAGTTTATACCATGGTAGAGATGGCCAAAGCCCATGGGCTCCACCCGTACAACTACCTGCAATACTTGCTCGACAGTCGCCCTGGCAAAGATACTACCGATACAGAATTCGAAGTTCTCGCACCGTGGAGCGAAAAGGCTAGGATAGAATGCAACAAGAAATCAGAGTAAAACGCTCGCAACCCTGACATCACATGTTGGTGCCGGGGTTAGCGTGTTGGGATACCCTAACACTTGGCGCTTACAAAACATATGAAGAAAGTTATAAAATTACCAGTAAGAGATTTGGAGAGCAGTGTAAATCAAAAGAAACGGGTTGCGGCCTACTGCCGTATCAGCACGAAATTTGAAGAACAGCACAAAAGTTTAGAAATGCAAATGAGTTACTATAAAAATATGATTTTGAATAATTCAGAGTGGGAATTCGCAGGCTTTTTTTTCGACTGCGAGAGTGGTCTGAGAAAATCAAAGCGTAGTGGATTAAATAATTTGATGGCCATCGTATGAGCTGGACATATCGATTGCATATTGACGAAGTCTATCAGTCGGGTTTCGAGAAACGTGTTGGACACATTGCTGATTGTCAGAGAATTAAAAGAAAGAGGCGTTGATATATATTTTGAAAAAGAGAATCTCCATTCCATTGACAGTGCAAAAGAGATAGACATTGCTTTGGGGGCAGTATTGGAACAGGAAGAAAGCCATAATTTAAGCGGAAATGTACATTGGGGGTATAGCAGAAAATGTGAAACAGAAGCAAATATCACGCTAATCAAGCCAGTGTATGGTTTTAGATGTGAAAATAATGAACTAATTATTGTTCCACAGGAAGCATCTATTGTTAAAGAAATTTTCCGTCTATATCTGGAGGGTAAAACAGTTCGACAAATCAAAATCTCTTTAGAGGAGAAAGAAGTGCTATCGTCCAGTGGAAAAACAACTTGGGCAGATACTACAATTCAGCAGATTTTAAAATGTGAAAATATAAAGGAGATGTTATGTTTCAAAAAACTTATATTGAAGATTATCTGACCGGAAAGAGGAAAGTTAATTGTGGGCAGCGCCAGAGGTGTTATGTTACGGGTAATCATAAAGGAATTATATTCCCTGAAGTTTTTCATCAGGTTCAGGATGAGATGTTTAGCAGGGGGCACGGGTGGTTTTAAATGAAGATGGAGAACAAATTAGCACTGGGAATAGATATAGTAGTAAATATTTATTCGGTAATCTTTTGAAGTGTGGAAACTGTGGTGCAAGTTATTATCGTCGAACCGAACGCGGAAAAATCGTATGGAGATGTGGGACAAGAATGGAGAAAGGGAAAGAAGTTTGTGGACATTCACCTACTTTACAAGATGATGAAATTAAGAGTTTTTTGGGTGAAACAGTGTGCGGAAATTCCTACAATGAAGCAATTATTAAAGATAAGGTGAAGAGAATAGATGTATATGAAAAGCAAATTATCATTTGCGTATCTGGCACAGAACAATATTTTATTTGTGAGCAATAGATTTGAGATATCTGAACAGAGATAGCCGTTAGAGAATGCAAGTGTAACTCCAAGTATGTATGAAAAAAGATTTTTAATTGGGGAGAAAATTCCTTTATTATAATATAAACCAATTTCTTTTATCCTCGAATATATTTAAATCATGAGTATGAATGTAGTCACTTCAATTTATGGAATCGAGGTGAAGCAGGAAATATTGATATATGTTATTTGAATTTATAAGTAAATTACATATGTCAGTCAGAATATAAATGAATTTTCTGACTGACATATGTATTGTTGAATTATTATGTTGAGATATAATGATTTTGCATATATAATCAAATATATAGAAACAACTGGAAGAAAGATTTTCTGAGATAAAAATCGATAAAGAAAGAAAAGTTGGACGAAATGAAAACTAAAACTACAAAGAGTGAAAACGGGCAAATGTAAAATATATATAATGCTTTAAAAATATCTATAGATAAGGGGGAGAATAATATGTATTTAAAAAAAATTATTATAAAAAACTTTAGAACTTTTGATGAAGACGGTATATCACTAATCTTTAATAAAGGTGTGAATGCAATTATTGGTGAAAATAATTCTGGAAAATCTTCTGTAATAGATGTGCTTAGAATTGTTTATTCAACTGTAACATACAGAAAGGATATATTTTTTTCAAAGTCGGATTTTCATGTTAGTGAAGATGGGGGAGTGGCCAATTACGCCCAATTTGATGTATATTTGGAGGAGGTCCCGCGCAGGTTGGTAGAAATTTGGAATCCGAGGAGTGAGAGTGGTGAGGGAGGCGATTTTCATATTAAATTTGAAAAATATGTTTCTCCAAATGGAACCGAAAAGGTTAGATCAGTTTATTGGGGATTTGGAACAGAGGGAAATCAATTATCTGCCGATACGTTTGAAGCAACAGATGTAGTTTTTTTAGGTGCATTGCGGGATTCAGAAAGCGAGATGAAACCTTCAAGAAATAGTAAATTGGCACAATTACTTAGAAATTTGGTTCCGGGAGAAGAGGTCAGGGCAGAATTAGTTCAAATTTTGAATGATGCTAATAATAGTCTTCTAGAAAAAGAGCAGTTAAAAAAGACACGAAATACAATAAATCAAAATCTTGCAAGAATTGAACAGGAGTTTTTAAATCAACAAATTGACATTGGTTTGGTAGAGCCGAGATTTGATTCAATTGCCGCTTCCTTGCGGGCGTGGGTTAAGCCTAAGTGGATATTGATAAATAAATTAGATCCAGTTTATGAAAAAGCATATATCTATCATCAAAATCACAAAAAATCAAAGAAAATACAAGCTGATGAAAAAGGCATATACTTCGAAATTTCTATTTTGGCTGATGAAACTGGATTTGACAAGGAAATGGCCAACAGAATTGGTGACATTGCGAATAGCTCTTTTGAGCTATATCAGAATGGATTAGGGTATAATAATTTATTGTTTATGTCAGCTGTACTTGGCGATATGGCAATTGAGAAAGGTGGGGTTTATCAGAATCTTCTGCTAGTGGAGGAACCAGAAGCTCATTTACATCCTCAGCTGCAGGAATTGGTGCATAGTTTTCTGGCAGATGCCAATAAAAGTGATGGTAATATCCAGATTATATACACATCGCATTCTCCGACATTAGCTTCTAAAGTTGATATAGCAAGCATCAACCTGGTATATGAATATGGACATAAGAAATATTGTTTGCCTTTTTCGGAAACGAATTTGACAGAAGAAAATAAAGGATATTTGCAGAGGTATCTGGATGTCACAAAATCTCAGATGTTTTTTGCACGAGGAATTTTATTTGTGGAAGGGATTAGTGAAGCAGTTTTGCTACCTACAATGGCAAAGGCATTAGACAGACCTTTTGAAAAGTATGCAGTGGAATTAGTCAATGTAGATAGTGTTGCATTTGCACCATTTGTAAATCTTTTGTCATCTGATAGAGTAAAGACTTGTTTTTCAAAGGTGTCGATTATTACAGATGATGACAGATGTGCAAAAAAAGATGAGGAAGAATACATTGATAAAAATTATGATTTCGATGATATTTGCAATATGGTTGTTACAAAATTACAAAATGGACATCCCTCAGATAGGTGTAATAATTTAATGGTATTATGTTCCAGTGCAGGAATTAATATATTTACAGCAACCAAAACATTAGAATATGCATTGTGCTGTAGTGAAGATAATGTTTACTATATGATAAATGCATTGAAGAAATGTTATACAGATTTGGGGACTAAGTTAGAAGCAAAGGTTGCAGCCTTATCTCAATTAAGTGAAAAAGCAGCGTGTGTGTGGCTGTTTATTAGAACCAGAGATAAATGTAAAGGAGCTGTTGCACAATACATAAGCCAGGTTATCAGTAATCAGTATGAATTAAGAAAAAAAGGAGAACGAATTGAAAAGGAGTTCACTATCCCAGATTATTTAAAACATGCGATTTATAGTGTGACGGAACAATAGTATGGTAGAGAAAATGACGGAAGAACAAAAAAAGTTTTTAGCTGCAGAAGGTAAAGTGGTTGTAAAGGCTTGCCCGGGAAGTGGAAAAACGTATACAGTTGCACACAAATTATTATCTTATGTAGATAATTGGAAAGATTATCACAGAGGTGTTGCAGTGTTATCGTTTACGAATGTGGCAAGTAATGAAATATATATAAAGGCTCAAACAATTCATGGGAGTTTAGGTAAACTGGGATACCCTCATTTTGTTGGGACAGTTGATAGTTTTATTGATGAATTTATTGTGTTACGTTATGGGCATCTTCATACGGTTGGTAAGGTGCGCCCGAGGATGGCACTGGCTGATAATTGGAAAATACCATATAAATATTGGAGGTCAGAATGTCATAGAAATGGCTGCGTAGACAGTGTAGAACAATTTTATTATGGAATTGATGGGAACTTTTATAAAGGAAATAAGCAGGTGACCTGTGACCGTAAAAATGCAAGGGCACTTCCGTGTCAACAATATAAGAGGATGTTGTCAGAACGAGATATTGTTTTTCAAAATGAGACAGCTTTATTTGCATATCAGTTATTAAAGAAATATCCAGAAGTGGCGAATGCTATAACGGAAAGATTTCCGATAATTATTATTGATGAAGTCCAAGATACATCGATAAACCAAATGGCAGTTTTTGAATTGTTAAGTGACTCAGGGTTGGAATCAATGTTTTTAGTGGGAGACTCGGATCAGTCGATATATGAATGGAGAAATGCAGACCCAGAGTGTTTTATCCGGAAATTAGAGGATCCAAATTGGAAAACTATAGAACTGACCGGAAACTTTAGAAGCTCACAGAATATCTGTAATGCTACTTCACCTTTTTCTGCTAGTTTGAGGGGTACTAGTAATAATAATGCAATAGGGGATTGGAAAGATGAGAAGGAAAAACCAGTTTTATTACTGACAAAGAAAAATTCAGAGGATGATATTATCCATTATTTTTTGGATAAGTGTAGAAAGATGGGAATAGAGGAATCGCCGGAGAATGTTGCAATCTTAACTAGAGGGAGAATATATTCTGATACAGATATAACAGGATTATGGAAAAGCAAAGAAATAGAGTTGTTTGCTAAAGCAGCATATGAATGGAAACGTGGTTCGAGAAAGCGAGCATACCAAGAAGCATCAAAGGCATCCTATGATTTGATTTTTAATGAAGATGTAGATGAATATGTGATGAAGCAAAAAATCTGGGAGTACACCAACGAAGAAACATGGAAAGATTATGTCATAGATATTTTGGTAGATATGCCTGATATTGAAATGGGAATTGCGGAATGGGTAAAAAGCTTTTCGGTTATCTTTTGCTCAATATGCACTAAATACGGTTATGAAATTTCACCACATAAAGATATCAAGAATATTTTTAAGATAAAACAGAGTGACAAAAATGTACCGTATTTTAAGCAAATATCGTTAAGTAAATATTTTGAAAAGAAGATAGAAGATAAATATACCCGATCGTCAATTCATGGAGTAAAAGGAGAATCTTATGATGCAGTGCTAATTTATATCAAAAGCCGTACAGGAAGTACAATTACCCCTAAACTACTGATGGAGGGCTCTCTTGATCAGGAACTGATGCGTTTGGCATACGTTGCTATGACTAGACCAAGAAGATTACTAATGATTGCTATGCCAGATACTAAAGGAATAAAAAATTGTGGAAGATTTCCAGAAGAATTGTGGAAATATGAGTTTTTGGAAAGCGGTTCATGAAAAATATTTTGTTATATGATGATGGTGGTGTGATAGTAGGTGCTATTATATTTGGTAGCGGTCACTTGAATTTACGCAAGATTGGTCGAACTAGAAGATATCAATGTATGTTGAGGTAAATAATGAGCAAATTAGATAAATTAAGTGTATTTATATCTCTTGTATTAAGGCATAAACCAGATGCTGCGAATATTAAGTTAGACGAGTTTGAATGGATGAATACTAAATTACTTGATGGAATGAATGATACAGGCAGAAAAATCAATATGGAGGTATTAGAAGAAATTGTTGCAACGGATAATAAGCAGCGTTATAGTTTTAATGCAGATAAGACGCTAATCAGGGCAAACCAGGGGCATAGTATTCCGGTTGATGTAGAATTGATAGAGCAAGAACCACCTGAAGTTTTGTACCATGGAACAGCAGGAAGATTCTTATCAAGTATATTATCTGATGGACTAAAACCGATGAGTCGATTATATGTACATCTATCAGATGATATGGAAACAGCGATTAGAGTTGGTAAGCGGCATGATAATCCTATTGTTTTAAAAGTACATAGTGGCGAAATGTATAAGATAGATTGAAGTTCTATTTATCAATCAATGGTGTATGGCTAACAAAATGTGTAGAGAACAAGTATTTTGAATTGGAAGACTGATTTTAAAAGAGAATAAAGGCATGAATGAAAGTTGACTTTTTAATTATATTTTAGCTTATTAGGATTTCATGTAAACTATGAAATTATAATGGACGAAACAGAAAGCGTTTTATCTAAAATAGAAGCTACTTTATGATGCTGACGCATCTTGGAAATCCACCGCCCAAATGGAAGAATTATCTCATCGTGATCGAAGTATGATTGGAAAATATATCAGAAATATTTTTAGAAGAAGTGAATCAGAGAAAAAATCAGTGTGGGCAAAATCTACCCACGCTGTCTCTGATAAAAACAACGTGTAAAGTGTTCAAATTGCAAATAACTAATTAATGGATTTAATCAAGTTATACATTGCAAAGAAGTATTTCAAGATAGGAGAAGATGGAAACTTACATTTAGGAATGGGGCTATCTTTCATTTAAAATAAAAATAGCAGATCTGAGGTAGAAGTTCTCTAAAATTTCGATAATAAAAAATGAAAAGCAATACCCAAGAAGTTCGTTTCTATAAAAAAACTGCTAAGACTAAAAGTACCAGTACGCTGAGTCTTTATTGTTAACAGCTTTTACTTTTACTAGATTCGGCATCGAAAAATGAGAGTTGCCATGTTATAATTGGTATAGTTATTTTATAGAAAACAAGAGTCAAGTGTTCGTAATTGTTAAAGGTACACCCTGACACCGAGGAGATATTAAAGATGATAAAGTTGGGTTAAATTATAGGAAATTTTACATAGATAATATTAAGAACAAATAAAGAAATCGGATAACGCCGTTCATTTCATTATGAAATTTATATGTTTACTTGAAAAAGACCTGAAAGTGGTAAAATTATATACAATGTAGAATTAAAAGTCTATAGATTATCAAAAGTGATTATGATTAATGCAGTACATTTATTTAATACATAAAATGATGATAGAGGAAACAAATGAGTGAAAATAAGAATATTCAAGATGGTTATTGGGCTATAGCAGCAGAAAAACATTTAAAAAATTATATTGAAGAAAGTCAAAATTTAGATGAAGTGGACAATTTAAACATTGCAGGAAAATCGGGTCGTTTTCTCGGCACAATTAGGGGTAATGGAACAATTGAAAATATCAAAAAAATTGAAAAAATGGCTGGAAGTGTTGGAATTAGAAAAAGTACTTTACATAAAATAATTTTACCTGAGATTGAAAGAGCATCTGATAAAATTGAAATTATTAGAAATACAATTGGAGAAATCACAGGCATCGCAGAATATTTGTTTGATTCAAAAAATGTTTTGGGAATTGCTGGAGAAGTCTTTGAGAACCAAAACCCCAATATAATAGAAAAAATTGCTATTGAAACTATGGAAGCTACGAAAAAGTTGCCATATTATCAAGGAGAAATTATTGATAAATTAATAAAAAATGGATATAAGGAACAGGATATTCAATTATCAATTGCAATACAGGAGCAATTTCAATTGATTCAAAAAGTAAATTTAACTAAAACGAAAGATCCTATTATTAGTAATGAATATATCTGGGGAGAAAACCACAAAAAAATTGCAGCAGCTATAGCACCGCTTGATTTTGGAAAGAAGCAAACATTAAAGGATGTTATAGAAATAGTTCAAAATAAGCAAGGAATTCCACTTGAACAACTGCCAAATGTAGACGCAGAACTTCTTCAATTAGCCAAGAAGGTGGGAATATTAAATCCAACAATTATATCGTCATCAAGGGGGTTCAATAAAGAGTTCGAATTTTCTACTAATCTATTACATGAAGATTCACAAGACAAAGATATTTTAGACGAC
Organism: Lacrimispora indolis DSM 755; assembly: GCF_000526995.1. Taxonomy (NCBI): domain Bacteria; kingdom Bacillati; phylum Bacillota; class Clostridia; order Lachnospirales; family Lachnospiraceae; genus Lacrimispora; species Lacrimispora indolis. Next base: position 5,508,725 of record NZ_AZUI01000001.1, on the reverse strand, counting down.
GTTAAATTATTATTAGCATCTATTAGATTTGGAGAAAATTATACAGAATATTCAACTATTAATGATTCGGCTAAATTTTTACGGGCATTAATAAATAGAGGAACAGTAGGTCCGCATTCATCAAATGGAACTGATTATTTGCTTTTGGAAAAGAGAGGTATTGTTAAAGTAGAAAAAAGAAGTAAATATAATTATTATACACGTCAAACTCGCGAGGGGTATTGTTTAAAATTATTAAAACAAGATATAGCGGAAGAAGCACTAAGAATTATTGAATCAAAAGAATATAGTATAAAACTAACAGAAAGTATAAGTGATTGTAATATAATTTCCGAATGTGGTTCATTTGATTCACCAGAAGAAACTAGAGTTAAAATGGGATTATTGCCAGAACCAGTAAGAGCAGCACAAGAGCATTTAAATAAGGTTTTAAGAGATGAATTAATATAGGAGGATGAAATGGACGGAACGAATAAAGAAATAAAATATGAACAATTAATATTAGATAATACTACTGATATTAATAATAATGGGACAAAACAAAAAAAGAGTATTAGTAAAGGATCATTATTAGAATATCGCATGCAAAGACTGATGTTCCATATGGGATATTATAGCAAAAGAGGAGTTATTATAAAGACATCTGCTGATGATTTGGCAGATGAAATTACAGATCTTGATGTCTATGGGATATTTATCAATAAGGATTTTTCTACAAAAAAGGTGTGGGTTGATTGCAAAGCTGGAAGAGCAAAACCGCTAGAACGAATGTCTTGGATCAAAGGTATAAAATATTCTGCTAGAATCGATGAAGCTATATTTGTAAAAAACAATGTTAGAATTAATACAAAACAGTACGCACATAAAAGTGGAATAATTATTTTGGATGATGTGTTGTTAAATAAATTGGAAACAGATTTTCATATTAAAGAAAGTGACTGGAGGGGGTCTTGGAATTATAATCAACAGTTAGATATGATCAATAAACTGAAAAAAAGTGTATCATATGATGGTAAGGAATTAAAAAGAGTAGCTCAGTATATGGAAAGTAGCTATTGGGTATTTGATCATTATGCAAGAGTAAAAAAATGTTTGAGTGGAATAAAACAATTATATGATTGCTACAATGTAGAAGGTGATGAGAAAAAAGTAATTATGAAATGGGGTATATATGAATTAATATGTTTGTTTAATTTAGCAATAATAAATATTTGTCGAGAAGTATATTATTTGTCAGATAATGATAAAAAGTTACTGATTATGGATGGGATGCTATCTGGTGAAATTCCAGCAAGAAAGCGAGAAGAAATAGTAAATGCAACATACAAGATGGCCATTGGATTAGTTAAACAGCAAATACCTGACTTTATGCCACAACAATTACATGCTAATTTTAAAATTGAACCACCAGAATATACTTATAAGCTTATAGATTTTATTTTTAGAATAACGAATAACCCGTTGGCATTTTTTGATATACTGCGACAAATCGAATTTATACTAATGGAATATGAATTGAATGAAAAAGTGGTTAATAATGAGGAGATGTCCTCTTTATTTGATAATTATGAGAAAGTTAAAATCGGAATAAAAACAAGTTTGCATTTTATTTGTGATGTTTGCAATATTCCAACTACGTTCTTTAAATATCTAAGTTCTAAATAGTCTAAAGAATCGGGGGAGGGGATAAAAAATATCGTTATCATCTGCGCACATGGACTGACTGGAATCAAGGAGGTAATAGCTATTATTTATCCTAAAACAGAATGTGAGTGCTACATCCACTAGGTACGAAAACATTAAAATGTGCCTGATTAGGAGTGTGAGTCTTTTGCTGCAGACTTAAAGATATATCAGATATTTATGTAAAAAAAGACTTTAGAATAGTTGGAGCGAGTCACAGAAAAGTGCGGATACAAATCCGTAACTGGGATCATGTATATGGAGAACTGAGAATGGTGTACGGAGGGGGCCCAATGAAGTTATTATAATCGTGTGAAAGACGGACGAAAATATCGCCTGTTTATAATATACTTAAATAGGTAGGGGATATCATGAGCCAAGGGCTGAAATCCTATCAAGAAGTAGCTTTTCTGGATATTCCGTTTAAATAGTGCACTCTTTCCGAAATTTCAGAGCACATAAATCCGGGGGTTCAGAGCAGGTGTTTCCGCTCCAGAGTGCAATCCTCTATAATGAATCCATGCACATGAAAATGTGTAAATTCATTAAGGAGGTCGATAACCATGATTGATTATCGAGAAATCATCAGACTAAAAAGTCTGGCCTTAAGCAATCTTGCGATTACGAACAGCTTGTGTTGTTCACGTAACACGGTTTCTGAAGTACTTAAGCTTGCAGAAACACATTCTTTGGGATGGCCTATCCCAGATGCACTGACTAACAGTGACATTGAGCATCTGTTTTATCCGAACAGAGGCAGCAATGAAGGAAGGGGGCTCCCGGATTACGAGTATGTCTATCATGAGCTGGCTAAGCCCGGTCTATCACTTTCTCTCTTGTGGACGGAATACTGTGCCAAATGCGAGGCGGAACATACTATTCCGTACCAGCACACGCAGTTTAACGACAAGTATCATGCTTATGCCGCATCAAAGAAAGCAACTCTTAGAATTAAACGCAAACCCGGAGAAACTCTGGAAGTAGACTGGGTTGGCGATACCCTTAAGGTTTACGACGTCGCCAGTTGTCGCGATATACCTGCCTATATATTTGTTGCCGTACTTCCGTGCAGTTTGTACGGATATGCAGAGGCTTTTTCAGATATGAAATCCAACCACTAGATAGGCGCACATGTTCATGCGTATTCTTTCTTTGGTGGTGTGACCCGCATTCTCGTACCAGACAATCTAAAAACCGGTGTTATTAAGAACACATGGACAGAGCTTGTACTCAACCGTTCCTACTATGAAATGGCGGAACATTATGGAACTGCAATCATTCCCGCCAGACCGGTAAAGCCCAAGGACAAACCCAATGCAGAGGGTACCATAAAGGTACTTGAAACATGAATTTTAGCAGCTCTTAGAAACCGGAAGTTCTTCACCTTTGATGAACTCAACAAAGCCATTCGTGAAAAGCTGGAAGAATTCAATGCAAAACCTTTCCAGAAAAAGAAAGGAAGCCGGTTGTCTGCATTTATCGAAGAAGAAAAGGACTTCCTCATGCCATTACCCGCTTCCCCGTATGAAACGGCTGTCTGGGGGGCTGCCACCATACAACCAGATTATCTCCTAACTGTCGGGAATTGCAAGTACTCTGTTCCATATGAATTTATTGGTAAGAAAGTAGACATCCGTATTACTGAAAATAGTATCGAAGTCTTCTATCATAACAACCGTATAGCAGCTCACGTGCGTAAAGCGTATTCGCATGATTCAATTTACATGCCGGAACACATGCCGGAAAATCACAGAAAATATTTTGAATACAACACGGAAAGTTTTCTTGACTGGGGCAGGAATGTCGGTCATTACACCCTCATTGTAGTAAAACATTTTTTATATATGCATAAAGTGGAGCAACAGGGATATAAATCCTGTGCATCGTTGATGAAGCTTGCTGACCGTTATGGTATGGAACGTCTGGAAAACACCTGTGCCAAAGCGCTCAGCTACACACCGAGCCCAAGTCTGAAAAATATCAGCACTATTCTGAAAAACGGTCAGGGCAAAGTGGCATTGGAATCAGAATCCGGTAACTTATCAAACAAAGAAAGCTCCAAGTATGGCATTACCAGAGGCGCTTCTTACTACGAAGGAGGTGACCGCTGATGATTCGCCAGTCAACAATAGATAAACTACACGATATGCGCTTATCTGTAATGTCAGACGCTTTTGAAAGCCAGTGCTCAGACCCTGATACCTATCAGGCTTTATCCTTTGAAGACCGTTTTGGAATGCTGGTCGACAAGGAATGGGACAAGTGAAAAAATACAAAGTTGCAAAAGCTTATCCCTAATACAGAATTCCGTTATCCGAATGCGTGCATGGAAGCCGTTGAGTATCACTTGGACAGAAATCTGGACAAAGGCCAGATGTTGGAATTCTCTATATGCCGGTATATTTCAGATAACCATCATATCATTATGAAAGGTGCATCCGGGAACGGAAAAACATACATTGCCTGTGCACTTGGTATAGCAGCCTGCCGGAATTTTATAAAAGTCCGTTATGTCCGCTTGTCGGACCTGTTAAACGAACTGGCAGTTGCGCATGGTGATGATACTCTGAAAAAAGTAATCAAGGCGTACCAGAAAATCGACCTTTTGATTCTGGATGAATTCCTTTTAAGCCCGGTATCCACCGAGCAGACACGGGAGCTTCTCGAAATCATTGAAGCACGCAGTGTAAAAAGTTCCGTTATCTTCTGCACACAGTTTGAACCGAAAGGCTGGTACAGCCGTATTGGAAGTGATTGCGATGCTACTATCTGCGGAGCAATCATTGACCGGATTATTCATAACTCCTATGAAGTAATGATTGACGGTCGTGTATCTATGAGGGAACGTCATGGCATCAAAGCTTCCCGGAAAGGAGCTGCCAATGACTAACTATTGTGCATTCAGCAAGAACAATAAATGTATTAAATGGACTGATTACGAATTAACCCGCCACGAATTAGAAGAAGCTGATGAACTATGTCATGGCAACTGGATAGAAATCCAGCACCTGCGAAATTACATCGAACAGTTACAGGCACTTTTAACGGAGCACGGAATAGAGATTCCATCTGAGTACTAATCAGCTAACTGCACTCGGCTCCGGAAAGGCATGCACCGCTTTTCCGGAAAAAGGTGCTCTAAATTTCCGAAAAGGGTGCTCATTTCAGACGGAATACTCAGCTTTTCCTCTCATCATATAGGATTTCAATCAAATTAACGGGGTGAGGGCCTATTTTGTCATGTGGTATAAACAGTATATATCAACACATGTTGAAACCGTTTGTCTGATGTTAAGACCGGGTGAGAATAGCGTAAAACAGGGCGTTTTGAACCGCTTTCGGTGAGATTTATTAGGATTGGAAACTTAGCAGTTCGCTCTGTGGAAACAGCGCTACCGGCTGATTATGAAGAATGAGCCGAATAGTTGAGTCGTTGATTTAGATGTCGTCTATTGAGACAGTGATTTAGGTGTCGGCGAGAGTTGAGTTCCCGGATTAGATGATGGTGTCGAGGATGAATGCTGGGAGGTGGTCGTGTGGCTGGAAAGAAAAAACTGGTAGAAACCATAGGGAATCCTTACACGGGCGAGCATGCTAAAATTACCGCAACAACTGAAAGTGCCCTGAATAAAAAAATAGAAACTCAGTATAAAAAATGGGGTGCTGAACAAATAAAGTGGGAAAAAGAACAAGAAAAAATCGAACAAGAGAGATATCAATTTGAACGACAAGAAGAAGCATATAGATTAAGCCGCCAGTGCTCTAAAGATTTATCTGCTATAAAGCACAGACTTCTAATTGGAGTCACGGAAGCCTCTGTTCCGGAATACTATGAAAGCCTTAAACGTGTCAGAAGGTACACTCAAATTCATCAAACTCCTAACTTGGATATAATGAAGAAAGACCTGAAGGTTCCGAAGAGAATTGCTTTTATTGAGTCAGTCTTCCCAAAGCGAAAAGTAAATAGAATCCAATTAGAGGATCTGGCGAAAAAAGAATATAACAAGTGGGTTCAAGAGTATGAGCAAGGAAAAATTTCTTATGAAGCGGAACAGGCCCAGTTTAATGCAGGAATTGACAGCAGGCAGAAAGATTGCCATGATGGTAAACCGAGTGAGGTTATGGAATATATCCTTTATGTTTTAAGTAAGGATAGCAAGAAAACACGTGGATATTACATGGGATTTCAACCAAACAACACCGTGTTCTATAGGGAGGGGCTTCTTGTGATTAATGGAGAGTTGCCGGTTATCGATTCCTTGCCTTATTCTGATTATAAATTCAATATAAGAGATGATGAAATTATTCCTATCCAGTTAAAACGTGATGAGGCCAAGAATATATATAACGGCATGATTTACAATTTGGCATTGCGTATGGTGGCAGCAGTGTTTCTCTCTGATAGTAGTGGAATAATTAATAAAATAATTTTCAATGGATATAAAACACGACTTGACACGAGCTATGGAAAATATATCGATGATTGCCTTCTAAGTTTTCAGATATCAAGGCAGGTGTTTGACGAAATTCATATTGTAAACGCCGACGGCAAAGCCGTTATTAATAGAATTAGCGGGAAAATACCAGAAGATTTCGCAAAAGATACACCTACAATAATGGAACCAATATTTGATGATAAGAGTTTGAATAAACTCTATCTTAGGGAGTAACAAAAATAAAGAGGGCAAGTCACCCTGTCGAATTTCTTCAGGGAAACCTGATCTCTTATCCGTTAATATCAATACTGATACCAGAATTGAATTTGCAAAGTAAGCGTCAGATAAAGTCATGTATTAAAAAAGAGCCAACCTTCCATTATAATTAAAGGTTGACTCTATCGACACAGTTTCTGGATCAGCGGATTCCAGAGCATGTATTCTTCCAGGTATTCCGGATATTCCAAAAACGAAGTTCCGGGAATATCATCAAGAATAAACTGGATTTATTTCATTGGACTCAGACCATTGACCTTTGCTGTTTCAATCAGGGTGTATATTACAGCGCTTGCCTCCGCACCTTTGGGGCTACCAGAGAACATCCTGTTCTCTCTGCCAATTGTAAAAGGACGAATACTATTTTCCTCCAGGTTATTTTGATATGATGCAGTTCCCATCCAGCAGGTAATGATAAGTCCTGCTTTCTGATTGGCTGCATAAGTGAATGCTTTTCCAATTTGGTCGTGGGTAAAAGAGACCTCACCGAAAGTCCTTGTGAGTTCCAGACTGGGTAAATCCATTCAGTATGCGAATAACCAAAAAGAAGGACTGATGAATTATCTTCTTAATGGCAACTGCAGCATATCAAACAATCTGGCAGAGAATAGCATCCGGCCATTTACAATTGGCCGGAAGAACTGGCTGTTCTCAGGAAGTCCCAAAGGAGCAGAAGCAAGTGCTGGTATCTATACTCTAATTGAAACGGCCAAAGCCAATGGATTAAATCCATGGAAGTATATCCAATTCATTCTCAGCAATATTCCCGGAACTTCATTCCTTGAATATCCAGAATATCTGGAAGCATATATGCCATGGGATCCGATTATTCAAAAACTTTGCCGTTAACTGACAGCCTTCAATTATAAACAGGGGCTGTCTGTTTTTCTATACACCAACTTATTTGACACTTACTTTCATTCAGTTGTAATCCTTCTTAATAATGGTGTATAATGACTTTATGTATCTTAATAGAAAACTTTATAGAGAAAATATCGTTGAATCATTATATGAATATGAATTGAGGAAGGAAATTTATTGACTAATGGATTTTTCTATAAGACCAAGAGAAACTAGGGATAGAAATATAGCTAGAAGATATGTAGAGTCATTCGATTTACTCAGTTGTTTAAAACAATTAGAGGTTAGCGAAAAAGATATCCTGCAGGCCAGAAAAGAGTATCCTCTTAGATAGTGTCAAGATTTTTTCGCAAATTGTATTTCAACCGTCTGGTAGCCGGTAGTTAGCCGGCTATGATATCAGACTCGTTTTGGAGATCCATTTCTTTTAGATGCTCCATATTCATGTAGCGCTTTGTACCCCATTGGGTCCCTGCTACGTGTCGTAGTCTGGCACATACAAGCATTAAAGCACTTTGCCCATCAGGAAAAGCGCCAATTGCCCGGGTTCTACGTTTGATTTCCCTATTAAGTCTTTCGATGGTGTTGTTGGTGCGAATTCTAGTCCAGTGCTGGCTAGGAAAATCCATGTATGTAAGGGTTTCCTCGATTCCGTCTTCGACCTTTTTAGCTGCCGAAGCTAATTTCATCTCGCGAAGTTTATCAGCTACTTGTTTTGCCTTTTCCTTTGCAGATACCTTACACTCTTGAGCATGAATAGCCTTTAGCAGCATAGAGACTTCTTTCATCTTATTACGAGGAGTGGCCGAAAATATATTCCGATAGAAGTGAACCGTACATCTTTGATACTTTGCATCCGGAAATACTTCTGGAATGGATTCGAGCATCCCAAGGCATTTATCACCAATAATTAGGCGCACTCCAGCCAGGCCACGTTCTTTTAACCATACAAAGAATGTCCTCCAGCTTTCACGATCTTCTTTCATACCTTCTGCTGTGCCAATGATTTCACGGCATCCATCTTCATTGACACCAATAGCAACAAGGATAGAGACATTTTGAACTTCACCACCCCAGCTGCGCTTTAAGTAAACACCGTCAACATAAACATATGGATAAGAACCGCTAAGTTTGCGGCTTCTCCATGTTTCAATGTGTTCATAAGCTTTTTTATTAAGATTACTTATTGTTCCAGGTGAAATTTTAGTTCCCCATAATGCCTCGGTGATATCTTCAACACGGCGAACAGAAACACCCGCGAGATACATTTCAATGAGAGCCTCTTCTACGGAGCATTCTCTGCGGCGATAGCGTTCAATAATGGCAGTTTCGAACGGAACACCCTTTAGCTTTGGCATCTTTAATTTGACCTCACCAGCTGTGGTTTGAAAGTTCCTGCTGTAATGGCCGGAACGATATCCCTTGCGTTCACCGGAACGTTCGTATTTTTCCGCATTAACGAGTTCTTCTGCTTCATGATCCAGCAAGGCATTGAGGGTTTCCTCAACGCTGTTGCGTACTAAATCTTTCAATTCGTTATGGATAAGTTCCTGATTTAATTGTATAATATTATCAGACATGTTCTATAGCCTCCTTTGAGAGTATTTTGTGTGGTAACTTAATTCTACCAAACGGCTATAGACCATGTCTATTTTTATGAAATTAAATTTGCGAAATTAATTATACGTCATCAGGCATAATCATGCTTTCCTATAATCTTTTTTACACACTCCAGAAATGTTGAAACGGTGATAAGGATGACATATTGTAGTAATAAGGACGAAAATCAGGATTAGATCACAAGATGTTGTGTTTTTTTGCTTGAAAATGAGGAAAAACGGAGCTGAAAAATGCGATTTTGGGCCCCGTTTTTTCGCTGTGTCCACGGATGGCATAAGATGTTTGAAGATAAAACCTTTTTAAATTAATAAATAGGAGAGGTGAAAAAATTATCTTAATTGGGAATTTATTGACTAAATTTCCCCCATAGTTATTTCCTTCTCTTTTTTAAGACAAAAGTGTCTCTACTAATCCCGTGCCAAATACGATATAATCAGAGCATAAAGGAGGGGAAAATATGGAGTCATTTGCAAAAAAAATAAAAGAATTGAGAGTGGCAGCTGGACTCACTCAAGAAAATCTTGCAAGACAGTTAGACGTCACAATGAAATCAATACAAAGGTATGAGGGAGGATATAGGCCAGACACTTATGCTTTAGTTAAACTTGCAACATTTTTTAATGTTTCCGCAGATTATTTGCTTGGATTGAAGGGCTATAAAGAAGAGATAGAGGAGCGCGAGTATAAATTAAAGGGAGAAGACGGTTACAATCAATTATACAGCCATTATTTGAAGTGTTTGAATAATTATGAAATAAAAAAAGAAGCGACGTATTTTTGGATTAATTTGAAAGATGATTATATTGGAGGACAAACTCAATGGGTAGGATGGGCAGATGATAAATATAAATTAGAAATCAGAAGATTACGACCAGTAAAGCCAAAGGAAGCGATAGAAACTTGTACACAAGTTATGGGAAAACCTATGGTTATTAATAGTGAGCTAGATGCTACTGTTTTCTTAATATATGGGGGAGAGGCAATAGTACGAGCAGATATATGTGAGCAATATTTACCTGAATTTTTGAAGGATTTTATCAGAGAAAGTCCATAAATAAATGTATTAATAAAACAAGATTTAAAGTAAAATACCGCCACTTCAATTATGGTCATAAATTAATCTTTTATAAGTATTATTTTTTATCTTATAGAAAAATTTATAAAAATATAAAACAAGGAATATTTGATATTTTATACTATATTTAATATGGAGATAGGGTGACAATATGTTAGAAGCAATTACATACCAGGAAATGTTAAGAGATATAAATAATAATCAAATTAAAGAAGATACAATTGGAATTCTTATTACAAGACCTGAGTTAGAGGTAGGTGAAGATATCTTGAAAAGTCTAAATCATTACCATCACCTTAGTGGAAAAAGTAAAAATTTTTATTTACCGGGATATGGGGCTTATTGGTATGGGAGTTATCCTGATGGAAGGGTAGTTACTAAAATAGATGGTATTGATTGGTCATTTAGTGATAGGGTGTTTATTAATTTTATTAACGAGCTTGAGCAGTATAGCACCTGGAAATATTCGGGAGAAAGCGAGCTTCTTATGATTGAATATAAAGATGGTATAGTATCTTTTGAAAATATGATGCGATTTTATTTGGATAATATGCTTCGTGATGGAGCGATTGTATCTGTGCCAGCATTCTTTCAACAATTATTCAGGATACTAAGTGATAAGAGATCAAATAGCGAAATTAGCAATATGCTAGGTATGAACAAAGCGTTTCAAATAACAAAACAAACGGTATTAGACAATATACCACCTGTTCTGTCTAAAATCTTTACACAGGAAAAGTATTTTTGTGTAAAAAATTATAATAAATAGTTATGGATATTCAAACATTTAACAGAAAGGAAAAATACTGAAACTCAGAAATAATGATGCTTGTCAAGGACAAGGGTAAGCGCTTAATAAAAGAGTGCCTTTAAAATTAAAAACAGGATCAGTTATAATAACCAACCCTGAGCCTTACCTCTTACATTCACTTTGTACATCCGCTGACCACGGCATCAGATCATCAAGTAATTCTGGATGGTTTCGCCAATCAGTGTCAGGCATGTAAAGTAATAAATACTCTAAGTAGGTATATACATTAAGACCATTTGCTTTTGCGGTCTCGACGTACTGTATACAGCAGCAGACGCATTCGCTCCTTTTGGAGTGTCTGCGAACAGCCAGTTTTTTCGCCCCACGGTAAATGGACGAATGGCATTTTCAGCTGCATTGTTTGAAATGGAACATCTCCCATCAAGAAGATAATTCTCCATGTAAGGTTTCTGGTTCTTTGCATAGACAACTGCCTTTCCAAGGGCAGATCCCTTGAGATAATTAAGGTTATCAAGCCAACACCAAAAGGCCTCAAGAACTGGTTTTTCTAGTTCAAGACGCTTGCTTAATCGTTCTTCTGTGGTAAGATCTTTTAATCCTTCTTCGATTTTAAAAAGCTGATTGCAGTAATCCCTTCCGATTTCAGCCTGAGTCAATGAAGCCCCCTCGGCTTTCTTTGTAGAGATGGCTTCTACAAATTTTCTTCGTAGGTGAGCCCAACAGCCGCAACGGGTTATTCCGGAAAGTTTGTTGTATCCGGAGTATCCATCTGAATGGACATACCCTTTGAAGTTCTTCAGGAAGTTTACTGCATTGTCCCCGTTTCGGGAAGGCTGGTAATCGTAAAGAACAATTGGTTCTTTTCCATCATTACCGGTACAGTATAACCACATGTAAGATTTCGTCTGTGGTTTCTTACCCTCCTCCTTAAGGACTTGGACAGGCGTTTCATCGCAATGGAGAATATCGCGTTCCAACAGCTTTTGCTGAAGGTGGTCGATGATTGGTTTAAAATAGTCATCCGAGCATCGAATAATCCAGTTAGCCATAGTTGCTCTGCTTAGAGCAATCCCCAGCTGTTCCCAATCCTTTTCCTGTCGGTAAAGAGGGATGCTATTGACATACTTTTGGTACATGACATTTGCCACGGAACTCGCAGATGCAAGGGAATGATTCATAAGTGATGTTGGAGTTTCTGCCTTCACAATATATGGATGCTCAGAGCGCTTACATTTCGAACATTCATAAACAGTCTGTATGTACCTGACGATCCGAAGTTTTGCCGGAATGTATTCCAGCTCTTCACGCAGAACCTGTGTACCAAGTACTTTTAATGGTGTACCACACTGATCACAGAACTGCTCATCTTCTGGTAGTGTACACGGAACTTCTCTTATAGGAAGATCTTTGATCAGTTCTTCGCGTTTGGTTTTTGTATTTTTACGTTTATAACCTTTGACGTCCTTTACTATAGGCTCAGGAAGAGAAGCATCTGCTTCCATTTCAGCTTCGTTGAATAAAGAAAGCTGACCATCGATTTCTTCCTTTGGAGTTTTTTCACTGGAAGAACCAAACTTCTCTTTACGGAGAAACAGGACTATTTCATTTAAGTTGCTTATCTGATTCTGTAGGTCTTGTATTGTGTTTTCGAGGTGCATGATATAAGCCTCTTTATTGTCCATTATAGTTTCAACCCTATATTTTTGATACAATAATTATACCACAAAAGTAGCTAAAAAGCCAGTGAATACAGGCTTTTCTGGCACTGGAAGCTAACAGAACGAAGCCGGTTTAGCTGGCAGAATAACCGTTTTCTGTTCCAGTTCAAGACCTTCCATCAGCCAGCGGAACTGTTGCCATGTGATAGGCTTTACGTCTTCCTCCGAGCGCGGCCAGCGGAAGCTTCCATTCTCCAGGCGCTTGTATAAAAGGCAGAATCCATCTCCTTCCCACAGCAGGCATTTGATCCTGTCACGGCGTTTTCCACAGAATAGGTAAAGTGATGGGGTAAAAGGATTTAAGTGAAACTGCTCCTGTACGACAGCGGCAAGTCCGTCAATCGACTTACGCATATCGGTATAACCGCAGGCAATGTAAATGTCCTTTGCAATAGTAATATCTCCTAACATAAGCAGTTCAGTGCAAGGAGCACAGTCTCAATGATCTGCTGCGTGGCACCATTGTGTATTTCAAGTGATGCAGCCGGAAGATGTATGATTACAGCAGCTTGTGTATGAATAGGTGTTTGCACCTCCAACTTTTTAAATAAAACCGGTTTCTCCATTGGATCAGGCAGTGCTACAGGAATCTTTTCGATTTCCTGTTCACGAATCTTCTTAAGGTAATAATAATAGGACTGTTCTTTGAAACCATTCTGGTCACACCAGGTCTTAACGGGAAGGCCACTGGCCTGGCATTCCGCAATGATCTTTTTCCATTGTTCTCTGCGGAATAAAACTTTTGTTTGAGTAACTTGATCCATAAATGCCTCCATTCCTAGAGCTTGAAAAACTTGAAAAACTATAACTCAAAAAGCTCTAATTATATGGAATTAATTATGACATGGATCTTAATCATTATATAATAAGCACTGTTTTATTAAGCGCTTACGGACAAGGTGGTAAAATTGCTAAAAACAGCCTGACGCCAAGGGGATACTAGGTGCAATGGTCATCCGAATTACAGAAACAGGGAATGTCGAAACCATAGTATTGCTGGAGAAGAAAAGCCAGTAATCAAAGGGTTTAGGGAGTTTAGGCGAGATATTTAGGTGTGCTTTTGTGGTTAATTGGGGTGAAATATATTTTGGGTTACCGTGGTGGGGTAAGGAGAATAAACGTTTTGGTAAAAGAAAGGGGGCTTACTTTTAATGGCTTAATAATGCCAATAAAAGGATTAGAAAATGAGATATGAGCCAGAGCACTTTTATTTTGATTTTAATTATTTAGAACGGAAAAATATTAGTCATGAAGAGGTTAAAAAGTATACACGTTGGGTAGATTCAAATTTCTCAAAGCTTTGTAATAATGGGTGGGACAGCCATCTCAATGTAGAATGGATAATAAGAACATATAAGTCAGCAAAAATGGTAATGGCTTCAACATTGATGTTAAATACGGCATCTTATTGTATTGAGCATAATGCTTTTATTGCAGTACCGTATCTCCTTTATTACGCTTTATTTAATATATCCAGATCATTAGTTTTTGTGGATCCACATCAACCTTGGAGTAGTATTGAAAAATTATCCCGAATTTCGCATTCTAAACTTTCTACAATAACTAAAGATATTATTGCTAAATTAAATTTAAATCTTTCGTTTGAAATTTACACAAAAATTGAGGAATTACGGAATGATAGAGAACTTTTTTCTTATGCGTTTCCTGCTAATGGTTATCAAAGAAAAATTGTTTTTGAGAATGTTGTAGGATGTTGTGGAATTGTAGCAGAGTTAGCTGAATTGACGGGATTTAGAATTCAGAACTATATAGAAAAGCATTATTTAAAAACAGAAGAACAACGTCAAGTTGCCTTAAACACATGGCAAAAAGCCGAGCTTTGTGATTTAGTAGAGGCGTATACATATTCTTCAATTATAGATTCTGAAGATTTATATCGTATTGATTATATAAAACGGAAACGAAAATTTCCCGCATCAATAATTTTTACACTAACCGAAGGAATGACAGAAGATTTTTTTGGTGCATGGTTATCAGAGAATGATGAAATACTTTCAGATGATTATTTCAAACCAGATATTAACTGGAATATAATATATCCAATTCCTTAAAAATATTAAAAATAGTCAACTGCGAATAACCTGTAAGAGATGGGGTAATATTTTACCTCGCTCCAAATTTACATAATCTGATATGCCATGTAGTATAAAAGTTTCGTCTACAGGAATGTGTAGACAGTGGTGTTGCTGAAGCGGAAAGCCTAGTAAATCAAAGGGTTTCAGGGATTTGGGCAGGATATGTAGGTGTGCTTTTGTGATTGAGCAAGGTGAAATATGTTTCCGATTACCGTGGTGGGGTAAGGGAAATAAACGTTTTGGTACAAGGTTTGAATTTTGTAGAATAAGCACTTTTGTCTTGTGGCTTAGAGATAAATTGGAATTTGCAAATTAAATTTCTAAATATAAAGGAGCTGATGATTTTGAACGGAAAAGATGTAAGGATAGGTGCGGGTCTATTAGTTGACGATATAGACAGTATGGTTCGGTTCTACAGAGATATTTTAGGCTTTTATACGGAGTGGACTGGTGGGGATTTCGCAGAGTTTGAAACTAAAAGCGGTTTGTTATCCCTATTTATGTATAGTAGGAAAGAGTTCGTGAAGGCAATCGGGGAAAGCTATATTCCACCAAAAGGAATCAATCAGACGTTTGAAATTGCCCTTTGGTTACCCAGCTTTGCTGATGTGGATATGGAATATGAGCGGTTATCAAAGCTGGGTCTACAATTTCCTACAGGCGAACCTATCACCTATCCTTTTGGCATTCGCAACTTTTATATTACCGACCCTGAGGGAAATCTACTTGAAATCGGTAGTACGAATGAAACATAAATTCCCAGTTATATCGAAATTTGAGAGAGGTGAGATAATGATAACAGGATATTACTGTACACATATTTTCTCCGAAAAAACAGAAGAGCTTATTGAATATTATACACAAATATTAGAAATACCGATTATCAAAACAGATGATGATAATACAAATAGTGTTTATTTTGGCTTTTTCGAAAATATACCTATGATTTGTATATAGGATTGAAAAAGGTGTAATCTAGAACCAACTGGACATCAATCTTTTGTTTTTCATGCCCCAAACCTCGATTCTACAATTGAACACATGAGAGAGAAAAGTGTCGTATTGTCCGATGCAATTAGATATGACTGGGGTACTTATGAAACTCGTCTGAATGATATTGATAGAAATGAGATTGAAGTAATTGAGTTTGTTTGATAAACAACTTCCAATTTGTAAGGTCGGGCAATTGGCTTTGCCATTAATTAAAAGATATTGCAGGGGAAACGGCAACAGGTGGGGGAAAATCTTACCCCATCTAAGAATCCATCAGTTTACTTCTGTCATGTAATATAAAACGTCCGTCTATAGGAATGATGAAACAATGGTAATGATAACATATTGTGGTCAAAAGGGAAGATAACACAGTTTAGCGATTATGTATAACCTTGCAAGTATTTTTTAGAAAAGACGTTGTTGAGTGAGTTTAATACTTTTTTCTAAGATACTATTAAATTGCATTTGTTTGGCAGTACTTATTCAAAGGGGGTATGGAATTTTTCCTTTTTAATACTTAATTAAAGATTAATATGAAAGGTGTGATATTGTGAAGATATATATTTCATCAGATATTGAAGGCATAAGCGGAATTACGGCTATTAATCAGGTATTACCTGGGGAGCGGGATTATCAGAGATCAAGAGAACTTATGACTCAAGAGGTCAATGCCGCTATCGAAGGAGCAATTGAGATTGGTGCAACAGAAATTGTTGTAAATGATCTTCATGGTGTCGGAACTAATATACTTATAGAATCTTTAAACAGTAAAGCTCAATTAATTACTGGTCCATCGCATAAGGGTGCAATGATGGAAGGATTAGATTCATCGTTTGATGCAGCAATATTTATAGGCTATCATTCCAGGATGAATGTAAGTGGGGTTTTGAGTCACTCTTTTCATGGAGGTGTGATTTCAAATATAAATATAAATGGTAAAGATGCTGGAGAGTTTTATATGAATGCATGTGTTGCAGGTCATTTTAATGTTCCAGTTGTTTTAGTATCAGGTGACAACATTCTGGAGCAGGAAGTAAAAGACATAAATTCTGCAATTGAAACAGTTGTAGTCAAAACATCATATGGAAGATATGCAGCAAAATGTTTAACACCATCTGTAGCATCTGAAAAAATAATGGAAAAAAGTAAAGTGGCTTTATTGAATGCAAGAAATATTAACCCTATAAAAATACAAGGGCCACTTGAAATGAGAGTTACTTTCCTTAACAGCGGTCAAGCCGAATCAGCATCAATAATGCCTGGAACAGAGCTTGTTAGCCCCAATATTGTATTATATAGTGGAAAAACAATTATTGATATCTATAGAGCATTAACAGCTATGATAAAAATCGCAAATAGCAATTAATATATTTATTGATGTTGAAAGGTGCAAACAGCTGTTTTTTAGTAAATATTGATTTTATGAATCAAATACTGGAGGATATTCAAAATTCGGAAAATAGATTAAGAAAAAAATATGATGGAGTCCAATATGAAAATCGGATTGATACAAATGCCAGTTGCAAGTGAAAAAGAAAAGAACCTTTCATATGCTGTACAGAGCATTTACGAGTGTACCAAACAAGGCGCAGAGTTGATTATACTTCCTGAAATGTTTATGTGCCCTTATGCCAATAAGGACTTTCCAGTCTATGCCGAACAAGCAGGAGAACAGACGTGGAAAACGCTGTCTGATGCGGCAAAAAATAACGGTGTATTTCTTATTGGCGGAAGTATGCCTGAAAGAGATGGAAACCAGATATTCAATACTTCGTTTGTATTTGCCCCTAATGGAAACGAAGTGGCAAGACACAGAAAAATTCATCTTTTTGACATTGACGTAAAAGGCGGACAGAGCTTTAAAGAATCTGATGTTTTTTCTCCAGGAGACAGCATTACTATGTTTGAAGTTTTCGGTATTAAAATAGGTCTTTGTCTCTGTTTTGATATGCGATTCCCTGAGCTTAGCAGTATTATGACATTGAATGGTGTGCAGATGATCGTTGTTCCTGCTGCTTTTAATATGACAACGGGTCCTGCTCATTGGGAACTTTTATTCCGCCAGAGAGCAGTTGATAACCAATTATATACTATTGGTGTGGCCCCTGCCAGGGATGAAAATGGTCCTTACATTTCATATGGAAATTCGATTGTGGCATCACCATGGGGAGACGTTATTTACCGTGCTGATGAAAAGCCGATAATCATTGTAATTGATATTGATTTGGAAATGAACAAAAGTATACGAAGTCAATTGCCTCTTTTGAGTGCCAGAAGAACGGACCTATACAAAGTTGAGGAAATATAGACTATGCTGTAGGCGCACGATGTGACAGAGCCATTCAAAAAGAGACCTACAGCCTCTTTTAGGTGGAAAAGTAAGTGGTTCGCCAAGGTCAAACTATGTCTTACGAGAATCCGAATTGCTGCCTCAACAAATACAGAATGTTGTATTCTGTTGCAACGGGAGGAGAATTAGAAAAATGAATATCTGATATACAAACAGCGTAAAGGTTGTTCAAGCCTTTACGCTGTTTGTATATGAAGGAAAGAAAAATAAATAAAGAAGGTTATAAAATTGTCAGTAAGTGATTTGGAGAATAGTGTAAATCAAAAGAAACGGGTTGCGTCCTACTGATGTATCAGCACGAAATTTGAAGAACAGCACAAAAGTTTAGAAATGCAAATGAGTTACTATAAAAATTTAATTTTAATAATTCAGAGTGGGAATTCGCAGGCATTTTTTTCGATTGCGAAAGTGGTCTGAGAAAATCCAGGTGTAGTGGATTAATTGATTGGATGGCAATTGTGCGAGCCGGACATATCGATTGTATATGTACGTTAAGGTGAATTATGAGTAAATCAGATAGGATAAGCGTTTTTATCTCTTTTGTCTTAAGACATAAACTAAATGCTGCTAATATAAAATAGACAAGTGTGATATGCTCCAAGAGTAGATTTTTGTGTAGAAGTGTAAGATAATGAACAGGGTGTATAAAAAAATCTAATTACAGAAAATATTTATTGACAAAAATCGAGAGGGAATTGACCTCCCTTAGGCATACGCATTTTTGTTATCATACAACAATAAAAGCAAAAAATCAGCTCAATTGTAAATCGAAATGCAACCCTTCCGATTCCAAATTGAGATAAAATTTATAAATTAGATATAGATACCAGAAGGTTGCATTCTGGCTTACAAAAATGATTGATGTTCTTTCATTGAATGTTGAGATTACCAGTCTTTTCCGTTTCCTTAGATTGCTTGATTCCTATATCCTAAAAGAGTTGGCGGCAGAACGGAGGATATTGGATGTCTAAATTTTTTACTTACGAAGACAGGCTCAGCCTGCAAAAATATCTTAAAGATTCTTTGTCATTTATGGAGATCGCACGCCGCATGGATAAAAATCCAACTACCATCTCCAGAGAAGTGCGTAAATACAGCTCGCACATTGCCACTGGTTATCCCGGGTTTCCTTTCAATGCCTGTAAAAGCAGATTCGATTGCCGGAAGAAAAAAATCTGTGGAAAAGAATGTACTCGTAAATCAGATAGCTACTGTAAGCTGTGCCAGTCCTGTAATGCGAATTGCACAGACTTCCTTGAAGAAATCTGTATGGCAAGATTTCGGGCACCCTATGTCTGCAATGGTTGCCAAACCATTGGTAAGTGCACTCTTCTGAAAACTGTTTATGATGCAGAGCATGCTCACATCCACGCACATGAGAAGATTTCTGCCTCAAGGAGCGGTCTTTGTGTTTCAGAAGAGGAAATCAGCAGGCTCAACCATATCATTACTCCTCTCGTGGAACAGGGGCAATCGGTCAACCAGATCTATATCAATCACCAGGATGAATTGATGTGCAGTGAAAAGACCATCTATAACTACATTGATGCATGTTTGTTTGACATCAGAAACATTGATCTGCCAAGAAAAGTAAAGTTCCGGGAGCGATACAAAAAGCCGGAATTCAAAGTTGATAAAGGCTGCCGGATCGACCGCAATTATAAGAATTTCTGTGAGTTCCTTGAGAAATCCCCTGACACGAACCTTGTGCAAATGGACTCTGTCATCGGGGAAAAAGGAGGCAAATGCCTTCTTACCCTCCACTTTGTGGAGTGCAGCTTCATGCTTGCTTTTTTACGTGATGCGAATACTTCAAAATCAGTAACCGTTATTTTTGATAACCTGCATCAGACACTGGAGCATAAGCTGTTTAAAAAGCTGTTTCCAGTAATTCTGACTGACAATGGAAGTGAATTCTCAAATCCGAAAGCAATTGAGTATGGGCCAGACCGTTTCGCCGGCTTAAGGACCAGAGTATTTTATTGTGATGCTGGGAGTCCATACCAAAAGGGGGCGATCGAAGTAAATCATGAACTGATACGCAGAGTCCTTCCCAAAGGAAAAAGCTTTAACAATCTTACACAGGATGATATCAGCTTGATGATGAATCACATTAATTCTTATAAAAGAAAAAGCTGAACAATCGTAGTCCCTACGAAACCTTCAGCTTTTATCATGGAGAAGAGGTTTTACTAAAACTTGGATGTAATCCGGTTGCCCCCGGAGACATCATGCTAAAACCTGTTCTACTCAAAAAATAATAAATTTGCATGCCGCCAACGTCTAATCTGTCTAAGGAATTAGGGGTGGATTCTCCGATTACAAAAAAATCGAGAGGGAATTGACCTCCCTTAGGCATACGCATTTTTATTATCATACAACAATAAAAGCAAAAAATCAAACTGCATTTCAGTCACAAAGGTGGCTTCTGGTTTACAAAACATGCATTTCGAGTACAAAAGTGGCTTTTCGGTTACAAATATTCAATTGTCATTTACAAAGATGGCTTTTCGAGTTACAAAGTGGCATCTCATCTTGCATTTGAGTTGATGGACAGGGTGCATAAAAAAAATGTTTCTATTTGCAGAAAATATTTATTGACAAACGATAAATATTTGTTTATAATCAAGTAAATCATAAAGAGAGAGGTGCTTTCATGAAACGCTGTTCGACTATCATCCTTCGTTGTGCTGTTGTTTTCGCTGGAGTTGTCATGCTTGCCATATGTGGTGTTATTGCATGGATTGCTTTTTTTGAAAACAGGCCTGATCCATATCACATGGAATATATCGGGTTTATTGGGACATACGCAGCGGCCACACCCTATTATATCGCGCTGCATCAAGCAATGAAATTGTTGAAATATATTGACACAGGCTGTGCGTTTTCGGAATTGTCTGTAAAGTCTTTGGATATTATTACACGCTGCGCTATTGTTGTTTTTATTATTGTTACAGTGGGAGGATTGCCTTTCTTTTATACACTGGTGCAATTAGACGATGATACACCGGGGTTTGTGTTACTGGGCTTGCTAATATCGGGTAGCGCATTTTTAATTGCCGTTTTTACTTCTGTATTGAAACGACTTTTACAGGACGCTGTCGATGTCAAATCGGAAAATGATTTGACGATATGAGGTGACGAATATGGCAATTGTAGTGAATGTTGATGTCATGCTGGCTAAAAGAAAAATGAGTGTTACAGAACTTTCGGAGGGTGTTGGGATAACAATGGCTAACCTTTCAATATTAAAAAATGGCAAAGCAAAAGCGATCCGGTTTTCAACTTTAGAAGCTATTTGCAGAGTGTTAGAATGTCAGCCTGGTGATATTTTGGAATATAAGAATAGCTGAGTGCAAAGATGCGGTTTGTCTTTCCACAGTAGAGAGGTAAAGCCTGTGGAAAAAGAGAAATGGCTTCTTTGTTCTGTTTGTAAGAATAAGACGCGAATACGGATAAGAAATGACACGGAATTAAAAGCTTTCTCAAAGATTACAGAGGCCTTCTGATAAAGCTATTCTACAGTCTTCTTTGGTTGAATGGGCATAAGAAATGAGGTTAGTTGGGAATCAAGGAGCTCATTTTGACCCGGCAGAAATGGTGAGTATGGATGATGTGATGCAGTTTATGTCATTTACAAATATTAAGCGCCAGAATTTCTGGAAATATGCTCTTACGCCAAGGGAGTATTAGGATCAATGGACATCAGAATTACAGCAACAGGGAATACAGAATGTTGCGTTCTGTTGCAACGGGAAGCAAATTAGTAAAATAAATACTTGATACACAAACAGCGTGAAGGTTTGAACAACCTTCACGCTGTTTGTGTATCAAGGAAAGGAAAATATATAAAAAGGTTATAAAATTACCATTGAAACGGGTTCCGGCCTACTGCCAACTGCCGTATCAGCACGAAATTTGAAGAACAGCACAAAAGATTAGAAATGGAAATGAGTTACTATAAAAATATGATCATGAGTGCGTATATAAAAATCTCCAGGCCATCGGTATTGGAAGTATTGCCGTGCATGATTGCTTTGTCAGAGAACTTGCTGGAGAGTATCCCATTCTTAAACAATTGGAAGTAACTGAAATTAATGTATATAAATTGGGCTATCTTGTTAAACGGCTCTGCCTTGAATAAGAATTCATGATTTTAAATAATATACAGAGCTCGCTTACAGTTTTGTATCTGTTTAAGAACACAAATTAACACTAAAAAGTCAATATCAGGATATCAAAGTATATGATTAGGGTATATAATACTTTTTAGTTAGTTTACACTAACTGACGCGTTCAAGGGCATGACGGGAGAAAACAAAGAAAGAGGATGAATTATGTGTAGTGAACAGCTAAAAGTATTATCCTGGCCTGATAAACGCTGTGATGGTGAATACGAAATCTGCAATCGGTGCAGCCCTGAGAATGCACGGTGGAATGAATCTAAATCAGAGCTTACCTTCAGAGCGCAGGAGATCATGCATGAAACATTCCCTCGGAAATTTGATCTGAGTTATATTTCGAACAGATTGTTCGTAAATAAAAGCTACTTGTGCAGAGTATTTAAGAAGGAAACCGGAATGACGCTGCTGCAATATTACAATGAAATACGCTGTGAACATGCCAGGAGGCTGCTGATACATTCTAAGCTCGGCGTTTCTTATATAGCCATCCAGGTCGGATTCTGCAACCTGTCACAATTTTGTTATGTATTCAAAAAGGTTGTCGGAACAACACCTTGTGAATACAGAAAATCATATTTAAAAGCTTTGAAGGAAAAGTAAGCGGTCTAAGCATGTATGTGCGGATCATAAGCGGCTTCGCAGGACGGATATGCAGAACAATGAACACATCACCCAGTAATTATACAGGAGGAGCAGGTATGCATGGCTATAAAAATATTAGTCCACACAACCACCCCGGTGTGCGCTCTGAGAATGCCAGAAAACAGAAGGAATATCTCTGGAGCAGCAGACAGCAGTCTGCCGATCGAGCGGACAGAAACAAAATGGCAACTGATTGGAAGCCTGAATCAATGAGGCTTCCACCAGATAAGAAAAAACAGATAGAAAGGCGGCATGTGTCAGAATATGAAATCCGACCATACAGCGAGTAATCTTTTATCAGTCCTTTTACTGGCACTGAGTATTTTTTTGACCTTTGGCACACAATTTTTGTTTCATGCCTGCAGCGTTAAGGAGGATGGCAGCTACATGCTGTGCCACTGGGCGCAGCGCGCGGTGACGGGTACGGGCGCAGTCCTGATCATCTTGTACATTCTTTGCATGATAGCAAAGGACCGAAAGATCAAAGCGGCATTTATCACGGCCGGGATACCGGTCACTATCCTTGCTATGCTGTTTCCTGATGTGCTGATATCTATGTGTATGTCAGATACCATGAGATGTCATGCGGTCATGCGTCCAGCTGTTCTGGCGGTCTGCTGTGCGATTTTGATAATAACTGCTGTATCGCTGCCGGTGAACCTTAGGAGGAAGAGGTGACATGTCAATTTTTAAAAGTCTTCCGGTTCGCAACTGTCTGCACAGACCTGTAAGAACAGCGGCGATGACAGCGTTGTCGGCACTTTTAAGCTTTTCCGTGCTGGCAGGATCATTGATGATATCAGGTCTGAAAAACGGATTGAACTCTTTGGAAACGCGCTTGGGAGCTGATATCATGGTGGTTCCTTACGAGGCGGTCACGAAGTCCGCTCTAACAGGATTAATTCTTCAGGGTAATCCGGGATATTTCTACATGGATAAATCGTATGTAGACAGACTGTCTAAGGTGAGCGGTATCGGGCAGATGTCAGAACAGTTCTTTCTGGCCTCGTCCACATCCAGCTGCTGCTCTTACAAAGTGCAGATCATAGGATTTGATCCGGCAACAGATTTTACGATTCTTCCGTGGGCACAGCGTACATATAACAAAAAACTTGGCTATATGGAGGTGCTGGTGGGCAGCGGCCTCAATGCATTTATGGGGGATGAACTGACGTTTTACGGCTCAGATGTAAGTGTGGCGGCAAAGCTTGATAAAACCGGAACTTATCTGGATTCGGCTGTATATGCCAACGAAGATACCATAAAAACCCTGATTTCAGCAGCAAAGGAAAAGAAGATATTCGATTTTGGCAGCGTTGATCCGGAACAGATCGTATCTTCTGTGCTGATCAATGTGGCTGACGGTTACTCTGCTGAAGAGGTTCTCAATGATATCAATATCCATGTAAGAGGCGTAGAGGCGGTTCAAACACAGAATATGGTCTCTGATGTGGCGGGTAAGCTTTCGGGCATTTCGGATATTGCTGGAGCACTGGTAGTGGTGGTGTGGCTGTTGGTGCTGACGATTATGGCAATCGCATTTTTTGTGCTGTCAAATGAGAGAAAAAAAGAATTTGCAGTACTTCGCCTTGCGGGTGCCTCAAGGAAAAAGCTGATTACCATTTTAATGGGAGAGACGATACTGGTCAGCGTGTCAGGAAGCACCGCCGGAGCTGCCTTTGCGGTTCTTATGGTCTCTTTATTCAGCAGCCTGATTGAAACATCTTTGAATCTGCCGTTTCTGATTCCGGGGACCGGGAGGCTCTGGATGATGGCTCTCTGTGCGATTGGCGTTTCCGTTGCAGCGAGTTCAGCGTCGGCCTCATTTAGTGCATACAGAATCAGCAGAATGGATACGGCGCTGGTAATGAGAGGTGATAACGGATGATTTTGCAGGCGGAAAAAATAAATAAAAGGTTCATGCGAAAAAACGGCGGAAGCAATTTTTTCTATGCTGTACAGGATATGTCGCTGTCACTTAATTCCGGACAGCTCATCGCTTTATTCGGACGTTCAGGCAGCGGTAAAAGTACGCTTCTTAATATATTGTCAGGTCTTTTAAAACCCAGCAATGGCTGCGTAAAACTGGATGATGACGAGCTGTACAGTATGGATGACAGCAGGCTGTCTCAATACCGTAATGAGCATTTTGGAGTTATTCCCCAGGGACAAGCTGCATTACAGTCACTTTCAGTATTGGATAATGTACTTTTGCCGTGCACGCTGTTCCGTGCAGCCGATACCGGCGAAGAAGAGCGGGCTATGGCGCTTCTTGAAGAGACCGGCATAGGTAATTTAAGAGATGTAAGACCGTCAGATCTGTCAGGAGGAGAGATGAGGCGCATGGCAATTGCCAGGGCGCTTATACGAAACCCGGATGTAATCCTGGCTGATGAACCGACAGCTGATTTAGACGATGAAAATACAGAGATCGTTCTAAAGCTTTTGAGAAATATGGCGGACCAGGGGAAGATAGTTTTTGTAGCAACCCATGACAAGGATACATTTGGTTATGCCGATTCTATCTATCGCATGGATGCCGGAATAATTAAGAAAGAAAGGTGGATTTGATGCAAAGAAAAGAAGTCAGGATAAACAGGCTGATTGCCATGCTCATCATGGTGTGCTGCCTGCTTACTTATATGACACAGACTGTGCATGCAGAGGAGTCTTACTATGCTACCTGGGCTGAATACCAGGAGTCGGGGCAGCCTGCTTCGACCTGGAATGATGTGGTAGATGCCATGGAGGCTGTATTTGAGACAGGCAAGGAGTACTATGCAGCAGGAGATGCCAAGGCGGCCTATGATTGTATCAATCATGGCTATTATGGGTATTATGAAACGACCGGTTTTGAACGGATAGCTATGGGGTATATATCCGGCTCCCGAAAGACAGAGATGGAGCTGCAATTTTCGGCCTGTAAAGCCATAGCCAAAAAAGGGGGCAGTATCGATGATTTCAATGAAGAGGTAGATCTGCTTGCATCAATGCTTCGTGAGGATGCCAATGTTTTAGATGGAACAGCATCCGGCGATGATTCTTCTGGCTCATCATCATCGTCTTCGGGCGGAACATCTGCAGCTGTAGCAACATTTACCGCGTGTTTTTCGATCATACTAAGGGAAGGCTTTGAAGCTATCCTCATCGTAGGCGCCATCATAGCATATCTGGTAAAGTCTGCGGGTGATGACAGAAAGCGCCGCAGGAAGCTGGTGACTCCGGTCTATATAGGATCGGCCGTAGGTATAGTGGGGAGCTTCGTGCTTGCATGGCTTTTAAACCAGCTGAAACTAGCCAACAGTGCTTCACAGGAGGTTATAGAAGG